>CAZMNP010000036.1:0-10135 GCA_964567675.1 uncultured Actinomycetes bacterium
CGACGAGGTTCGGCAGCACCTCCCGGAACATGATCGTGGTGTTGCCCGCTCCGAGGACACGGTTGGCCTCGATGTAGTCGCGCTCGCGGATCGACAGGGTCTGGCCCCGAACCAGCCGGGCGATGTTCGGCCAGCTGAACAGCGCGATCACGAAGATGACCACGGGGACCCCTGGCTTGACCAACCCACCGAGGCATCCCTCCTGGGAGCGGGAGCACGTGGACACGATGCCGATCGCGAAGAGCAGCAGGGGCATCGAGAGCATGACGTCGACCCCGCGTGAGATCGCCGTGTCGACCCATCCGCGGAAGTAGCCGGCCATCATCCCGAGCACCACTCCGATCGCGACGGCGATCGTGGTCGCGAACAACGCGATGATCAGCGAGGTGCGGATCCCGTAGATCACCCGGACGAACATGTCCCGGCCGACCCGGTCCGCGCCGAACCAGAACTGCGCGTTTGGACCCTTGGGGAGACCGAACTCGTTGAGCATCACGTCCGAGAACCGCTCGCCCACGCTGTGGTGCACGACGTGCTTCGCGATCAGGGACGCCGTCAACGCGAGGAGTACCAGGATCGCGATCACCGCGATGCCCGCCAGCGCCGCCCGGTCCGAGCGGAACCGCAACCAGAAGAGCTGTCCGGGAGACTTGCCGACGACCTCTGGACTCGGCTCCGCCGAAGCGTCCTCGGACGGTCCGGCGGTGACCTCTGCCTGCAGTTGGGACATCCGGCGTTCGCATCTCCAGTGTTCGGAGCGACCGAGGCATCCTAGCGACGGCCCGAAGGGACGGGCAACCGGCTCACGAGCACATATACGCTCGCCGCTCTCTCGGAAGATTGCCGCCCGCGATGCCCCTCAGCCGGCGAACGCCATCCGTGCCTGTCCCGTGGCCGGGCTCAGTTCTCGACCGGGACGACCTCGCGGACCTCGGAGAAGTGACAGGCATCGGGGTGCGGCCGGCTCCTGGGGATCAGCTCCGGCTCCTCCTGGGTGCACTTGGGCTGCGCCTTCCAGCACCGGGTCCGGAACCGGCAGCCCGACGGAGGGTTGGCCGGGCTGGGGACGTCGCCGGTGAGGATGATCCGCTCCCGGTTGCCGCGCAGGCTGGGATCCGGGATGGGGACGGCCGACAGTAGGGCCTGGGTATACGGGTGCGCCGGATACTGGTAGATCTCGCTCTCGTCTCCGATCTCGACGATCTTCCCCAGGTACATCACCGCCACGCGATCCGAGATGTGCCGGACCACGGAGAGATCGTGCGCGATGAAGATGTAGGAGAGGCCGAACTCGTCCTGCAGGTCCTCGAGCAGGTTGACCACCTGCGCCTGCACCGAGACGTCGAGCGCCGAAACGGGCTCGTCGCAGATGATGATCTCGGGGTTGAGCGCGAGCGCGCGCGCGACCCCGATCCGCTGTCGCTGACCCCCCGAGAACTGATGGGGATAGCGGTTGATGTGGTCGGGGTTCAGACCGACGCGCTCGAGCAGGTCGGCCGTTCGCACGCGCCGCTCGCGCTTGGTCGCGACGTCGCGGTGGATCGCCCAGGGTTCGGAGACGATGTCGCCGACGGTCATCCGCGGGTTCAGTGACGAGTAGGGGTCCTGGAAGATGATCTGGATCTCGCGCCGTAGCGCGCGCATCTCCTTGCGGCGGAGCGAGAAGATGTCGCGGCCCTTGTACATCGCCTGGCCCGCCGTCGGCTCGAACAGGCGCAGCAGCACGCGAGCGACCGTGGACTTGCCGCATCCGGACTCGCCGACCAGGCCGAGCGTCTCGCCTTTGAACAGGTCGAGGTTGACGCCGTCGACCGCCTTGACGTCGCCCACCTTCTTCTTGAAGAGGATCCCCTGGGTCAGCGGGAAGTACTTCACGAGTCCCCGAACCGAAAGGAGTGGTTCGCCGTTGGGCGAGGGCGACGGAGTGACCGCGGGCTCGGTGATCACGTGGCCACTACCTCGACGCCCTCCTCGGCGAGGACCTCTTCCGCGAAATGGCACGCCGCGAACCGCTGGTCGACGACCTCGCGGAGCGGCGGCACCTCCGTCTGGCACGGGTCGGGGATCCTCGCGCGCGGGCACCGCGGATGGAACGGACACCCCACCGGGATGTTCATCAGGCTCGGCGGAGCTCCCTTGATCGGGTCGAGGCGGCCACCCTTCTGGGTGATCCGCGGGATCGAGGCCATCAGGCGCTCGGTGTACGGATGCGCCGGGCTCTCGTAGATCGCCCCGGCCGACGCCTTCTCGACGAGCTTGCCCGCGTACATCACGCAGACGTCGTTCGCGACCTCGGCGACGACCCCGAGGTCGTGCGTGATCAGGATCATGCCCATCTGGGTCTCCTGCTGGATCTCGGCGAGGAGCTCCATGATCTGCGCCTGGACCGTCACGTCGAGCGCCGTCGTGGGCTCGTCGGCGATGAGGATCGTCGGATCCAGAGCGATGCCGATCGCGATCATCACGCGTTGGCGCATCCCGCCCGAGAACTGGTGCGGGTAGTCGCGCAGGCGCTCCTTCGCCGAGGGGATCCGAACCCGGTCCATCAGCTCCAGGGCCTTACGCATCGCGTCCTTCTTCCGCATCCCGCGATGCACCTGGAACATCTCGGCGATCTGGTCGCCGACGGTGAAGACGGGGTTCAGCGCCGACAGCGCGTCCTGGAAGATCATCGAGATCTCGGCGCCGCGCACCGCTCGGCGCTCCGAGTCCGCGAGCGTCAGGAGGTTCACGCCCTTGTAGAGGATCTCCCCCTCCGCGATCCGGCCCGGCTTCTCGATCAGGCCCATGATCGCGAGCGCGCTCACGGTCTTGCCCGAGCCCGACTCTCCGAGGATCGCGAGGCTCTCGCCGGCATCCACCGTGTAGTTGATCCCGTTCACGGCGTTGACGGTGCCGTAGTCCGTGTTGAACTCGACGGCGAGATCGTTCACCTCGAGCAGGTGGCCGAACGGGGTCGCCTCCAGGTCGGGGAGCTTGCTGTCCTGGTTCCTTCGCATCGTCAGCGGAGCCTCGGGTCGAGCGCGTCGCGGAGCTGGTCGCCCAGGATGATGAAGGAGAGCACGAACACGGAAAGAAACGCGCCGGGGAACAGCAGCAGGTGAGGGCTGGTGAGGAGGCGTCCCTGCGAGTCGCTGATCATGAGGCCCCACGAGATCGCGGGGAGCTGGAGCCCGACGCCCAGGAAGGACAACGCGGCTTCCGCCGAGACGATGATGCCTACGCTGATCGTGGCGTAGACGATCACCGGGGCGATACCGTTGGGCAGGATGTGCACCCGCAGGATCCGCCAGTCCCCCGCCCCGAGTGCCTTCGCGGCCTGGACGTAGTCGGCCTCCCTGCCGGCCAGGACGGCCGAGCGCATGAGGCGCATCAGGGTGGGCCACGCCAGGAAGATCAGCACGAACGACACCTGGAACAGACCGCGCTGCCCGAGGACGCTCAGGAACACGATGGCGGCGAGGGTCGTCGGCAGCGCGAACCAGATGTCGGCCGCGCGCCCGATGAGTGTGTCGAGCTTGCCGCCGTAGTACCCCGCGATGCTTCCGAGGAGGATCCCGATGACCACGTCGATCCCGACGACGAGCAGGCCGATGACGAGCGACACCCGCGTCCCGTAGATCACCCGCGCGAAGTAATCGCGGCCTTGGATGTCGAAGCCGAACCAGTGCCCGGCTGACGGGGTATCGACGCTGTTGGAGAGATCGGCGAACTCGGGGTCGGCGCTCGTGAACAAGCCGGGAGCGATCGCCATCACCGTGAAGACGACGAGCAGAAAGGCCGCGATCAGGAACAGCGGCTTGCGGCGCAGCTGACGCCACGCATCGCTCCACAGGCTTGCCTGGTACTCGCTCGCGCCGCCCTCGACCGCGGCGGCCGCGGCGATCGACCCCTGGGCCTGGACGCCGCCTCCCGAGGACGGGAGCATCGCGTCCTCGGGTCGTGCCTCCTCTTCGAGAAGGTCGACGTCCTCGGTGGTGCCGCCCCGCTTCCGATCACTCATAGCGGATCCTCGGGTCGAGCACCGCGTACAGCAGGTCCACGAGCAGGTTCATGAGGATGAAGATGAGGATCCCCGCCGTGACGATCCCGACCACGACCGCACCCTCCTGTCCCTGGATCGCGAGGAAGACCTCGCGGCCGATGCCGGGGATGTTGAAGATCCCCTCCGTGATGATCGCGCCGGCCATCAGCGCCCCGAGATCGACCCCGAGGAAGGTAACGACCGGGATGAGCGAGTTCCGCATCGCGTGGCGACCGACCACCCGCCGCCGCGGGAGACCCTTCGCCTCCGCCGTCCGGATGTAGTCGGAGCGGAGGGTCTCCACCAGGCTCGTGCGCGTCAGGCGCGCGATGTAGACCAGCGACAGCGATCCGAGCACCATCGACGGCAGGACGTAGCTGAACCACCCGTTCTGGAGCCCGGCGATGGGGAACCACGAGAGCTGGACGCCCAGGACGAGCTGCGCGACGAAGCCCAGGACGAACACCGGGATCGCCACGATGAAGGTCGTGGACAACAGGACCAGGTTGTCCATGAAGGAGCCCCGGCGCAGGCCCGCGAGGATCCCGGCCAGCAGCCCGAGGACGCACTCGAAGATGAAGGCCCCGAGGGCGAGCTTCGCGGTCACCGGGAACTTCTGCTTCAAGATTCCGGAGACGGGCTCTCCGCGGAACGTCTCCCCGAAGTCCCCGGTGGCGAGGCCTCCGATGTACTTCGCGTACTGGATCAGGAGCGGGTCGTCGAGGTTGTATCGGTCCCGGAGGGAGGCCTGCGCGCTCTCGGAGATCGGGCGCTCCCCGTTCAGGGCCCGGATCGGGTCCCCGGGCAGGGCATAGACCATCGTGAACACGATGAAGGTCGCTCCGAAGAACACCGGAACGGCCTGGAGCAGGCGACGCGCCACGTAGCGCCCCATCTGCAGACTCCTGTCAGAAACTGGACGGAGCGGCCGATCCTGCCGGCCGCTCCGTCCATGCTAATCCGTTTCCTGCTTCTCCGCTGGCCGCCTGCCTAGGCCTCGACCACCTGCACCTCCGCCACGTTCACGAAGGTGAACTTCGAGATGTTGACGTTCGAGACCCGCTCCGAGATCACCTGGTGGGTGACCCCGAACCACAGTGGGATGATCGGCACGTCCGCGGCCAGGAGGTCGTCGGCCTGCTGGTACAAGGAGACCGCCTCGTCCAGCGTCGCTGCCTGCTTGCCCTGCGCGATCAGGTCGTCGAACTCCGGGTTCGAGTACGTCGTGTAGTTCGAGCCCGCGCTCGTCCCGTGGAGGTTCTCGAGGTAGTTCTGCATGCTCGGGTAGTCCATCACCCAGCCGAGGCGGAACGGCCCCGTGACACCGTCGGTCGCCGGGTCGTCGTCGATCCCGCCGTCCAACAGGCCGAGGTACTTGGCGAACGGCATCGACTCGAACACGATGTCCTCGATGCCGAGGTTCTGGCGCCACTGGTTCGAGACGGCCTCGATCCACTGCTCGTGACCGCCGTCGTTGTTGAACCAGATCGTCAGCTCCCCGTCGAAGCCTCCGGCCCCGTCGAGCAGCGCCTTCGCCGCTTCGGGATCGAAGGTGCAGGCCTCGCCGCAGGCGCCCTCTCGGTAGCCCTGCACGACCGGTGACGCGAAGTCGTCGGCCGGTACCAGGGTGTTGAAGAAGATCGCCTCGATGATGGCCTCACGGTCGATCGCCATCGAGAACGCCTTGCGCACGTCCGGGTTCTCGAATGCGGGGTCGTAGAGCGGGAGCCCGATGTACGAGAAGGACGAGCTTGCCACCTCGAGGAAACGGTCGCCGAACTCAGCCTTGCCGGCCTCGATCTGGTCGGACGGCACGTCCCCGATGTCGAGGTTGCCCGCCTGCACGTCGCGATACGACGTGTCGAGGTTGGCGTAGATGCGGAACTCGACGGCGTCGGCGTTGCCCGGCGTACCGGCGTAGTCCTCGTACCGGATCAGGTTGACGCCGACGTCGTGCTCCCACTGGCCGTCCATCATGTACGGCCCGTTGCCCACGGGCGCGTCGTTGAATCCCTCGGGGTCGGCGAAGAACGACTCCGGCAGCGGATAGAACGCGTTGTAGCCGAGCGTGATCGGGAACTCGCTGAACGGAGCCCCCAGCTCGACCGTGAACGTGCGATCGTCCACAGCCACGAGTCCGGACATCTCTTCGGCGGTGGGGTCACCCTCTGCGGGGTTCAGCTCGTCGTAGCCGACGATGTTCACGCCGTACGGGCCCATGAAGTAGTTGTTCCCGGCGCCGTTCGGTGCGTAGGCCGCCCAGTTCCACGCGTCCACGAAGGACTGCGCGGTGACCGGGGTGCCGTCGTGGAAGGTCCATCCCTCGCGGAGCGTGACCGTCCAGTTGGTGTTGTCTTCCGACTCGATCGATTCGGCGACCGCCATGACGAGCTGGTCGTCCGCGTCGAACTGGATCAGCGCGGTGAACAGGCCGTTCAACACCTGGCTGCCGCATGTCTCGGCATTCACCTGCGGGATCAGTGACTCGGGCTCACAGATCGACATCGACCACGAGCCACCGGTTGTGGTCCCGGTCTCCCCGGTCCCACCGGTCGCCCCGGTCGTACCCGGGTCATCACCGTCTCCGCCACACGCGGCGGCAACCAGCGCGAGCGTCAGGACCAAGCCGAGCCATACCGGCGCCCTCTTGAGACTCCTACTCATTCGACCTCCCTCCGATCGTGACTCCAACCTCTTAGCACACACGGCACGCTCCGCGCACGGGGCAGCCGCTGTGCCTCCAACACGTATACGGACCGCCGCCGGGGATTGGGTTGAGTCCTCTTATCGGAGAGGAGGTTCACCATCAAGCCCCGCGATACTTGACGATCAGGGCGAATTCCTCCGGATCCAGGCTCGCCCCGCCCACCAGGGCCCCGTCGATCTCAGGATGCGCCATGAAGTCGCGGATGTTCCCGGCCTTGACGCTCCCCCCGTACTGGATCCGGACCGCATCGGCCACCCCCTTGGAGTAGAGCGAGCCGACTGTCTCTCGGATCAAACCGATGACCTGCCCGGCATCGGCGGGCTCCGCGTTGCGACCCGTTCCGATCGCCCAGATCGGCTCGTAGGCGACGACGAGGGTCGCCGCGTCTCCGGCCGAGACCCCGTGCAGACCCTCGCGCACCTGCGTGGTCACCTTCTGCTCCGCCGCCCCCGCGTCGTGCTCCCGGAGGGTCTCGCCCACGCAGAGGATCGGCGTCATCTCGTGCGCGAAGACCGCTCGGAGCTTCCGGTTCGCCGTCTCGTCGGTCTCACCGAAGAGCTCTCGGCGCTCCGAGTGACCGACGATGACGTAGGTGACGTTCAGCGCCTTCAGCATCGCCGGCGACACCTCTCCGGTGAACGCACCCTTCTCTTCCCGATGCACGTCCTGCGCGCCGAGGGCGTAGGGCAGCCGGTCGCTCGACATCAGGGTGTCGATGGAGCGCAGCGACGTGAAGCTCGGGCAGATGACGACCTCGACGCGCTCGGAGTCGTCGCGGTCCAGCAGGTAGGAGAGCTTCTGGACCGTCTGGATCGCCTCCAGGTGCGTCTTGTGCATCTTCCAGTTCGCGGCAAGGATCGGCCGGCGCTCGCTCATCCCACGACCTCCTTTTCCGCGTGAGTCCCCGCGAGGCGGGGCCTCACGCGGGGCCTACCGCTTCGCTGCTTAAGGCCTCCAGCACGGCGATCCCCGGGAGCGTGCGCCCCTCGAGGAACTCGAGCGATGCGCCGCCGCCGGTGGACAGGTGGTCGAACCCCTCCTCGAGTCCGTACTTCGCCACCGCCGCCAGCGTGTCGCCACCGCCGACGACGCTGTAGGCCTTCGACCCCGCGATCGCGGTGGCGACGCCCCGCGTTCCGGCCCCGAACGGTTCGAGCTCGAACACGCCCATCGGCCCGTTCCACAGGACGGTCTTCGCATCGGCGACGGATCGGGCGAACTCCTCGACCGAGCGCGGGCCGATGTCCAGCCCCTTCATCCCGCGCGGGATCCGGCTGGCCGGCACGGTCTGTCGCGGGGCCTCCGCGGCGATCTCGGGTGCCGCGATCACGTCCTCGGGCAGCTGGATCAGCGTGCCGAGCTCGTCCGCGCGGGCGCGCGCCGCGCGGCTCTCGTCGAAGCGATCGGGCTCGACCAGGCTGTCCCCCACGTCCCCGCCTTCGGCGGCCAGGAACGTGAACGCCATCGCCCCACCGATCAAGATCGCGTCGACGCGCTCGACCAGTGCCCCGATCGTGCCGAGCTTGTCCGAGACCTTCGCCCCGCCGAGCACCGCGACGTAGGGGCGCTCGGGGTCCTCGAGGAGCCTGGAGAGGGCGTCGACCTCGCGCTGCAGCAATCGCCCGGCCGCCACGGGACGCCCTTGCTTCAGGAAGAGCTCCGGAAGGGCGACGACGGACGCGTGCGCGCGATGGACGGCGCCGAACGCGTCGTCGACGTAGGCGTCGGCCAACGCCCCGAGCTGCTCGGCGAACGCGACGTCGTTGCGCTCCTCCCGGGGATCGAACCGCAGGTTCTCGAGCAAGACGACATCACCGGGCTCGATGTGACCGCACACGGCCTCGACCTTGTCCCCCACCACCTCGTCGAGTGCGAAGACCTCGCGCTCGAGCAACTCGGCGAGCCGGTCTCCCACGGGCGCGAGTCGGAGCTCCTCGTTCACCTGCCCCTTCGGCCGGCCGAGGTGCGACGCGGCGACGACCGAGGCTCCGCGATCGAGGATCTCGGTCAACGTGGGAATCGTGGCGCGGATCCGGGAGTCGTCCGTCACGACCCCGTCCTTCAGGGGGACGTTGAAATCCACACGGACGAACACCCGGAGGCCGGAGAGGTCTCCGATGTCGTCGAGCGTTCGGATCCTCACGTCAGAGCGACGCGGCGAGCTTCTCGACGATGTCGACGAGCCGGTTCGAGTACCCCCACTCGTTGTCGTACCACCCGACGATCTTGGCGACGTTGCCCATCGTCATCGTGGAGAGCGCGTCGAACGTGCACGAGGCCGGCGACCCGACGATGTCGCTCGAGACGATGGGGTCCTCGGTGTAGATGAGAAGCCCTCCGGACAGCGATCCGCTCTCCGAGGCCGCCTTGAACGCGGCGTTCACTTCTTCGACGGTGACCTCACGCTTCAGGGTGGCCACGAGGTCGGTCACGGAGCCATCGGGAACGGGGACGCGCATCGCGAGGCCGTCCAGCTTCCCCTTCAGGTGCGGAAGGACGAGGCCGGTCGCCTTCGCGGCGCCGGTGGAGGTCGGGATGATGTTGAGCGCCGCGGCACGGGCCCGGCGCAGGTCCTCGTGCGGCAGGTCAAGGATCTTCTGGTCGTTCGTGTAGGCGTGGATCGTCGTCATGAACCCCTGCTCGATCCCGAACGCGTCGTCGAGGACCTTCGCCATCGGCGCCACACAGTTCGTCGTGCAGGATGCGTTGGAGATCACGTTGTGCTGCGCCGGGTCGTACTGGTCGTCGTTCACGCCGAGCACGACCGTGAGGTCCTCTCCCTTGGCCGGCGCGCTGATCACGACCTTCTCGGCGCCGGCGGCGATGTGCTTGTCGGCGTCCTCGCGCTTGGTGAACAGGCCCGTGGACTCGACGACCACCTGCGCGCCGAGCTCCTTCCACGGGAGGTTGGTGGGATCGCGCTCGGCGAGGACCCGCAGCTCGTCGCCGTCGACGCTGATGCCGTTCGCGGACGCGCGGATGTCGCGGTCGAAGGTCCCGAGGACCGAGTCGTACTTCAGGAGGTGGGCGAGCGTCTTGGAGTCCGTGATGTCGTTGACGGCCACGAAGTCCAGATCCGACCCGCGCTCCTTCGCGGCCCGGAAGAAGTTCCGCCCGATGCGACCGAACCCGTTGATCCCGATCTTGACGCCCATGGTTGTCCTCCTGTGAGGGGGGGACATCCACTCTAGCCGATGGCGATTCCTCGAGATCGGCGAGATCCCTAGCGGTCGAGGTCGCGGTGGTCGACGGAGGCCGGCAGTCCCTTGTCGCGGAAGAACCGCGCGAGATCCTCGGCGATCACCACCGAGCGGTGGCGCCCGCCGGTGCACCCGACGGCGACCGTCAGGTACGACTTGCCCTCCGCGACGAAGCCGGGCGTCATGAAGCCGAGGAGCGAGCGG
>CAZMNP010000037.1:0-8740 GCA_964567675.1 uncultured Actinomycetes bacterium
ACCGGTGCTCCTGAGCTCCTCGAGCACCGAGAGTCCGTCCCGCGTCGGAAGTCCGAGGTCGAGCACGACGAGGTCGAACTCGCCGGTGCGCGCGAGCGCGAGGGCCGACGCGCCGTCCTCGACCACCGTCGCGGCGAACCCGGCGGCCCGAAGTCCTCCCTCCAGGAACGAGGAGATGCCATGTTCGTCCTCGGCGATCAGGATCCTCGCGGCGCCCATCACGCCACATCCGTCACGGCCGGATCCTGGTTCACGGGGACCTCGATCGTGAACATCGTACCCCGCCCGATCTCGCTCTCGACCCACACGCGACCGCGGTGGCCTTCCGCGATCGAGCGAACGATCGCGAGGCCCAGCCCGGCGCCGTCCGACTGCCGGGAGCTCACTCGGCTGAAGCGGTCAAAGATGCGCTCGAGCATCTCCCGGGGGATCCCTGGGCCGCTGTCGCGAACCCAGAACCGCGCCAACCCGTCGTCGATCCGTGAGCCGAGCACGATATCTTCGTCCGCGTCGGTGTGATCGGCCGCGTTCTGCAACAACTGGATCAGGGCCTCCGCGAGCCGCTGTCGGTCGCCGACGAGCGCGCCGTCCGCCACGGCGTCGAGCCGCCACCGGCGTTCTCCGAGTGCCCCGGCTTTCTCGTGCACCTCGCGCGTCAGCGCTCCCACGTCGACGAGGTCGAACACCAGGAACTCAGGCTGTTGCGCCTTGGCGAGCAGGAGCAGGTCGTTCACCATCCGGCTCATCCGGTCGAGCTCCCCGGTCACGAGCTCCACCGCATGGCGTCGCCGTTCCGGGTCCTCGCTCAGGAGCTCGAGCTGACCGCGGATGATCGTGATCGGGGTGCGGAGCTCGTGCCCGGCGTCGTCGACGAACGCGCGCTGCGCCGCGAACGCCCGCTCGAGCCGCTCCAACAGGTCGTTGAACGTCTTGGCGAGGTGCGCGATCTCGTCCTCACCGTTCACTTCAATCCGCCGGCTAAGGTCGCTCTCGGAGATCGTCCGCGCCGTTGCCTCCACCGACTGCACCGGCTTGACGATCCGACGGCGCACGAGGAGGAAGGCGAGAAGCGAGCCGATCAGGACCGCCGCGACGCCGACCAGAGCGGCGGCCCGGACTGCGGGCTCAATCTCCTCGGCCTCGAGGTCGCGGAAGACGGCGGCGACGAACACGGCCCTCACCTCGCCGCCGGCGCGGATCGGCACCGCGAGATAGCGGACGGTCCCGCCCGGCGTCTCGACGAAGCTGGCATCGGTCCTGGTCACAACGGACCATCGCTCGACCAGCGACTCATCCTCGTCGAGCCTGTAGGGCAGGACATTGCGACTCCGCAAGTACGGCTCGCCCTCGACGAACGTCAGGAAGGCCTCGTTGCGGGCGGGCACGTTTCGTTCGAGAAACACCTCGAGGATGCGGCGGACGTTCGCGCGGAACGGCTGGCCCGTCTCCGGATCGGAGCCCTCCTGGATGAGCCGCCGCAGCTCCCTCGACTCTTGCACGAGCGCGGCGTCGACCCGCTCGTCGAGCCCCGCGAGCAGTACCTGCCGAACGAGAAACACCGAGACCAGGGTTACGACCGCCATGAGAACCGCGAATGACACAAGGATCCGGACCGTGATGCTCGATCGCAGGCGGCGGCGGGAGAAGGATGGCGACAACCCCCGGGGCTTCGCCCCGGGGGTCGCGTCGTCACGCTGCGCCTTCGACTCAGGTGGTCCCGCCACCGGAGGCACTCCCGCCGCCGAAGCTGGTGCCCCCTCCGCCCCCGACTCCTCCGCCGTCGGTGTCGGTCGCGGCCGAGACGGCTCCGCCGCCCCCGCCGCCGTCGGCGCTGGTGGTGCCGGGGCCGCCGTTGTCGGTGGCGCTGGTTCCGCCGCCGGACCGGCCGCCGTCGGCACTGGTGGTCCCGGGGCCGCCGTTGTCGGTGGCGCTGGTTCCGTCGTCTCGGCCGCCGTTCCCGCTTCGGGTTCCCTTCCCGTCGTCATCGTCGCCGTCATCGTCTCGAACTTCGGCGCTGAATGCATCATCATCACGCCAGGCCTCGTCGTCGAGCTCCAGAGCGTCGACACTCGTCGGGCTGTCCCACGGCTCGGCGACGACAAGGCCGAGGCCGAGACCGACCACTCCCGTGAAGAGCAGTACTGCGATCTTTCCCCACCGCATCTTCCTCACTCCTTTCGTCTTCCTCTCCGGCCGGCCCTACCTGGGCTTCAGCCGGTTCAGGACCAGCCTCCGTGGCCGCCGCAGGAGCGGCTCGACCGCTTCAGCCATCTCGCGCGCCGTGGGCCGGTCTTCCGGCTTGAAGGCGAGCGCGGCATCGACGGCCCCTGCGAGCTCCGATGGAACCCGCGAGGGCATCGGTGCCGGCCGGTGCGTCAGCTGCGGGAAGCGCTTCCCGGCGGGCGCACCGTCCTCCTCGGACCCGCGTGGGAATGCCGGCTCCCCCACGAGGGACTCGTACAACGTGATGCCGAGGCCCCAGACGTCTGCCGCCGGACCGACGCGCCCGGGCGAAGGCATGCACTGCTCCGGCGCCATGTACGCGTCGGTGCCGACCGGGACCGTGAGGGACGCCGCGTCACGGAACGATCTCGCGATGCTGAGGTCGATCAGGCGTGGCGGCGCGCCCATGATGAGGTTCTTCGGCTTGACATCCAGGTGCACGAGGCCGAGCCCGTGCAGGTAATGCAGAGCCGACGCGACCTCGACCGCGAGCGGCGCGGCTTGCTCGGTTTCGAGAGGGCCGAACCGGCGGATCAGCGTCGAAAGCCGTGGTCCCTCGACGAGCTCGAGCACGATGTGCGGACGCTCGTCCTCGATCCCGTCGCGAAGAAGGCGGGCGATCGCCGGGTGGTTCAACGACGAGAGTACGTCTGCCTCCACCCGGAGCCCGCGGAGGGCGCCCTCGTCGTCGATGCGATCGGGGCGAAGCACCTTGACGACCGTGGCGTGATGCAGCTCATCGTCGAAGGCGAGGAACGCCTCGTACCGGGTACCGCCGCCGAGCAGCTTCAGTGCGGTGAGACCCGGGGCGATCTCGTCGCCTTCCTGCAACTCCCAGCTGCCGCGCCGTTCCTTCGTCGTGACTGCCATCTTGTCTCCTTTTCGATGCTGGGACCTGGGGGCCAAGGCCCCCAGGTCCCAGCGGTCATCCTCAGCGGGTGTCGTTCCGGGTTTCGTCGTTCGTGTGATTCGCGGTGCGGTCTCGCGTCGACGTGCCGGGGCCGTCCTTCGTCCAGTCGCGGGTCAGGTCGCCACGGCTGCGGTCGTCGCCTCGCGAGACGCTCGTGACTCGGCTGTTCGTGCCGTCATTGCTGTCGACACCGCTCGTGAACGAATCGCTGTCGTCCCCATCGCCATCCGTCGTGTCATCGCCGTCGTCTCCGTCTGTGGCGAGCACGCCGCCGGCATCCTCGTCCCGAGCGAACACGATCTCGGCGTCCGAGTGATCGGTGTCGGCCAGCGAAGCGCCGCCCGATCCGAACACCGTGAGCGCGGCCACTACGAGGAACGTCATGATCCTCGGTCCCATCGGATACCTCTTTCCGTCGTCTTCCCGTCGTCTCCTGCCCTTCGACGACGAACGTATTCGACGGCCATGAGGTGTCCGTGAGACACCGATGAGAGATGACTTACCTACGCGTCGGCGTGCCCCAGGCAGCCGATCACGCGATCGCGGATGGTTCATCCTCCGGGCTGCGATGCGCCGGGCGCTCGAGCGAGCACAGCTATGCTGGTTTCGAGCACGTGTCGTTGATAAGAGATCTCTCACACGTGTCTCACGGGCGCTTCACGCGCGGTAGCTACGTTGCCTATATCGACGAGGGGAGACAGATATGAAGCGATCGACGAGATGGATGGCGGTCTTGGCCGTGGGAGGGGCACTGCTCCTTCCCGCAGGACCGGCTTCGGCGGAAGAGCGTGTGTGTCGTGGCACCATCGGCGCGGTCACGGTGGACAACCTCCGCGTTCCGCAGGGCGCCACATGCACATTGAACGGCACGCTGGTCGAGGGGACGATCAAGGTGCAGCGCGATGCGACCCTGAAGGCCTCCGGGATCCATGTCATCGGCAACGTGCAGGCTGAGAACGCGCGGAGGGTCATCCTCCGCGACCGGTCAAGGATCGGCGGAAGCGTTCAGATCGTCCAGGGCGACGCCGCACGGATCATCCGAGCTCGCATCGGCGGTGACATCCTGTTCGACGACCAGGAGGGAAGCTTGGCGGCGAAGGGCAACCGCATCGGCGGAAACCTCCAGGCGTTCCAGAACACCGGCGGATTGGCGATCAACAACAACCGGATCGACGGGAATCTGCAGTGCAAGAAGAACGATCCCGCCCCGACGGGCGGAGGCAACGTCGTGCAGGGCAGCAAGGAGGATCAGTGCGAGGGACTCTGATCGCTTGACCTGAGCTCACCTGATACCCGACGGCCGCCCCCGCATCTTGGCTGGGGCGGCCGTCGAGCTCGCTACTTGGCGTACTCGATCGAGCGGGTCTCGCGGACGACCGTGATCTTGATCTGGCCCGGGTACTGCAGCTCCTCCTCCACCTGCTTGGCGATGTCGCGGGCCATGACCTGCGCGGTGAGGTCGTCGATGTCCTGCGGCTTGACCATCACCCGAACCTCGCGTCCCGCTTGCATCGCGTAGACCTTCTCGACACCGGGGTAGCTCGTGCAGATCTCCTCGAGACGCTCGAGACGCTTCACGTAGGTCTCGAGGCTCTCGCGACGAGCTCCGGGCCGGCCGCCCGAGATGCCGTCGGCGATCTGCGCGATGACGGCTTCGATCGTGCGTTGCTCGACCTCACCGTGGTGTGACTCGATGCAGTGAACGACCTCCGGAGACTCCTTCATCCGGCGAGCGATCTCGGCGCCGATGATGGCGTGTGAGCCCTCAATCTCGTGGGTGACGGCCTTCCCGATGTCGTGGAGCAGCGCTCCTCGCTTGGGGATCGCAGGGTCGATGCCGAGCTCCGCACTGATCGCCGCCGCGACGTGCGCCGACTCGACGAGGTGCTTGAGGACGTTCTGCCCGTAGGACGTTCGGAACTGCAGGCGGCCCAGCAGCCGGATCATCTCCGGGTGCACGTCGGTGATCCCGACGTCCAGAACCGCCCCCTCGCCCGCCCGGCGGATCCGCTCCTCGATCTCGCCCGCCGACCGCTCGAAGGTCTCCTCGATGCGCGCCGGATGGATCCGGCCGTCCTGCACGAGCTTCTCCAGGGTCAAACGGGCGGTCTCGCGCCGGACCGGGTCGAAGGACGAGAGCACGACCGCTTCCGGCGTGTCATCGATGATGAGATTCACTCCGGTCACCGCCTCGAACGCCCGGATGTTGCGGCCCTCGCGGCCGATGATCCGTCCCTTCATGTCCTCGCTCGGGAGCGAGAACACCGACACCGTCGACTCGGCCGTCTGCTCCGACGCCACCCGCTGGATCGCGATCGTCACGATCTTGCGAGCGCGCTCCTCGCCTTCTTCGCGGGCTCGCTGCTCGATCTCACGGACGGTCGACATCGCTTCACGCTTCGCGTCGTCGACGACCTGGGTCCGCAGCGCCTCCCGGGCTTCCTGCGCCGTCATCTGCGCGATCTCCTCGAGACGCTTCCGGTGCTGGTCCGCCGCATGCTCCAGTTGCTCCCGCACCATCTGGAGCTTCTCGTCCCGGTCGTCGAGCTCACTCGCCCGCTTGTCGACGTCGTCCAGCTTGCGATCGATCGTCTGTTCCTTCTGGACGAGCCGCTCCTCCTGACGCTTGACCTCGTCGCGGCGAGGCCGAAGGTCCTCGTCCGCCTCGCGCCGCAAGGCGCCGATCTCGTCCTTGGCCTGCACCAGGGCTTCGCGCGTGAGGCGCTCGGCCTCGCGCTCGGCCTCCAACACCAGCTGCCGGGACTTGGCCTCCGCGCTGAGGGCCTGGGACTGCGCGACCGCTTTCCTGACGAGGAAACCGATCGCGACCCCCACCGCCAGGGCCACGACACCCACCACCGCTTCCATCGTTTCGCCTCCAAACACGCACGAAGCCGAGCGAAGGCCTATCGCGCCCTGCCCGGCTGTGCGGTCGGAAGTACGACGGATCTACGGCATGCGGAGACGGGGTGGCCCTTCGCGGCCCCAGATCCTGTGTGCTCCCTGCGACGAGTGGTCTCTCAAAGTCGTGTCAGGCACTAGTCGAACAGTTGGCGGATCCATGAAACCTTCTGGGTGCGAGGGTACGGCCTCCCGGCCCGAGAGGCAAGAGATGACCGGTCCAAGGGCGTCCGACCTGCCCGACGGGCCCGGTCAGCCGAGCCCGGGGTCCTGATCGTCGACGGCGAGGGCGGTCCGGGCGGCCCGCCTGGCCAGGTCCGGGGAGTAGCCCCGGCGGGCCAGGAACGAGACGAGCCGCGCGAAGGCCTTCTCGGGCGGAAGCCCGCCGAGCCTGGACGTCCGCGATCGGGCGAGCTCCAGGACCCGGGTCTCCTCGTCCTCGGTCCCGAGTTCAGCGAGTGCACGCTCCACGGTCTCGCGATCCAATCCCCGGGACCCGAGCCGGCTCGCGATCGCGCGGTGGCCCGACCGCCGGACGAGGACCTCGTGCTCGACGGCCTGGCGCGCGAACGCGTCGTCGTCGATGAGGCCCACCGCCTCCAGCCGGATCAGCTCGGCCTCGACCTCCTCGGCCTCGAACCCGGCGCGAAGGAGCCTGCTTCGAAGCTCGCGCTCCGACCGGGGGCGAACCGAGAGGAGGCGTAGCGCGCGCTCGTGACAATCGAGCGGATCCTTGGCGATGCCGCGAGAACGACCGGGCCCGGCCAACCCTTCCCCTTAGCTGGCCGGTGCTCCGGTCGTCTCACGCTCTTTCGCGCCCCTCTTGGGCGCGGGCTCATCGATCACGACCACGTCGGAGAGTTCCCCCTCCGGCACCAGGTCCGGGACACTCTCGGTCGGACGCTCGTCTCCCGCGGCGCCGAATGCCGTCAGGCCGACGGCCTCGCGGACCTTGCGCTCGATCTCGGTCGAGATATCGACGTGCTCGGCGAGGAACTGCCGCGAGTTCTCCTTACCCTGTCCGAGCTGGTCGCCCTCGTAGGTGAACCACGCCCCGCTCTTCTTGATGATCTCGAGGTCGACGCCCACGTCGAGCAGGCTTCCCTCCTTCGAGATCCCGAAGCCGTACATGATGTCGAACTCGCACTGGCGGAACGGCGGCGCGACCTTGTTCTTCACGACCTTCACCCGCGTGCGCGAGCCGACGACGTCCGTGCCGTCCTTGAGGTTCTCGATCTTGCGGACGTCGAGCCGGACCGACGAGTAGAACTTCAACGCGCGGCCACCGGGCGTGGTCTCGGGGCTGCCGAACATCACGCCGATCTTCTCGCGGAGCTGGTTGATGAAGATGGCCGTGGTGTCGAACCGGGAGAGCGTCCCGGCGAGCTTGCGCATCGCCTGGGACATCAACCGCGCCTGGAGACCGACGTGCGTGTCGCCCATCTCGCCCTCGATCTCGGCCCGCGGAACGAGCGCGGCGACCGAGTCGATGACGACGACGTCGAGCGCCCCCGAACGCACGAGCATGTCGGCGATCTCGAGCGCCTGCTCGCCGGAGTCGGGCTGGGAGACGAGCAGCTCCTCGATGTTCAAGCCGAGCCGCTGCGCGTACGTCGGATCGAGCGCGTGCTCGGCATCGATGAACGCCGCGATCCCGCCGTTGCGTTGCGCCTCGGCGATGATGTGGAGACACACCGTCGTCTTGCCGGAGCCTTCCGGACCGAAGACCTCGACGATGCGCCCGCGCGGGATGCCGCCGACGCCGAGCGCGATGTCGAGCGCGAGCGAACCCGTCGGGATCACCGAGATCCCGGCGCCCATCGGGTGCTCACCGAGCTTCATCACCGCACCTTTGCCGAACTGCTTCTCGATCTGCGAGAGCGTGACGTCGAGCATCTTGTCCCGATCCATCCGCGAGGCCTCCTTCTGCTCCCTCGGTCGACGCACGGCCGCGCCGTCTTGTGCGGGGCGCACGCTATCGCGAGGTTCCGACACGAATGCCGCTCCTGTGATTACAGCGGTGAAAGCCGGTCCGTGCAACCCCGGACGCTACTCGAACAGGTGTTCGAGGTCAAGCATCCCGGACGCGCAGGTCGTTGCCCTGCTGGTCGACCAACGCATCCCGTCCGCCGCCGCCCCATGGCAGTGTCGTTCCCGTGTCCTGACTCGACACGGTCGTTGCCGCCCTGTCCGAGGACGTCGTCGTCACCGCGCAAGCCACGCGGCTCCCTAGCCGCCGAGGACGAAGGTCCCGAGCTCCTCGTAGACGGGTGCGGGGCGACGGAGATGGCTGCGGAACAGGACGACCCGGCCGACGTCGAACGGCTCGGAAACCAGCTCCACGTCCTCGAGCCCTTCGAGCTCGACGGGCGGATCGAACCGCGCGACGGTGAGATGCGGCGTGAACCCGCGCTTCTCGGGCGGGAACTCGCGCGAGAGCACCTCGTCCAGATCGGCGGCGATCCGGGCAAGCCGCCCCTCCGCGTCGTCGAGGCCGACCCACAGGACACGTGCGCGACGCGCGTTCGGGAACGCGCCGAGACCGAGGACCCGGGTCGGGATCGGCGCGTGCTCCCGGGCGACCATTGCGACCGTCTCGTGCACCCACGGAACGAGCCGCGGCCACGTCGCGCCGAGGAACTTCAGCGTCACGTGCTGGTTCTGCTTCGGAACCCACTTCGCGCGGGGGAACCGCTCTCGCCACCG
>CAZMNP010000038.1:0-3532 GCA_964567675.1 uncultured Actinomycetes bacterium
CCTGCTCGACGACTGGATCCCCGGCGCCGGCGACGACGGGCGAGACGAGACCGAGCTCGCCAGGCGATACCTGCTCGCGCACGCGCCGGCTGGCCCGGAGGATCTCGCCACGTGGTCCGGCCTCGGCACGCGAGCGGCTCGGCAGGCCTTCGAGGACCTCGCTCCCGAGCTGGCGCGGGCGCCGGGCGGGACGTTCCGCCCCCGGGCACGCAGGCCCGCGATGCCCGCGGACGTCGTCCGACTGATCCCGGCCTTCGACCCGTACCTCCTCGGCTGGCGGGACCGCTCGTTCGCCGTGCCCGCCCGATACGCGAAGGAGGTGAACCGGGGCGGCGGCTGGGTCCGCGGTGTCGCACTCGTCGACGGCCGAGCCGTGGCCACCTGGACGATCGACCGAAGCCGGGCGGGAGCTCGCGTCCGGCTCCGACCGTTCGGGCGTCTCCCTCGCTCCTCCGCCCTCGACGCGGAGATCCACGACGTCGAGCGTTTCCTCGCGGTCTCCGGCACGGTAGATGGTTCGTAGGTCTCAGGCAGTTTCGCCGCGGCGCGGGAGCGAAGCGCGCTATCCGGCCCGAACCGGGATCCGTCCGTGGACCGTGGTGCCGTCGCCGGGCGAGGACCGGACCTCGAACGTCCCCCCGAGCGCGGCGAGGCGATCCTTCATGTTCTGCATGCCGGACCCGAGGGGCACCGACGCCGGATCGAAGCCGCGGCCGTCGTCCTTCACCGCGAAGGTCAGCGCTTCGCCCTCGTCGTGGAGAGTGACGATCACGTTCGATGCCTCCGCGTACTTGGTCACGTTCTGGAGCGCCTCGAGACAGCAGAAGTAGACGGCCGCCTCCGCCTCCTGCGGGTAGCGCCCCACCCCGTCCGGCACGACCCGAGTGCTCACCGCGGCCTTCGAGGCCTGCGCCTCGAGCGCTGCCGGCAGCCCCTTGTCGGCGAGCAGCGGCGGGTAGATCCCGCGGGCGAGGTCCCGCAGGTTGTCGAGCGCGGCCGCCGTGTCCGCCTGGAGCTCGGATAGCAGCGCAACGGCTCGCTCCGGATCCTTGCCGACGAACATCTCGGCCATGCGCTGCTTCACCGCGAGCGCGACGAGCTGCTGCTGCGCGCCGTCGTGCAGGTCGCGTTCGAGCCGCCGTCGTTCCTGGTCCTGCGCGGCGACGATCCGCTGGCGCGACGCCTGGAGCTCGTCGAGTCGCGCGCGAAGCTCCTCGGTCAGGCCGGCGTTCCGAAGCACGAGCCCGGCCTGCGCCGCGAGATGCTCGAGCAGCTGCTCCTCCTCGTGCGTGAGCGGCTCGCTCGGCGGCTTCGTGACGGAGATCGCGCCGAGCAGCTCGCCCTCGTGACGGACGGGCAGCGCACGCGAGCCGTTCAGCGCAGGCATCTCCCCATCCGCAAGCGGGACCGCGACGGAAGCCGTCTCGTCCTCGGCGGGCCAGGCCGCAGCCGGCCGGAGCGACTCACCGACCCGGAGCCACACCTCCGCGTGTTGCGCCCGAGTGCCCTCGCCGACGATCCGCGCCATCCGCGGCAGCAGGTCCTCGGTGGCGTAGGCGCCGGAGAGCCGTTCGGAGAACGCGGACAGGACCTCGTAGGGCGTCGCGCGTTCACCGAGGATCAGCCGGTTGGCGAGCCGGTTCGCCCGCGTGCGAAGGGGCTGGAACGCGAGGGCGATCACGACGGCAGCCACGACGGGCAACGGGCCGCCGGTCGACGCGTCGAAGCCGAAGAACGCGGCGCCGAGGCCGACCACGATCGCGACGTACACGAGGCTGATGACCGCCGCGAGGATCGCGACCACGACGGTCTTGCGGATGACGACGTTCACATCGAACAGCCGGTATCGCAACATCGCGATCCCGATCGCCACGGGCAACGCGAGGAACGCCAAGGCGCTGAGCGTCGTCGCGGCGAACGAGTCGACGAGCCACGGGATGCCTGCCGCCTGGCCGATCGTCTGCAAGGCGATCCAGATCGCCAGCAGGACGCCCGCGAACATCAGCCACTTGATCTGCTCCCGCTCGTCGCCGACCGACCGTCGGTACCGGACGATGAGCGAGGCGACCGAGATGAGCGCCAGCACGACGAGGAGCATGAACCCGATCCCGACCGCCACTCCGATCGCCTGGCCGCCCGCTTCGATCGCCAGCGGATTGGTGGTACCGGCGGGCATCTCGAGTTGCGGGTCGACGGCCGCGAGGACGACGAGCGCGACGATCACCGCGCCGGTCACCCAGGCGACGGGGTGCCAGCGACGCGACGGAAGATGCCCGTCGGGGAAGAGCAGGAACACGAAGGTGATCATCGGACCGATGCCGGCTGCCCATCCCCAGGCGCCGATCCACGCCAGCCATCTCGTGCCCGGGATCGCGCCGGGGTTCGTCTCGAACGAGTAGATCGCCGCCTCGGAACCGGCGAACGCGAACGCGATCGCCAACGTGAAGCCGAGGAGCAGCCAGCCGATCGCGTTCTCGGGCCGGCGCGACGCGATCAACGCGCCGACGAACGCCATCCCCAAGAAGATGAGCACGAAGACGGCCTGCTCGAGCAGCCCGGAGTGGTTGAGGGCGACCAGGACGATCCCGCACGTCGCGATCGCGAGCGCCAGGAACAGCATCCCCCACGCCAGCCGACGCGCGGCCACGGCGGTCATGTCCGAAACCGCCTCATACGCCTGATGGTGGCACGTCGGTCGGCGGGCCGGAAGGGTGGAAGCACCCGCCGCGTCTGCGTGGCAGCCCGTCGGGGTCAGAGGAGCCGCCGCCGGTCGCTACTCCTCCGGATCGGACGAGGGCTCCCAGCCAGTGATCGACTCGACCTCGATCGCGACGATCAGACCGGGGTCGTCCGTCGACTCGTATTGCGGGTACTTCGCCCGGAGCAGGCCGAGCGCGGCGTCCCGCTCGTCCGCCTCGACCACCACCCGCGCGCTGCCGCGCGCCCGGACCCACCACAACCGGCTCCAGTCCTCGTCGTACTCGTCGACGACCAGCTCCACGGCGGGCTGGTGCTCGATGTTCCGCAGCCGTTGGAGCTCCTTCGAGCGCTTCGGCTTCTCGTCCACCATCCAGTACAGCCGGGTCGCGGAGCCACGATCCATGACGACGAACACGAAGGGCACCACGTGCGGCTTCCCGTCGGGTGCCAGCGTCGCGAGCCGGCCCACCCGAGCCGACCGCAGCCGTGTCAGTGCCTCGTCCCGTTCCACGGGAGCTATCCTCCCCGACGTGTCGAGAAGCGTCACCCCGCGATGACCGACGAGGCGGCGGCGACCGGCGAGGCCTCCCCGCCGTTCGATCAGCTCGACTTCCTCTACACGCCCAGCCGGGACGTCGCCGAGGACATGACGTACTTCACCGAGATCCTGGGCGCTCGGGTCCTGTTCGCCATCGACGGGATGGGAACGAGGGTCGCAGCGCTCGAGCTCACGGAGGGACCTCCACTCGTGCTGCTGACCGACCACGTCGAGGGCGACCGCGCGATCATGGTGTTCCGGGTGCCCGATCTCGAGGCGGCGCTCGCCACGCTC
>CAZMNP010000039.1:0-6917 GCA_964567675.1 uncultured Actinomycetes bacterium
CTGCCCGATGGCTCGTTCCGGGTCGGGGAGCCATGGTCACCCGACCGGGTACGGTTCGACACCGTCATCGACGGCCGTGCCACGAGGGCGGTCTACGACTGCGCGCCGATGTACCGGACGTTCACGCCGTAGCGGTCAGGCTCCCTCGAGCTGCTGGAACCGCGCCCACGCCTGCTGCCACACGCCATCGGTCCGTTCGAACCGCTGCAGCGGGGCGCCGCCACTCAGGTTCCACACCCCGTAGAAGGTCTCACCGTAGCCGACGGCGAACCGGTTCCCGCGATGGGTGATCGTGACCGGCTCGCCCGGCGGAGGCGGCAGCGCCGGCATCCCGGGAGGTGCCGCGGCCGGTGTGGCGGTTGGTGTCGCGGCCGGCGTGGCGGCCGGTGCCGCGACGGGTGTCGGGGCCACGCCCCCGACGATCCGGTCCAGCTGCGTCCCGCACCGGGAGCAGAACCGGGAGTCCGGAGGGTTGGCGCTCCCGCAGACGGGACAGGTGACCGATGCGCTCACGATCGAAGTCTCGCACGCCCGCCCGGGGGGCGCTACGGCGCCTTCCGGAAGGCGACGACCGCGTTCTGGCCGCCGAAGCCGAAGGAGTTACTGATCGCGAACGTGAGATCGGCCTTGCGGGCCTCGTTCGGGACGTAGTCGAGGTCGCAGTCGGGATCGGGCGTCTCGTAGTGGATCGTCGGCGGGATCGTGCTGCGCTGGATCGCCAGGATCGAGGCGGCTGCCTCGACGGCTCCGGCGGCGCCGAGCATGTGGCCGGTCATCGACTTCGTGGACGACACGGCCACGCGGTGCGCGACCTCGTCGCCGAGCGCCGCCTTGAGCGCGGCGGTCTCGCCGGCGTCGTTCAGTTGCGTCGAGGTGCCGTGGGCGTTCACGTACTGGACCGCCGACGGTTCCTCGCCGGCGTCCTCGAGCGCGCGCCGGATCGCGATCGCGGCGCCGGTGCCCTTGGGATCGGGTGCGGTGATGTGGAACGCGTCGTCGGACGCGCCGTAGCCGGCGACCTCGCCGTAGATCGACGCGCCGCGATCCAGGGCGCGAGATTCCGGCTCCAGGATCAGCGTGCACGCGCCCTCGGAGAGCACGAACCCGTCGCGATGGGCGTCGAAAGGCCGCGAGGCAGTCTCGGGATCGGGGTTCTTCGTGAGCGCGGTCATCTGCGAGAACGCGGCCACCGTCAGCGGCAGGGTCGCGGACTCCGACCCGCCCACGAGCGCGAGATCGACGAGGCCGTCGCGGATCATCCGGTAGCCCTCGCCGACGGCGTGAGCCCCCGATGCGCAGGCGGACACCGTGCAGAAGTTCGGTCCGGTGAATCCGAAGAGCATCGCGATGTGACCGGCCGCCGCGTTCGCCATCAGCGCGGGGACCATGAACGGCGAGACCCGGTTCGGCCCCTTCTCGAGCAGGACCTTGTGCTGGTTGAGCAGCCACTCGATCCCGCCGATCCCGGTCGCGAAGACGATCCCGGCGCGCTCCGACGGAACCTCGGGCTTGCCGGAGTCCTCCCACGCGAGCTTGGCGGAGGCGATCGCGTAATGGACGAACCGGTCGGTGCGCCGGATCTCTTTCGCGTCCATCCAGCGGGATGGGTCGAAGTCGCGGACGTCACCGGAGAGCTTCACGGGAAGGTCGTCGGTCTCGAAACGCTGGATCGGTCCGATGCCGTTACGCCCGGAAACGAGGCCGGTCCAGAACTCCTCGACCCCGGTACCGATCGGAGTGACCGGGCCGATCCCGGTGACGACGACCCGTTCGGTGTTGCGCTCGGCCATGAAGGCTAGGACGCCCCGAGCTTCTGCTCCACGAGGGCGACCGCCTGGCCGACGGTCTTCACGCCCTCCATCTCCTCCTCGGGGATGTCGATGTTCCATTCCTCCTCGAGGGCGAGCACGGCCTCGACGAGGTCCAGGGAGTCGGCGTTCAGGTCCTCGGCGAAGCGGGCGTCGGGAACGACCTGCGCCTCGTCGACCGCGAGCTGTTCCGCGAGGACCTTCCGGACCCTCGTTTCGATCTCTGCCTTGTCCATCGTTGCCGTCCTTCCTTCTCTGTTTGTCGGGTGCCGGCCCATGCTAGGGGCTCGGCTCGATCTCGGCTACGCGGTGAGCCCGCCGTCGATCGGCACGACCGCGCCGTTCACGTAGGACGCCTCCTCGGACATGAGGAAGCGGACGACGTTCGCCACCTCTTCGAGCGTGGCGGCACGCCCCAGGGGCGTCTGGTCGAGGTAGTACGCGCGGGCCTCATCGTTGAGGTGCGACGTCATGTCGGTGTCGAGGAGTCCCGGGCAGACGGCGTTGACGGTGATGCCCTTCGCACCGACCTCGCGGGCCAGCGACTTCGTGATGCCGACGAGGGCAGACTTGGTCGCCGCGTAGGCCGTCTGGCCCGCGTTCCCGTGGATCGCGACCGCCGAGGACATGTTCACGATCCGGCCCCACCGAGCCCGGAGCATCCCGCGGAGCGCGGCCCGGGTGCAGTAGAAGGCGCCGCGCACGTTCGTGTCCATCGTCCGCACGAACTGCTCGGTGGGGTAGGTGATGAGCAGCCCGTCCTTGGAGTAACCGGCGTTGTTCACGAGCCCGGTCACCGGGCCGAGCGCGGCGGAGACCTCCTTGAACCCATCGCTCACCGATGACTCGTCGAGCGTGTCGATGCGAACGATGGTTCCCTTGCCGCCCGCGCGTTCGATCGCGTCGAGCGTCTCCTTCGCGTCGGTGTCGCTCGTGCGGTAGGCGACGGCGACCCGCCATCCGGCCGCCCCGAGCGCCTCGGCGCAGGCTCTGCCGATGCCCCGGGACCCACCCGTGACGACGGCGACCTTCGAGGCCTCGTCGCTCACGGCGAGGCCGGTCCCGTCCACCGGATGAGGTTCGCGCCCCAGGCGAGTCCTGCACCGAACGACGTCAGGAGGACGAGGTCGCCCACCTTGACCCGTCCCGCCCGCCAGGCCCGGTCCAGGGCGATCGGGATCGACGCCGCCGAGGTGTTGCCGACGGTTTCGACGTCCACGACGGCCTTATCGAGCGGCACCCCGAGCCGCTCGGCCACCGCGATCAGGATGCGGGCGTTCGCCTGGTGGGGGATCAGGACGTCGACGTCCTCCGGCGCGTACCCCGACTTCTCCAAGAGCTCGCGGCAGGCGTTCGTCATCTCGACGACCGCGCGTTTGAAGACCTCGCGCCCGTTCGGCATCCGGATCGCGTGGTCCCTGGCATCCACGGTCTCGTGGGAGGCCGGCCGGGCGGAGCCGCCCGCCGGGATGATCAAGATCTCCGCCGCGCGCCCGTCGGCGCCGAGCACCGACCCGAGGACGCCCGGCGACTCCGAGGGGCGCAGCACGACCGCGCCCGCGCCGTCGCCGAACAAGATGCACGTGGTGCGGTCCGTGTAGTCCATCACGCTCGAGAGGACCTCCGCGCCGATCACCAGGACCGTCTCGGCCTGTCCCGACTCGATGAACGCCGTCCCGGTGGAGAGCGCGTACGAGAAACCCGCGCACGCGGCGTTCACGTCGAAGGCCGGCGCGCCGATGCCGAGTTTGCGCTGCACCCATACGGCTGCGGAGGGGATCGGCGTGTCCGCTGTCAGGGTGGCGCACACGATCAGGTCGAGCTGCTCGGGAGCGATCCCGGCGGCATCGAGGGCGTTCCGCGCGGCCTCCACCGCCAGATCGGAGGTGGTTTCGCCCGGCGCGGCGATGTGGCGCTCGCGGATCCCCGTGCGCTCGCGGATCCACTCGTCGCTCGTGTCGACGAGCTTCTCGAACTCGGCGTTCGTCACGACCCGCTCCGGCAGGACCGAACCCAAGCCAACCACGGTCGCGTAGCGCTGCCCCGTCATGGACCCCTCCCCGGTGAGTGGCCTGCGCCACCCACCAGAGGCCGAGGATATCGCCCGGAACAGGGGCCGAACGCTCTCCGGTCCCCTCCGAGTGTCAGGACAGGCTCGAGGCGACCGTTGCGGCGTCCTCGGGCGTGCCTACGGCCACCGCCCGGGCACCCGGGACGACGCGCTTCGCCAGCTTGGTCAGCACGTCGCCGGGTCCGGCCTCCACGAACACGTCCGCTCCCGCTTCCTGCAGCGCCCCGGCCGACCGCGCCCAGCGGACCGGTGAGATCACGTGACGTTTCAGCAGCGCGCGGAGCTCTTCGGGTTCGTGCACCAGCTTGCCGGTGACGTTGCTCGCGATCGGGAACCGCGGCGGACCGAACGCGAACGTGTCGATCGCGGCGCTCAGCGGCTCGACCGCCGGCTCCATCAACGGCGAGTGGAACGCTCCGGCAACCTTGAGGCGAACGGCACGGATCTTCCGCTCCGATGCGAGCACCTCGGCGCGCTCGATCGCGGGAACGCTTCCGCTCAAGACGACCTGCTGCGGGGAGTTCTCGTTCGCCACGATCAGCACGTCGTCGCCCCGCACCTCGTCGCACATCGCGGCGGCGTCCTCCGGTCCCACGCCGAGGAGCGCCGTCATCGTGCCGGGCCGGCGTTCGCCCGCTTCCTGCATCGCCCGGCCCCGGACGATGACGATCTCGATCGCGGCGGCAAGGTCCAGCACCCCGGTGGCGACGAGCGCCGCGAACTCGCCGAGTGAGTGTCCGGCGGTGCCGGAGAAGGTCGCTCCTTCGTCTCGCAGGACCCGGAACGCGGCCACGTCGAGCGCGAGGATCGCGGGTTGGACGAACTCGGTCGTCGCGAGGGCGGCCTCGTCGCGCGATGCCTCGGCGATGTCGCGGTGCAGGGTCGCGGATGCCTCTTCGAGCACCGCTTTGGAGGCCGGATGCGTGGCCCACGCGTCCGCCATGCCGGCGAACTGTGAACCTTGACCCGGGAACACGACCGCAGCGTTCAACTCAGTCACATTCGATCATCGGTCGACGAACCCTACTGCGGGGGTCGAGGCGCAGTGAAACCGCAGGTCATGGGCGACGTGAACCCTCAGGTTGCCTCGACCGACCGTCGAGAGTTGCCGCCGTACTCGGGCTGCATGTACAAAGGCCCGGAACCTATGGCCGATATGGTTCATCGCAAACTTCCCGCGACCTCGGGTCGCCGAAGCGCGGGCGGTGACGGGGTATTCGGGTTCCTGGGTCAGGACATGGCGGTCGACCTGGGGACCGCGAACACGCTTGTCTACGTTCGGCGGCAGGGGATCGTGCTGAACGAGCCCTCGGTCGTCGCGATCAACACCCTCACGGGAGCGATGCTCGCGGTCGGCAACGAGGCCAAGCGCATGATCGGGCGCACGCCGTCGCACATCCAAGCCGTGCGCCCGCTGAAGGACGGCGTCATCGCCGACTTCGACATCACCGAGAAGATGCTGCGGTACTTCATCCAGCGTGTGCACAAGCGCCGCCTGCTCGCGAAGCCGCGCGTCGTCGTCTGCGTTCCGAGCGGTATCACCGGCGTCGAGCAGCGCGCGGTCGAAGAGGCGACGATCGCCGCCGGTGCGCGCCGCGCCTACATCATCGAGGAGCCGATGGCGGCCGCGATCGGCGCCGGCATGCCGATCCACGAGCCGGCCGGCAACATGATCGTGGACATCGGCGGAGGGACGACGGAGGTCGCCGTGATCTCGCTCGGCGGCATCGTCACGTCGACGAGCCTTCGGATCGGCGGCGACGAGCTCGACGAGGCGATCATCGCCCATGTGAAGAAGGAGTACTCCCTGCTCCTGGGCGAGCGGACCTCCGAGGCTATCAAGCTCGCGATCGCCTCCGTCTACCCGATGCAGGAGGAGCTCATCGCGGAGATCCCCGGGCGGGACCTGGTGAGCGGGCTTCCGAAGACCATCCAGATCACCGACAGCGAGATCCGGACCGCGATCGAGGAGCCCGTCACGGCGATCATCGACTCCATCAAGTCCACGCTGGACCGGACGCCCCCCGAGCTCGCCGGGGACATCATGCACAAGGGGATCGTCCTGACCGGCGGCGGGGCCCTCCTGCGGGGCCTGGACAAGCGCCTGCGGCACGAGACGGGGATGCCGATCCACATCGCCGAGAGCCCGCTCTCCTCGGTCGCGATCGGATCCGGCAAGTGCCTCGAAGAGTTCGAGGTGCTCCAGCGGGTCCTGGTGAGCCCGTCGCGGAGGTGACCCGCCGGTGGCCCTGCGGAGCCGCGCGCGGAGCACCCGACTCCTGGTCGTCACCCTGGTCTCGGCCTCGCTGATCACCATCACCGTCGACTATCGTCAGGGCGACTCCGGGGCGCTCGCCGCTGCGGGCGATACGGCCATCGCGGTGATCGCGCCGTTGCAGGAGGCGGTGTCGAAGGTTACCGACCCGATCGGCAACTTCTTCTCCACGCTCGTTCGGCTCCCCGCGATCCGCCGCGAGAAGGAAGAGTTGGAGAGCCGCGTCGCCGTGCTGGAGGAGCAGGTCGCGACGACGACCTCGGACCGAACGCGACTGAACGAGGTCGAGGCGCTGCTCGGGCTGCAAGAGAGCTTCAGCGAGCGGGTCGAGACCACCGCTGCCCAGGTCATCGCGAACGGCGTGTCGAACTTCGAATGGACGATCACGATCGACAAGGGTTCCTCGGACGGCATCGCGGACGAGATGCCGGTCGTCGCGGCCGCCGGCCTGGTCGGTCACGTCGTTCGCGTGACGCCGAGCTCGTCGATCGTGCAGCTGATCATCGACCCCGAGTCCTTCGTCGCCGGCAGGCTCGACGGGTCGGGCGAGACCGGCCTGCTCGAAGGCGAGGGCGACGGAGATCTGCGGATGAGCCAGGTGGAAGCGGATATCCAGGTCCTTCCCGACGAGCGCGTTGTCACGGCCGGCTACCGCTTCGGTGGGGTCGCCGAGAGCCTGTATCCGCCGAACGTCCTCATCGGAACCGTGTCCCGGGTGCTCTCGGACGACAGCGCGCTCGAGAAGTTCGTGACGGTCCGTCCC
>CAZMNP010000040.1:0-3503 GCA_964567675.1 uncultured Actinomycetes bacterium
CCTGGAGCGTCCGCTCGTCCTTGCGCCGGCGCCAACCCTTGCTGTGTGGCATCAGGAAGCCCGCTCGGTCACGGTTCCGGCCGATACGTCCCAGACCCCGGCGGCGTCCGGCGGCACGTGGCCCTCGTCGGCCACGCTGACCACGGTTTGGCCCAGGTCCCTGAGGCGATCCGCCACGCGCCCTCGACGGATGGGATCCAGCGCCGAGAACGGGTCGTCCAGGAGGAGCACCGGGCGCTCCCCCACCTCGTCGGACACGGCGTTCGCGAGCCCCAGGCGCAGGCACAGCGCGGCAGCCCAGGCCTCCCCGTGGCTGGCGAAGCTCCGGGCCCCGAGCTCGCGCACCGCGAGCGTCAGCTCGTCGCGGTGCGGGCCGACAAGCGTGGTCCGCCTGACGAGCTCGTCCTGCCGGCGCGCGGCGAGCCGCTCGGCGAACGCCTCCTCGAGCGGATCGCCCTCGACGTTCGGCGCGTACTCGCAGCGGAGCCCGTGACCCGCGAGATGCCGGTACTCGTCCTCCGCGGTCGGGGCCAGGCGTTCGACCGCTTCGCGTCGCAAGCGGATGAGCGCGCACCCCGCATCGATGAGCTCCGCGTCCCAGGTCTCGAGATCCTTCGGCGCACCCCGTCCCTCCCAGTCCTTGAGCAACCGGTTGCGTTGCCGTAGCGCGCGGTCGTACGCGGTGATCGCGGACTCCTTCAGCGGCCAGAGCGAGCGGATCGCGTCGTCCATGAAGTCGCGGCGCTTCGACGGGTCGCCGATCACGACGACGAGATCGTCGGGCCCGAAGTACACGGCCCGCACCTGGCGCCGAACGTCGCGCTTGCGCCGCACGGTCGCACCGTTCACCTGGACGCGGTTCGCGCCTCGGCCCGGGATCTCGATCTCCACCAGCACGCGGCCGTTCCCGGTCTCGACCTCGCCGCGGGCATAGGCGGCGTCGGCGCCGCGGCGGACGACGGGCTCGGACGACGACGTCCGAGGTGACTGGAGGAAGAACAGGAACGCGATGCCCTCGAGCAGATTCGTCTTGCCCTCGCCGTTGGGGCCGACGAACACGACCAGGCCCCCGGGAACGTCCTCAAGGCGGGTGTCCTCGTGGTTCCTGAAGTCCTGCAGGTTCACCCAGGCCAACCGCAACGCGTGGCCGGCTAACCGACCGGCGTGGGCAGCCGGACGGGCATCACCAGGTAGGTGAACTCGTCGGACTCTCCCCGGACGATCCCCGGCTTCAGGCCGTCACGGACCTCGAGGTGGACGCTCTCCCCCGTCGCCGCAGCAAGGCCGTCGGCCAGGTAGCCCGCGTTGAACGCGGCCGTGATGTCCTCACCCTCGTAGCGAGCCTCGACCGTCTCGACGGCCTGACCGAGGTCGGGCGAGGAGGACGAGAGCTTCACGCCGAGCGCGTTGAACTCGATCCGGACCGGCGACGTGTCGCGCGCCAGGAGCCCGACCCGGCGCACGGCGTCCGTCAACTGCTGCCGCGACACCGTGAGCCGGTTCTCGTAGCGCTCCGGCAACAGCTGCCGGTAGTTCGGGAACTCCCCTTCGATCAGCCGCGACGTGAGCATCAGCGCACCGAGCTGGAACGAGACCTGGCTCTCGTCGATCAGGATCTCGATGTCGCCCTTCTCGATCGCCTGAGCGGCCCGGCCGGCTTCGGTCATCGCGCGCTCCGGGACGATCGCCTTCGCCTCGCCCCCCGCCGACGCGACGACCTCTCGCACGGCGAGGCGGTACGAGTCCGTAGCGACGAGCGTCACGCCCTCGCGACTCACTTCGACGAGCACGCCCGTCAGCACCGGACGCGCCTCGTCACGAGATGCGGCGCGCGCGACCTGTCCCACCGCCTCGGCGAACCGCTGCGCCTCGACGACGACGCGCGTCCCGCTCGGCGACATCAGCGACGGGAAGTCTTCGGCCGGCAGCAGCCGCAGCGCCCCCTCGTACGCGGCGCATCGGATCCGCGCTTGCGACTGATCGCTCTCGAACTCGACCGGCGCGTCCGACAAGCTCTTCACGGTGTCGCCCAGGAGGCGGGCCGGCACGAGCGCAACCCCCTCCTCCGACACCTGGACCTCGATCGAAAGCCGGGCGGAGACCTCGAGGTCCGTCGTCGTGAGCGTCAAGGTTCCCGCGGAGGAGCCCTCGATCAGGACGCCGGTCAGCGCCGGGATCCCCGGCCGCGACGAGACGCCGCGCTGCACCGTCTGGAGCGCCTCGGATAGCGCGTCTCGATCACAGCGGAACTTCACGTATCCACCCCCTCACTGCTTCTTTGGTTCCTGATTACTTCTTCCAGTAGTAGTAGGCCCTGGGGAAAAGGGGACAGCTCCCCTGTTTCCCGAGCGTATCGCGGGTCTCCGACATGGGGACGTGATGGGGAGAATGGTGCATACCCCTGCCCCTCACCCGGGGCTTTCCCGAGTCGGTCCCCCGTTGTCCCCGGGGATGTGCCCGGCTCCTCATGCGCCCCGGGCCCGGTCCCGGATGATCCGCGAAAGGTCCTGAACCTGCCGGTACGTGGTGCTCCGAGCCCGCATGTCGCGCTCGATCTTGAGGATCCCGTGACGGGCCGTCGTGTGGTCGCGGCCGCCGAAGGTCTCGCCGATCTTCACGAGGCTCTGGCCGCTGCACTCGCGCATGAGGTACATCGCGACGTGACGGGCGGTGGTGAGCGGGCGCGAGCGGTTCGGCGAGGTGAGGTCGTCGACCGACAGGCCGAAGTAGCGGGCGCTCTCCTCGAGGATCAGCTGCGGTGCGATCTCGGCTTCGGCCTGCGGCAGGAGATCTTCGAGCGCCTGCTCGGCGAGCGCGGTCGCGATCGGATGTCCCGTGAGGTCCGACCACGCGGCGACCCGGACGAGCGCGCCCTCGAGCTCGCGGATGTTCTGGTCGAACTTGCTCGCGATGAACTCGATTACGTCATCCGGAACGTGGACGGACTCCCGCTGCGCCTTCAGCTGCAGGATCGCGATCCGGGTCTCCAGGTCGGGCGGCTGAACGTCGACACAGAGTCCGAGCCGGAACCTCGACTGCAGGCGCTCTTCCATGCCGAGCTCCTGCGGCGGGCGGTCGGACGCGATGACGATCTGCCGCTCCTTCTCGTGGAGCGCGTTGAACGTGTGGAAGAACTCGGTTTGGGTCTCCTCGCGCTTCGCAAGGAACTGGATGTCGTCGACCAGCAGGACGTCGATGTCGCGATGACGCGCGGCGAACTGGTAGCCCTGTCGTTCGCGAACCGCCTTGATGAACTCGGCCATGAAGCTCTCGCTCGTGACGTACTTCACGCGAAGGCGCGGCGAGAGGCGATGCATGTGGTGGCCGATCGCGACGAGCAGGTGCGTCTTGCCCAGACCGACGCCGCCGTAGATGAACAGCGGGTTGTACGCCTTCGACGGCGGCGCCTCGGCCACGGCCATGGCGGCGGCATGAGCGAAGCGGTTGGATGGACCGGCGACGAAGGCCTCGAACGTGTAGTTCGGGAACGGCAGGCCGGGCGC
>CAZMNP010000041.1:0-20745 GCA_964567675.1 uncultured Actinomycetes bacterium
GACCCCGTCGCCGGCGGCCGCGCCCCGGTGCTCGAGCCGGCGCAGCGCCACGATGCCGAGCTCGACGACGCGCCGGCTCTCGTGGCCCGACGCGTCCGCCACGAAACCGATCCCGCACGCGCTCCGCTCCGCCCTGGGGTCCCAGCCCATCCCTTGCCGATGGGCGCCTCGTTCCGCGACGCTGACATCGGGGGCTACCGCTTGGCTGCTTGAGCCCGGCCTCATACGAGGCGACGCTAGGGAGCGGCGGTTTCCGCACGGTTACGGGTCGGTGAAGTGTCCGTGTCCGGGTGTGCACGAGGTGTGCGTCCCGTAATCGAGCCGTAACCGAGTCGAAACCTACGGGGCACCCCGGTGGCCCTAGTGTGACCCGCGACGGGGAGTTCCCACGACGACGGGGAGGTCGGATGGTCGAGGCCGAGCGCGAGTTCGTCTTGAACGCGGCGGAGGAACGGGACATCCGGTTCATCCAGCTGTGGTTCACGGACGTGCTCGGCCAGCTGAAGGCGTTCGCGATCCCGGTCGAGGAGCTCCCCGAGGCGCTCACAGAGGGAGCCTCCTTCGACGGCTCGTCGATCGACGGCTTCGCGCGTGCCCACGAGGCCGACATGGTCGCGATGCCCGTGCCGCGGACCTTCCAGTCCCTGCCGTGGCGCCCCGAGCGCGCCGGCGTCGCGCGCATGTTCTGCGACGTGCTCACATCCGAGGGTGAGCCCTTCGAGGGCGACCCCCGCCTCGTCCTGAAACGGACCATGGAGCGCGTCCGCGACCTCGGGTTCACCGCGTACGTCGGCCACGAGATCGATTTCTTCCTGCTCGCAGGTCCCGATGACCCCACGCCCGTCGACAGCGGCTCGTACTTCGACCTCACGCCCCTCGATTCCGCGAACGATTTTCGCCGCGGCGCGCTGATCTACCTCGAGGCGCTCGGCATCCCGGTGAAGGACTCGCACCACGAGGACGCGGCCTCCCAGCACGGCGTGGACCTGCGCCACGCCGATGCGCTCACGATCGCGGACTCGCTGATGAGTTTCCGCCTCGTCGTGAAGGAGGTGGCCCGCGAGCAGGGCCACTACGCGACGTTCATGCCGAAGCCGATCGAGGGCGTCCAGGGGTCCGGCCTGCACACGCACGTCTCGTTGTTCGAGGGCGAGCGCAACGCGTTCTTCGACCCGACCGACGAGTACCACCTGTCGAAGACCGGACGCTCCTTCATGGCGGGGCTCCTGCTCCACGCACGCGAGATCACCGCGATCACGAACCAGTGGGTCAATTCGTACAAGCGCCTCGTCCCGGGCTTCGAGGCGCCGACGCATGTCTCCTGGGGCGCGCGGAACCGCTCGGCCCTGGTCCGGGTGCCGCTCACCAAGCGAGGCAAGGAGAGCTCGTGCCGGCTCGAGTATCGAGCGCCCGATCCCGCGTGCAACCCGTACCTCACGCTCTCGGCGATCCTCACCGCCGGGATGGCGGGCGTGCGCGGCGAGTACGACCTGCCGCCCGAGATGGGTCCCGACGTCGCCGCGGACGCGAAGGCCGGTCGCGACGTCGGGCTCCCGGCGCTCCCCGAAAGCCTGCCGGAGGCGCTCGCGGCGATGCGCGAGAGCGAGCTCGTCCGCGGCGTCCTCGGCGATCATCTCTTCGAGTGGTTCATCGCGAACAAGGTGGCCGAGTGGTCGGAGCACAAGGCCCACGTGAGCCGGCTCGAGATCGAGCGCTACCTCCCGAGGCTGTGATGATCGTGGCGGCGAGGTCGTGATGATCGCCCCTCCGCAACGCTCGGAGCCGCCGCTCGCGCTCGTCGGCGCCGAACGCGAGGTCGCCGCGAGCGCGCTCCACGCGGACCTGCGTTCGCTCGGCTACCAGGTCGCATCGCTCCCCTTCGATCGCGTGGGGGAACGACCGGCGGCCTCCGTCGCCGTGCTTGCCACCGAGGGGGCGATCGTCGCGTGTGCGCGCGCGTCGGAGGAGATCCGGAGCTCACCTGAGGACACGGTGCCCATCCTTTGGGTCGTCGACCCGCCCGACCTCGGGACGCTCGAGCGTCACAACGGCCTGTTCGACGACTTCGTCCGGCGGCCGTATGCGACGCCCGAGCTCGATGCGCGGCTCCGCCGGCTCCGCCGGGACGCCGGCGGGGCGGACCCGGAGGTCGTTCGCATCGGGCGGCTCGAGATGGACCCGGCCAGCTACCGGGCGACCGTGGAAGGGCGCCCGCTGAAGCTCACCTATATGGAGTACGAGCTGCTGAGGTACCTCGCCTCCCGGCCGGGGCGCATCCACACCCGCGAGGCGATCCTCCGTGGCGTGTGGGGCTATGACTACTACGGTGGGATGCGAACGGTCGACGTCCACGTCCGTCGGTTGCGGGCGAAGCTCGGGCAGGAACACGCACGGATGATCGAGACCGTGCGTGGCGTCGGGTACGGCCTTCTCGGCCTCGGCTGAGCTCGCGGGGTGGGGCTCCCGGCCCTGCCGGCCTCCTTCGGGGGACCGAGGCGGGGACCTTCGGCCTCGGCCGCCCGAACCCCGAAATGGCCGTACCGCGCTACCGGGGCCGGTGTCCGCTCGCGGATACTGGTCTGCGTGAAGAAGCCCGGAACGTTCCTGCGCCAGCCGATCGTGATCTTCCTCGGCAGCCTGTTGGTCCTCATCGGGGCAGGCATGGCCGGTGCGAGGACGCAGGGAGGATCGCCCTGGGCGCAGGACGACGAGTGCGAGTCGACCACGGAGGACACCACCGGCGCGACCGGCACCGATGCGAGGGTCGCCGATGAGTGCGAGCCCGCAGAGGAAGTGGACGAGAACACTGGTGAGGAAGTCGGCGACGGCGACATGGTGATCGAGGACACCGAGCCGGTTCAAGCCGACATCGAAGAGTTCTTCGCGACGTTCGAGAGCGACTGCGGTGCCGAGTTCCTCGGCGAGTACGACCTCGGCGACGAGGACACGCTCGCCGCGTTCGACGACCTGGTGACGCGCCTCGACGCCGGCCAGACGAGCCACGGTGTCCAGTCGGTCCGCGTGCTCCTGCGCAACTGCGAGGACGACGCGAACGACGGCCTGAAGAACGCGCTCTACCATCACGGTCTGAACTGGGTGAAGCACTACGAGCACGAGCAGTGGTTGCAGGAGAAGTTCGCGGACAAGTGGCCCGACGGCAAGCCCGGCAACTCCGATCACGGGCACGGCAACTCGGAGGAGGTCAGGGCCGAGAAGACCCACGGGAACCCGCACACGAGCTCCTCGAGTTCCAGCAGCCACGGCAACGGCTACGGCCACTCGAAGTAGCCGCCCGACCTCCCCACCACCCTGATCCGCGCCTCCCTTTCGGTCCTCCCGTCGCGTGCGCTCCGCGGGATAGGCTTCGTCTGGTGGTCCCGTCCTAGGGGCGAAGGGGAGAGGACATGTCCTTCGACGTGCTGTCGGACGTCAACTACCTGGCCGCGATCGTCGCCTCGATCGCGTGGTTCGCCCTCGGTGCGATCTGGTACATGCCGGCCGTGATGGGTCGCGCGTGGATGCGTTCGGCCGGCATCCAGATGCCCGAGGGCTACCGGCCGAACCCGATGCTGTTCGTCGTGACCTTCGTCGCCTACCTCATCACGGCGGTGGCGACCGCGATGCTTGCCCGTGCGACCGGGTCCGAGACGCTCGGCGAGGGGATCGTCCTCGGCTTCTTGATCGCGGTCGGCTTCGCGGTCACGCTGTCCGCGGTCAGCGCCATCTACGATCGCCGTCCCGAGCCGACCACGTGGTTCCTCATCAACGGCACGTTCAACCTGATCGGATATCTCCTCGTCGCGGTGATCGTCACCGTCTGGGATTGAGCGATCGTCTCGTCATCTTGAGCCAGCGGAAGGGAAGCGCATGCGGGTCGTCCTGACAGGTGGTCGCGTCTTCGACGGTTCGGGCGCGCCGATCGCCGACTCCGATGTCTCCTTCGAGGATGGTCGGATCGTCGACGTCGGTTCCGGTCTCGATGGCGACGAGTCGGTCGACGTCGCCGGGGCGACGCTGCTGCCCGGCTTGTTCGACTGCCACGTGCACATCGCCTACCGCTACGAGGACCACGACGAGCTCGGAGCGATGCACCGGCCCTTCTCGTACCGGTTCTTCACGATCGCGGAGAACCTGCGGCAGACGCTCGCGCTCGGCATCACCACGGTCCGCGACGCAGGAGGAGCGGACCTTGGCCTGAAGCGCGCCGTTGCCGACGGGATCCTGGCCGGTCCACGGATGCAGATCTCGGTGAACATACTCAGCATGACGGGAGGGCACAGCGACAGCTGGATCCCGAGCGGCGGTTCGTCGAGCTGGGGTATCACGTATCCCGGGATGCCCGACGGCGTCTGCGACGGCGTCGAAGGTGTGGCTCTGAAGGTTCGCGAGGTCATCCGTGCCGGCGCCGACGTCATCAAGATCTCCTCGACCGGCGGGTTCCTGTCGCCGATGGACGATCCGTACATGCCGCACTTCTCGCAGGAGGAAGTGGACTCGATCGTCGCTACGGCGGGCGATCTCCAACGCTGGGTGATGTCGCACGCGCACGGGGTCGAGGGCATCAAGCGAGCGGTGCGCGCCGGTGCGCGGTCGATCGAGCACGGGACGTTCCTCGACCGGGAGACCGCGGAGATGATGGTTGAGCGCGGCGCTTGGCTCGTCCCCACGCTCACCTCAGGCGACACCACCGAGGCGCTGGCCGAAGATCCGAAGGTGCCCGAGTCGATCCGCGAGAAGCTCCGCGGCCTCGGCCGGCCCGAGCTCGACGGGTTCCGCGTCGCCGCGGAGGCCGGCGTGAGGGTTGCGATGGGGACGGACTGCCCGGTCGCGCCACACGGGACGAACCTCCGCGAGCTGCAGCTGATGGCGGAGAACGGGTTCACGCCGCAGCAGGCCCTCGTCGCGGCGACCTCGAGCGCCGCCGAATTGATGGGGCTGGCCGACGAGCTCGGAACGCTCGCGCCGGGCAAACGGGCGGACGTCGTGGTCGTGGACGGCGACCCCTTCGAGTTCGAGAAGCTTCCGGGCCGGATCCGGACCGTCTACAAGGACGGCGTTCGCGCGATCGGCTGACAGGCCGCAAGGCGCTGCTCGACCAGGTCCCGCTGCATCACCCGAGGTCCCAGACCTCGACCGAGTCGATGTCGGAGCAAGGGGTGGCTCTGGTTCGCTTTGGCGTGGTGCATCTCGCCGATCGACCTGATCCCGGAGTTCGTCCCCGTGGCCGGACCCCTGGATGACGCCATCGTGGCGGCTCTCGTCTTACGGCACGTGCTTCGCCGGACGGATCGAGCCGTCCTGACCGATCACTGGCGCGGGCACCCCGCCACGCTCGATGCGATCATCCGGTTTGTCGCGACCCCGTGAATGAACGTCAGCGGCGAAGAAACCGCACACCTCGCTTGCGGAGTTCTGCGATCCAAGCGTCAGCGGCAAGCCATCCGGCGGGGTGGATGACACCCCGTTCCCGCAGCGCTCCCTCGAGGAGTCGCTCCAGAGTCATCGCGCACGGCAAGATCGGCAGGCGTTGGTCGGCGCTCAGGGCGGCGATGCTCAGGCGCCGCTCACCTTCCCAGAGCTCGACCTGTACGCATCCGCCCTCGGATCCGAATCGGCCGAACGGCCTCGAGACCGATGAGAGCAGTCCGGCGATCCGTTTCTGCGCTCGATCGCCGAGGCGGGACCAGAGCGGGCCGGCGGCCGAGACGAACAGCCCCGCCAGGCCCCATCCCAGGACCACTCGGAACTCCGCGGCGAGGCCGAGGTCGCGGCGGAGCAGCTCCGTGTCGGGGGAGCGGCCCCGGTAGGCGAGGCGGCGGCCGGAGGGAAGTTCCACGCGGGTCGGGCGGCCGAAGCCGCCCGCCATCGCGCTCGCGATGGCTCCCGCGCCTTTCGCGTTCCGATTCCCGATGAAGAGCGTCACCCGAGCCCGCTCGGCGCCCGGCAGGCGCTCGCGACACCAGCGTGCCAGTGCCCCCGAGATCGCCGTCACCGTCGACAGTCCGGGGATCACGGCCAGTCCCGCGTCGCGCGCGGCGCCATCGAGCGTCGCGTCGTCGATCATCGGCACGACCCAGCCTTCGTCGTCACTGATGTCCACCCAATGCGCCCCGGCTCGCGCGGCTGCCATCGGTAGTTCGCGTGAGAGCTCCTGGAACGGTCCTGCGGTGCAGGCCACCGCGACGCAGCCGCGAGCGGCGCGGGTCAACGTCTCCGGGTCACCGAGGTCGAGCGCCATCGCGGAAGTGCGATCGGGCGCGCCGAGCTCCCGGCAGGCCGCGTCGGCCGCGGCGAGGTCGCGCCCGGCCAGGATGAGATCGACCGAGGTCGTCCTCAGGAGCTCGGCAGCCAGGAGGCGTCCGAAGACGCCGGACCCACCGGCGATCAGGACGCGCGGCTGCTCAGCCATCGGCCCACCAGGACTGCCCACAGGACGAACAGCGGCATCAAGGCGGCAGCGCTCGCGAACTGCCCGGCGTTCGATGACACGAGCGTGGCGATCGAGAGCCAAAGCGCCAGGGCCCAGACCACCGCCGCGAGCCAGAGGAGCGCCGGCGGGAGGTCACGACGTCCCGCCAACGTCAGGAGGAGCCCACCGACCGCGTACAGCCCGTTGCCCAGGTACCCGGTGAGCGCGACGGCGACCGACTCGACCACTGCGTAGGTCTCGCCTCGAAGACCGGGAGATACCACCACAAGGATCGTCTCCGCTCCGAGGTCGGCGGCCAGGCCCGCAGCGGCGCAGAGCAGCGCGAGTCCGCAGAGGATGGGCGCTCGCTCCCGCCAGCGTGCGGCCAGGACCACGAAGAACCCCAGCAAGGAGATGGCCGCGAGGTTCCAGACGAGCCAGCCGACCCGCCAGACGATGATGTGATCTCCGACGTACGCGATCCGCGCCGACAGATCGCTCTCGCCGGCGGGGATCCCGTGCCGAAGCGTGAGCAGCATCACGAGTCCCGCCGCCAGGTTCACCGCGGCAGCGACGTAGGCGACGGTCGGAGCGTGTCGAGAGTTGACGTCCGCCATGCCGGCTTCAGTGTAGGAGGAGGCCGTCTGCCAGCTAGGCGAGGCCTCGTGCCGCCCAGGCCACGGCCGTCACCGTGAATGGTGGCGGTGGCAGCATCGCTCGGCAGCGGTCGCGCAGCCGCGCTTGCCGCTCCGCGTCGAGACCAGCCAGGTAGACGCCGGCGGGGCCGACGCCGAGGGTGTACGGCTTCCACCACTCCTCGAAGCTCGGATGTTCGACGCTGACGGAGAGGGTGCTCTCCTCGATCTCGCGCAGTCCGGCTTCTCGGAACAACCGGCCGAGGTCCCCCTCGCCCGCACCCGCGAGCTGCGACTCACCCTCGACGTTCGGATCGAGCTCGCCCACGGCCTGCCAGTACAGGCTGAGCGGTCCTTGGCCGCCGGCGTGATCCCACACGGACGCCGCGACGACGCCGTCCTTGCGCGTCACCCGCGCCATCTCGCGAAGTCCCGCGACGGGGCGCGCCATGAAGTGCACGACCAGTTGTGCCAGGGCGGCGTCGAACGCGCGATCCTCGAACGGCAGCTCCTCCGCCGCGGCGCGTTCGATACGGACTCCCGGGTGACGCTCTTGTGCAGCGGCCACGAAGGACTCGGAAGGATCGACGGCCGACACGGCGCCCGATCCCAGCCGCCTGACGAGCACTGAAGTAAGCGCGCCGGGGCCGCAACCGACGTCGAGGACTCGCTGACCGGCGTCCACCGATGCGAGATCTGCGAACCGCGGGGCGAGAGGTACTGAGTACCGGCCCATGAATCGGTCGTACAGATCCGCTCCAACCGCGAAGCTCACCAACCGAATCTACGCGCTCCGTCCACCCGTCGTGACCACTCTCCGCGATCAGATGCCAGGGACCTTGAAGCCCGACTTGGCGATGACGTGATCCCTGGACTCGGTGGCCATCCGCTTCACCGCCGGCCAGTCCACGTGGAGCAACTGGCCGTGTCGTTTCATCACCCGGCCGTCGATCAAGACCGTATCGACGTTCCCCGTATCCATCCCCGCCACGACCGCGGTGGCCGGGTGATTGAGCGGTGTGACGTTGATCCGGTCGGTGCGCAACATGATGAGATCCGCCCGCTTGCCGGGCGTCAAGGTTCCCACCTTCGAGTCGAGCCCGTTCGCCCTGGCGCCCTCGATCGTGGCGCAGGCCAGGACCTCTGTCGTCGGGAGCGGCTTCTTGCCGTGGGCGGTTGCCGATGCCCGCTGCAGCGCCAGCACCGAGCGCATCTGGTTGAACATGTCGCTCGGCACGTTGGTCTCGACGTCGACGCTCAGGCTCGGGCGGAGACCTCGGTCGAGGAACTTCTGGATCGGGGGCATCCCGTGGCCCATCATCATCTCCACCGGCGAAGCCAGTGAGACGGTGCCTCCCGTGTCGACGATCATCTGGATCTCGGTGTCGTTCAGCGTGGTGCAGTGGATGTAGGTGGTGTCCGGGCCGAGGAGCCCCGCCTCGCCCATCTCCTGGACCTTCCCGTCCTGGCCGTAGGACCCCACGCCCACGTGGGTGGTGATCCGCGCTCCGGTCTCCCGGGCGAGTTTCCAGTGGTCGCGCGTCACCTCGAAGTCGGTGAACTCGGGGCCCGGCGCGGCGAGGGCGAGCGTGAGCATCTGATCCTTCGTGGAGAAGTGCTCGCTCGCCGCCCGAACGAACCAGCTGGGCTGCCGCTCTTCCCACTTGCCCCACCACGGGAATCCGTAGGCGAACACCGCCCGAAGGCCGGAGTCCCGGAGCGCCTGGACCACCGCATCGGTGTGCGCCGGGGAGCCCTGGATGTGCGACCAGTCCAGGAGTGTGGTGATCCCGGCGTCGATCGCACCGAGTGCCGAGATCAGGTCGCCGATGTACGCGTCCTCCGGTCGGAACGCGGGTGCCAGCTTGTGCAACACGAACGAGATGTAGCTGGACCTCCCCTCCAGCGGAACGTCGGTTCCGATGTTGCGCAGGAGGCCCTCCCAGATGTGCCGATGACTGTCGACGAACCCCGGCATGACGATCATCCCCGACGCGTCGATCACCTCGGCGTCCGCAGCCGCCAGACCGGGGCCGATCTCGACGATCTCGCCCCCGTCGATGAGGACGTCGGCGTTCGTGAAGTCACCCACGCTCGGGTCGAGGCTGAGGACGGTCCCGCCCCGGATCAGCGTCCTTCCCGTCGGCACCACCCGGAAGTCGGGACCCGCGGGGTACAGGTCGGGGATGACGGCCGACCTCGGTGGGCGGCTCCCGATCATCAAACGCCTGGCTCGCTTGTAGTTCCTCTTCACCAGCTCCTTGATATCGCCAAGCTGGAACAGGACGATCCCGATCAGGATCAGGAGACCGATGATCATCGGTCCATCATCGGGTGACAGACCGAGGTAGGGCAGGACGGTGATGATGAGCGCGAGCAGGATCGCTGCCACCGTGCTCCCGATGAACGTGGCCCGGCCACCGGCGAGCGACGCGCCTCCCAAGACGGCGGCGGTGATGCTGTTGAGCGCGAAGGTGGAGCCGATCGTCGCGTTGCCGATCGGGGATCGGGCCATGACGAAGAACGAGGCCACCGCCGCCAGCACGGCCGCCAGGAGGAGGGCCCGGACCTTGACCCAGTTGGTGCTGACCCCGCCGCGTTTCGCCGACCGCTCGTCGAAACCCACTGCCCTCAGCTCGAGACCTGACCCGGAGGCATGAAGCCATATATCTGCCAGACCCGCCCCGACGACGATGACGATGAACGCCACGGGGATCGGGCCGATACTCGTGGTGAGCACCGACACCAGGTCGGGGCTGATGACCCCCTGGGCCGTCGGTCGCATGGTGAGCGAGATCCCGTCCAGGATGCTCAACGTGGCCAGGGTGGCGATGATCGACGGGATCTTGAGTCCTCGGATCAGGCCCGCGTTGAGGAGGCCCAGGGCGGCGCCGCAGAGGAGGATGACGACGATCCCGATCAGGATCTGGGAGACGGAGGCATCGGCGCCGATCAGGAAGGAGGCGATGACGACCCCGAGGCCGATCATGCCACCGACCGAGAGATCGAGATATCCGACGAGGAGAGCATGGGTCTGCGCCATCGCGGCGATGATCAGGGGGAGCGCCAGGATGAGGATCTGCGAGACGTTCCTGGCATTGACGAACCCGGGGAACCGAGAGTTCGTGTACCACAGCAACGTGGCGACCAGCAGGATCTGCAGCGCCACCGGCATCCACAGGCGGAAGCGGACGATCTTCCGCCACGTGTTCTTGTCGCGAGCGTCGCGGATGAGCTTCCGGACGGCGCGCCGTGCGGCGTCGACGCGTTCGCTCATCGCTCCCCGTTCGGCGAGGGCGCCTTCGGCATCGCGATCCCGAGCGGCGACCGCCCCGCCTTGGACAGACCGGGCCCTCGCACCATCGCCTCGACGATGCGCAACTCGTCGAGCTCGTCGCCGGGGATCTCCTCGATGATCTGGCCCCGCGACATGACGAGCACCCGATCGCACAGCCCGGCGAGCTCGATGGGGTCGCTCGACTTGACGAGCATCGCCGTCCCACTGTCGGTGCGGGTGCGTAGGGCCTTGTAGATGTCGAAGCGGGAGCCGACGTCGACGCCCTGCGTCGGCTCGTAGGCGAGGATCACCGACGGCTCCTTGAGGAAGGTGCGGGACACCGAGACCTTCTGCTGGTTGCCTCCCGAGAGGAACTCGACCGGTTGCTCGAGGGACGGTGTCCGGATCTCCAGCCGTTCGACGAGTTCGGCGACGGCGCGCCGCTCCGCGCGCCTCCTCAGGAGCCCGAGCACGGAGAACCGGCGCAACGATTGGATCGTAGTGTTCACCTTGACGCCGAGCACGGGCATCAGCGCCTCGCGCTTGCGATCACCTGGCAGCAGCATGACCCCAGCTCCGACCGCCTCATGGGTCGAGATCAGCGAAAGCTCCTTGCCGCCGCAGACGACCCGTCCCGCCTTCGGCGGCTGCCGGCCCGCCAGACAGTCGAAGAGCTGGGGCTGGCCGTTGCCTTCGGCGCCGGCGATCCCCACGATCTCGCCGTTCTCCAGCGTGAAGCTGACCGGTCCGAACGATTGCCCCTGGAGGCCGTCGACCACGAGCACCTCGCGAGGCTCACCCACCTCGGGGGCGGGGGGCGGGAAGGCGGCCTCGACGGGGCGGCCGACGATCAACTCGACGAGCTCTGCCTCGGTCGTGGCCTTCGCGTCGAACGTGCCCTGGTTCCTGCCGTCGCGAAGGACCGTGATGCGGTCCGCGATCTCGAGAACCTCCGGCAGACGATGACTCACGTACACCACACCGACGCCGCGACCCTTGCAGGCGACAACCGTCCGGTGCAGTGCCTCAACCTCGTCCGGTCCCAGCGCCGTGGTCGGCTCATCGAGCAGCAGCACCTTCGGGTCGGTGACGAGCGCCTTGGCCACCTCGAAGAGTTGGCGGTCGGCCAGGGTCAGGAACGCCGCCGGGGCGTCCGGGAACAACTCGAGGTCGAGGTCGAACTCAGCCAGCTGGCGTCTCGCCCACCTCTTCCGCTGCCAGAACGGCGGTCGCTGGTCTTCCGGCGCCGCAAGGAAGAGGTTGTTCTTTACAGGTTCGGGCAGGATCAGCGAAGTGTCCTGGTAGGCCATCGCCAAGCCCAGCCTCCTGGCCTGCGCCGGGGAATCCCGGCGCAGGGGTTCGCCCCCGATCTGGACCGTGCCCAGATCGGGGTCGACGAACCCGCTTGCGATCCCGAGGAGGGTCGACTTCCCTGAGCCGTTCTCGCCGACGACGGCGTGGACCTCACCGGCACGGCAGTCGAAGCTGACATCGGTCAGCGCTCGAACCGCCCCGAACTGCCGGGAGACACCGCTCAGCTCGAGTACCAGGCTCCCATCGGTCGACCCTCCTGCGGGATCGTTGCTCATCAGCTCGCGAACATCAGCGACAGCACCGAGTCGGGCACCAGCGAGGTACCCGACACGTACGGATTCACCCGGTCCGGGTTGCAATCCCCGGCTGTGACCTGTCGCATCACGTGCGGCACGACGATGTCGGCCGGGATCGGCGCCCCGGCGATGTTCATCATCGCCGCGGTCACGCCGACCCGTGACTGGAAGTTGCCACCGGCCGAGTAGAAGATGTTGTACGTCGGCTCGGCGCGATCGACCCAGTCACAGAACAGGGTCTGCTCGTCGGTGCGCAACGCCAGCGTGAGGTTCTCCACCGGGATGCCGAGCCCGTCGTATTCCTTGAGGCCGGTGTTCATCCCGTCGGAGTACTCGTACGCATATCCCCTGATCTCGGGGTTGGTGGTCAACAAGGCCTGGAACACACCGGGGATGGCGCCGTCCGACCAGAAGGTGTCACCGGTCGTGGTGTTCTCGTTCGGGGGCGGATTCACCAACTCGACCCCACCCGCGAGCGCCGGGATCGCGCATTGCTGCCAACCGAGGGAGAGTGCGTTGTTGGGGGTCCCGCCCAGCACCGCCACCTCCCCGGTCCCGACACCGTCGTTGAGGATCCCAGCGAAGCTCTCGCCGAGCTCACAGAGGTTCTCCCCTACCACGGTGAGGTAGTCCTCACCAGGGGTGAGGGCCCCTTCCGTACCGGGGAGACCCACATAGCCCGCCGAGAACGGGATGTACGGGATGCCCGCCGCCTCGGCCTCGAGAACTTCCTCCGCAAGCCCAACCCCGATGTCGGGGTAGCCGACGATGAAGTTGACCCCTCGGTTGATAAGGAACCGGATGTCGTTCTCGGCGATGGTGGGATCGAAGGTCGGTCCGCCGAAGTTGGCTTCGGTGGAGACGATGGTCCCGATCTCCTCGTAGGTGAGTGCCTGGAGGATGGCCTCCATGTGACTCACCGCACGCCATACGTTCACCGTGTCTCCGCCGCCGTCGGCGTAGCCCATCACGATCTCGCCACCTGTGCCCGTGTCGCACTCCTGGTTGTTGAAGCACTCCATGGCCTTGTCGATGGTGGCCTGATCGAGCTCTTGATCGGCCCGGGCGATAGAAGCCAGGATGATGTTCCAGCTCGCCTCATCTGACGGCGTCACGGGGCCCAGGGCCTTGTCGACCAATGCCTGGTCGGCATCGGTGCTCTCCCCGAACTCCGACAGCGACCCAGTAGCCCCGGTCGCCGGCAGCGCACCGCCGTCGGTGGTGCCGGTTGGGGTCGGCTCGTCACCGTCGTCACCGCCGCATGCCGCAGCCACCAGAGCGAGCACAGCGACGATGGCGGCGATCTTCATGATCCGTTGCATGTTCCTCCTCCCGTGTGTCCAGAACCCAGTTATCCCGGATCGGCGGAGCTCCTCACATAGGCGCCTCCTTCTTCACTGTGACCGCGACCCGGAACCGGGGACGGTTTGCGTCTGCGAGCGATCCGGACGTCTCCGCTCCCGCAGCAGGTGTTCCACGCCCCGGATGATCCGATCGCCCGAAACCAACATGCCGCCGATGATGACGAGCCCGAACACCACGAGCTGGAGGGAGGTGGGCAGCCCGATGGTGAGCATCAGCTGGTTGAGGCCTGTGAGGAAGAATGCCGCCGCGAACGTGGAGAAAGGGCTGGCGAGGCCTCCTCTCAGAGAGGCGCCGCCGATCACCACGGCCGCGATCGGCGCCAGGAGGTATTCGGAACCGACGTAGAGCCCCGGCCTGCGGATGAGCCCAGCCAGCGCCAGGCCAGCGATGGCGTACAAGACCGAAGCCACCACGTAGACCAAGATCTGGTTCAGGTTCACCCGGACACCCACGACGCCGGACGCAACCGGGTTGGCGCCCACCACTTGAAACCGGCGACCGACCGCGGTGTAGCGCAGCACGACGCTGATGACGATGGTGAAGCCGAGACCGACCCAGAAGACGGTGCTCACCCCCAGGATGCGGGTCGCCACCCAGTCCGACCAGCCCTCAGGGACCGGGTTCTGGACAGGGAAGGTGCGCCCGTAGCGATTCACCACGCCGATCACGATCAGACCCACCGCCAGCGTGACGATGAGCGCGTTCAGCTTGAGACCGCCGATCAGGATCCCGTTGATCAATCCCACGACCGCGGCTGCGACGAGCGCGACAGCGATGGCCATCCCGATGTTCTCGTCCGACCCGGCTCCGATCCCGATCATGATCACCGCCGCCAGGCTCATGGTTCCGGGGACGCTGAGGTCGATGCCACCGGTCATGATCACCAGCACCTGGCCAAGCGCGGTGAGCGCCAACACAGCTCCGTAGGGAGCGATGGCCCGCAACGGCACGCTCCCGAGCGCCGCTGGTGCCCAGATGGCGGCGACGATGACGAGGAGCACGAGCGCGATGTACACCGGCATGTATCGAGAGCCAACGACGAGCCACGTCAGCGCGGCCGATGGGGCTTTCGTCGTCGTCACCACTCACCCCCCGGTGCGGCGCCGACGGCGAGCCCAGCGGCGGTGGCGACACGGTGATGGGCCATCGTCGCCAGGTTGCGGGCCTGCTCCACGTTCGCTTCGAGGGCACCGCCGCGCATCAGGGGCCTGCCGGCGACGAAGACCCGGTCGACGTTCGACGTGTCCATGCCCCACACGACCGCGCCGATCGGGTCGTTGATCGGGAAGATGTTGGGGCGGTCGGTCCGAAGCATGATGATGTCGGCCTGCTTGCCCGGCTCGATCGATCCGGTCATCCCACCCAGGCCCGCCACGCGAGCTCCCTCGGCGGTGGCGGAGCGGATCACGTCCCGCGTGCTCAGCAGCCGGGGGATGCCCGCCTTCCCCGCCAATTTGCGATCGAAGACCGTCGCGTGCTGCAACGAGATCATCGCGCGCATCTGGGCGAACAGGTCGCCGGGGGACACCCGCTCGTCATCGACCCCCAGCCCGGGCCGGATGTCCCGGTCGATCAGCTGCTGGATCGGAGGCGACCCGAGACCGCTCGCCATCTCGCTCGATGGCGTCAGCGCGACGGAGGCCCCGGACGCGGCGATGGCGTCGAGGTCTGCCTCGCCGAGCTCGGTGCAATGGACGAGTGTGACGTCGCTGTCCAAGAGCCCCTGCTCGGCCAGCCGGGCGATCGCGCCCGGCGGCTGGGCGCCGGCATGAACGTGGATGCGGGAGCCGAGCTCCCGGGCAAAGGCCCGGTCGCCGCCGATCGGGCCGGGGTCGGTTCGTCCGAGCTCGGACCCGAGGGCGACGGTGGTCGAGGCCCCGGCCGCTTGGGCGAGACGCAGGAGGAGTTCCCGGGTCGCAGGTTCGGCCTTCCCGGCCGACCGGCGATCCGCGTGGACGAACACGGTGCGCAGCCCGGCGTCGGCGTGGGCCTGCAGTGCGGCGTCCGTTGATGCGTCGTCGCGTGGGATGTCCGACCAGTCGACGACCGTGGTGATCCCGGCCTCCACCGCACCGAGCAGGCCGATCAGGGTGGAGGCGTAGACGTCCTCGGGCCGGTAGTGCTCGCCGAGATCCGCGGTCGACGCGGGACCTGCCGAGGCGCTCTCACCGAGATTCCTGAACAACGACTTCCAGACGTGGCGATGGGTGTCGACGAAGCCGGGCATGACGATGGTGTCCGTGGCGTCCACCAGCTCGGCGTCGCGAGCCCGCAGTCCGGGGCCTACCTCGGCCACCCTCCCGTCGTCGATAAGGACGTCGGCCTGGGCGAAGTTCGGGGTCTTCACCCCCAGGGTGAGGACACATCCGCCGCGAAGCAGGGTCCTCGCCGTCACGGGCGGCTCCGGGGCTCGTCCGACGCGGGCACCGTCCCGCGCCGGGGATCAGTACGCATTGGCGACCATCAGCTCCTCGCACGGGAACAGCGTGATGACCTTGCATCCGTCGGCCGTGACCACGACCTCTTCCTCGATCCGCGCGGCGGAACGGCCGTCGGCGGCGGGGGCGTAGGTCTCGAGGGCGAACAGCATGCCCTCCTTGATCTCCACCGGCGTCTCGAGCGAGTTCAACCGGCTGATGATCGGGCGCTCATGGAGACCGACGCCGACCCCGTGGCCGAACTGGAGCCCGAAGGCGTCCATCTCGTCCGCGAACCCGAACTCCTCGGCCCGCGGCCACACCTTGGCGATCTGGTCCGTCGTCGCACCGGGTCGCACGACGTCGATGGCGGCGTCCATCCACTCCCGGGACTGTTTGAAGGCGTCACGCTGGGCTTGGGTCGCGCGGCCGACGACGAAGGTTCGGTAGTAGCACGTTCGGTAGCCGTTGAACACGTGGATGATGTCGAAGTACGCCTGGTCTCCCGGCCTGATGATCCGGTCGCTGAAGACATGCGGGTGCGGGCTGCAGCGCTCCCCGGCGATGGAGTTGATCGCCTCGACGAACTCCGAGCCCATCCCGAACAGCCGGGCGTGCGCCATCCCCACGACGTCCGACTCGCGCACCACGGGTTTCAGCATCTCGAAGATGTCGTGATACACGCCGTCGACCATCGCGCACGCTTGCGTCAGCAGGACGATCTCGTCGGGGCTCTTGATCTCGCGAGCGCGCATCATCGCCTGCTGGCCGTCGACGATGGGCAGTCCCGCTTCCTGGAGCGCGAGGAACACCGCGGTCTCGGCGAGATCGACGCCGAGCCGCTCCCCGGCGGCGCCGTCCTCCTCGAGCGCGGCCTTGATCTCGCGCACCGCGCGCGCGTGAAGGCCCGTCTCCGGCCCGATGGCGCCCTGCAGCCCGGTGTTCCCACCGACCGAGTTTTCGGTGTCGTACAGGTGGGGGAGCTGCAGGCGGTGCGCCTTCGCCGCCGAGCCGAAGTCCCAGATGCGGGGCCGCCCCTCGCGCGTCACCAGCGCCCAGCGCTCTCCTTTGTTGAACGCCCAGTACCCGATCTGCGTCGCGGTCGCGTATCGGATGTTCGACGTCTCGAACAGGAGCACGGCGCCGAGATCGAACTCCTCGAGCATCGCGCGAACACGGGCGAGCCGGTGCTGCCGCAGGCGCTCGAAGTCGACCCGGTTCTCCCAGTCGACGCCCATGATCCCCGGTGAGGGGCTGGTGGCTACGGGGAACTCGCTCATGCCTGCTCCTCGCTCGTCTGGGGTGCGCCGGTTCGGGTCTCGTCCGACAGTGCTCCTTCGAGGTAGTTCCAGTCGCGGGCGAAGCGGTACGAGTGGCGAGGCGGAGGCTGCGGCGCCTGTGTCTCCAGCCACCGGACCCGGCCGTCGCCGGCGTTGCGGAACTCGTGCACGCACCCGACGCCCGCCCAGGCCACGTCTCCGGGTTCGAGCCGGTACGCGCTGCCGTCGAAGACGGCATCCACCGCGCCATCGAGGATCAGGTAGGTCTCCTCCAGCGGATGGTCGTGCGCGCCCGCGAACCCGTTCGGCTCGTACTGAACCATGAACATCGTCGAGAGATCCGCGCCGAGATCGGAGTCGACCATCATCTTGACGGTGATGCCGCTGTAGACCAGCAAGGCGGTCCGCATGCTCGCGCTCTGCGCCAGCCGGTCCTGCGTCTGCAAGGCCGGATCCATGGACTCGGCGTCGATGTGACCGAAGGAGCGGTTGCGTGGGTCGCGGACGTCGATCGGCTGCGCCGGCGTCGTGTCGAGGGCCGGAGTGAACTGGGTGTCGAAGCCGAACCGCTCCCGGGGCAGCGGCGCCTTCATCTCGGCGAATTCGACGGCGGCGCCGGACGTGTTGCGGAACGCGTGGGTCGTGCCGACCGGGATGAGCCCGTAGTCGCCGGCGGACAGCTCGTAGTTCCCCTCGGAGGTGTCGACGGTGAGCGAGCCGTCGAGGACGTAGATCGACTCCTCGAAGGAATGGACGTGCGCGTCGACGTGCCCGTCGGCGTCGAGGCGCGCGACGCGGAACCCCATCTGCACCGACCCGCCACGTTCGTCGACGACGAAGTCGCCCGCGTAGCCCTTGCTCCTGCCCTCGAACTCGACCGGCGTCCGGTGGTCGAGGTCGGCGGCGTGCTTGACGATGTGGGTCATCCGGCCCCGCCACCGCGCAGGAAGACGGCGATCGCGCTGAGGTCCCGCTCGCCGAAGCCGTTCGCGATCGCGCTTCGGACGATGTCGAGCGTGGTCGTTGCCTGGCGCATCGGGGCTTCCACCCGCTCGGCGAGTCCGGTGATCAGCTCCAGGTCCTTGGCGACGAGGTCGAGGCTGAACGCCACCGGCGTGCCTTCCGGGTCCTCGTAGGCCGCTCGCTTGTACCGCACGAACGGCGCCCCGCCGGCCCCGCTCGAGAAGACCTCGTAGGCGGTCGACCGGTCGACCCCCGCTCGTTCCGCGAGGACGAGCGCCTCGGAGAGGGCGACGTTCAACCCGAGGACCAGGTTGTTGACCGCGAGCTTGGTGGCCGAACCCGCGCCGCGGCCGCCGACGTGGACCACGCGGGAGGCCAGGGCGTCGAGCACCGGCATGACGCGCTCGAGCAGCTGCGCATCGCCCCCGGCCATGATCGTGAGGGTGCCGGACTCGACCGTGCTGACGCTCCCCGAGACGGGGCAGTCGAGGAACCCCGCACCCGCCTCGTCGACCGCCTGGCCAACCTTTCCGGCCGTGCGCGGGTCGATCGTGCTGGCGTCGATCGCGACCGCTCCGGCACCGATGCCCTGCACGATCCCCTCCGGTCCGAGGTAGACGCGCTCGACGGCCGCGTCGTCGCCGAGGCTCGTGAGCACGACGTCCGCCTTGGAGGCGGCCTCGGCCGCCGAGGCCGCTACGGGCACCCCGAGGGCCTCGCCCAGGCGCTCGGACTTCGATGCGTCGCGGTTCCACAGGACGGTGTCGAAGCCGGCACGGCTGATGGTGGCCGCCATCGCGCCCCCCATCCGGCCGGTGCCGATCACTGCCACGGTCGACAGCCTTGGCCCTTCCACCGTTCAGCGACACTACACAGGTCCCGGCAACTCCGCCAGCCAATGCCGCCGGACGCGCCGTGACTGCTCAGCCACCCTGCACACCGCGGCCCCGCATCTAGTAGTGTCGCTGCTGCTGTCCGAGCGAGGAGCGGAACGAGATGGCCGACGGTTCGGTGCTGATCGTGGGTGGCACCGCGGGCCTGGGTCGCGAGCTGGCGTCGCACTACCGGGAGCGGGGCCTGCCGGTGATCGTCACCGGCCGCGATGCCGTTCGAGCGAGCGCCGTCGCCGCCGAGATCGGAGAAGGCGTCACCGGTCTCGGTTTCGACCTCAGCAAGCCGGAGACCATCGCGGCGGCGCTCGCAGACGTCGGGCCCGTATCCCGGCTCGTGCTGGCCGCGATCGCCCGGGACAACAACCCGGTGCGCGAGTACAAGATCGCCGAGGCGATCGAGCTCGTGACGATGAAGCTCGTGGGCTACACGGAGACGATCCACACGTTGCTGGACCGGCTCTCCGACGACTCGTCGGTCGTCCTGTTCGGCGGACGGGCGAAGGATCGTCCGTATCCCGGGTCCACGACGGTGACCGCCGTGAACGGCGGCATCAGCAGTCTCATCAACACGCTGGCGACCGAGCTCGCCCCGATCAGGTTCAACGCGATCCATCCCGGCATCACCGGCGACACGCCGTTCTGGGAAGGCAAGCCGCTCGATCACGTGGTGGCGCGCACACCGACCAAGCGACTCGCGACCATGGCGGATGTGGTGGACGCCGCCGTCTTCCTCCTCGAGAACCCGGCGATGAACGGCGAGAACCTGCACGTGGACGGCGGCTGGATGTTGATGTGATGCAGGACGCCAAGGGAGACCCCAAGCTGCTCGACGAGATCGGCCACCGCCTCCGAGAGGAGCGGGTCCGGGCGGGGATCAGCCAGCGCGAGCTGGCCCGGAGACTCGGACTGTCGGCCAGCCTCATCTCCCAGCTGGAGAGCGGGCAGTCGCGGCCCTCGGTCGGCACGCTCTACTCGATCGTCACCGAGCTCGGCGTGTCGCTCGACCGGGTGATCCGGGGCGCGGACTTCGCGGAGACCGCCGGTTCGGACGGGGACTGGCGGGCCGATCGCGCTCCGGTGGTCCACCCGGGGGAGCGGGCGACGATCGACCTGGACTCCGGTGTTCGATGGGAGGAGCTCGCCCACCAGGAAGACGGCATCGACTTCCTCGAGGCCATCTACGAGGTGGGCGGCGCTTCCACGCCCGACGAGTCGCTGATGCGCCACCACGGCCGGGAGTACGGCTACGTCATGAGCGGAACGCTGAGCATCCAGATCGGGTTCCAGAAGTACGAGCTGGCCCCCGGTGACTCCATCGCCTTCGATTCGACCACTCCGCATCGGTTCTTCAACGGGGGAGACGTGCCCGTTCACGCCATCTGGTTCGTGGTGGGCCGCGAGGCGGACGGGCGGGGAACGGAGCCGGTCTGAGCGTCAGTCGATCAAGAGGTTGACGCACACGGTCAGCAACACCGAGAGCGCGATCGAGATCAGGATCATCACGAGGCAACCCAGTCCTCCACCGAGCGGCCTGATCTCCCAGTTACCCAGTCTCATCGACTCACCTGCATGAAGCGGATCGTGCGCTCGGTGATGTCGGCTTCCTCCAGGCGGGCCCGGACGCTCGCGCCGAGGACGGTCGCTCCGTCACACGGACCGATCACCGCGGGGTTCCGGATCGCGACCTCTCCGCGGCGGCCCTTCCAGAGATCGACGACGAGCGCGTCGAACTCGCGCCCGATCATCGGCGCCAGGACCGCTGCTTCCACCGCGTCGACGACCGCCCGCTCGAGCCGATGGCCGCGATCCGAACCCTCGCGCATCTCGTCGGGGAGCCGAGGCAGGGCATCGCGGACCCACGCCGGCACCTCCGCGCCGGAGGCGATCGCGAGACAG
>CAZMNP010000042.1:0-3164 GCA_964567675.1 uncultured Actinomycetes bacterium
CGAGCGGGCCGAACTGCTCGTCACGAACGATGCCGAGATGGATCTCGACGCCGGGCGGCGCCATCGGCGAGACGACGACGCGAGGCCCGAGTGATGCGCTCAGCTCGCCGTAGGCGTCCGCGAGCGCCGCGCCGTCCTGCACGCCCAGTTTCACCCCGCCGGCATCCGACTTGTGCTCGATCCCGGGCATCGCGGTCTTGAGCGCCACGGGGAACCCGAGGCCCTCGGCCGAGGCGACGGCCTCGTCCAAGGACGAGACCACCTCGCCGGGCACGACCGGGATGCCGAACTCTGACAACAGCGTCAGGCCCTCGCGTTCGTCCAGCGGTTCACGGGTCGCGAGCCGCTCGGCCCACCGGGTTCGCACCTCGGATCGGATCGGCGACGAAGCGTCCATCGAAGGCAGGGCACGATGGTCCCGGTGCTCGAACAGGTGACGGAACGCCGCGAGCCCGGTGAAGGTGCCTTCCAGCACGGGGGCCCCTGCTTCGTGAAGGCGCTCGACATCGGGACGGCTGATACCGCTCGCGAAGTTCGACAGCATCGCCATCGGCTTGTCGGTCTCGGGCCAGACCTCAAGGAACGACGCGATGAACCCTTCCTCCGGATCGTCGTCGGTCGTCAGGTCGACCGCGAACGCCAGTGCGGCCACGCTGGGGTCGTCCAGAAGGGCGCGTTCGCATCCGTTGATCACCGCGAAAGCGTCCTTGCCCGTGCCCCAGAAATCGAGCGGGTTCACGGGCGGCAGGCCCGGGTCGAGCAACTCGGCCAACCGGTCGATGGTCTCGCGCCCGATGGACGCGAGCGGCACCCCGGCCGTCGCGGCGGCGTCCACCAGCATCGCGCGCTCGCCGCCGGAGTCGTGGATCGATGCGAGGGCGCCGGGCCCGGCGCGCCGGCCCGCGACGAACAGGGCGAGCGTGTCCCCCATCTCGTCAAGGGTCTCCACGCGGTGAACCCCATCGGCCTCGAACAGCGCCTCGTACGCGCCGTCCTCGCCCGCGAGCGCTCCCGAGTGCGAGGTCACGAGCGCTCGCGAGAGCGCTTCGCGCCCGACCTTCAGCGTCACGACCGGCACGTCGCGTTCACGGGCCAGGGCCATCGCGGCGCGGAAGCCGGCCGCATCGCGGATCGTCTCGATGAACAACCCGACCGCCCTCGTGCTCTCGAGCCCGAGCGCGTACCGCAGGTAGTCGGCCGTCGTCGTCACGAGCTCCTGACCGGAGGAGACGGCGACGTTGAAGCGGAGCCCGCGGTCGTTGTGGAGCAGTGCCGCGAACGCCGAGCCCGAATGACTGATGAACGCGATCGACCCGGGCTCGAGGCGTTCGGGCTCGTACCAACCCGTCGCGCGAAGCCCGCGCTCGACGTTCACGAATCCCATGCAGTTCCCACCGCAGATAGCCATCCCGGCGTCGCGAGCGATGAGGGTGAGCCGCTCGGTGAGCGGCGGGGTGCCCTCGCGCGGCTCCTCGAACCCGCTCGCGTAGATCACCGCCGACCCGACCCCGGCGCCGGCACAGGCCGAGAGGGTCCCTTCCAGCAAGGAGTTGGCCAGCGAGATCACCGCGAGATCGACGGGCCCGGGGACGTCGCCGATCTCCGAGTAGCAGCGGGAGCCCTCGAGCTCCTCGTACTTCGGGTTCACGGGGTAGACGTCGCCGTCGAAACCGCCCTTGCGGAGCTCGAGCAGCGTCTGATGACCGGCCGTGCCCTCCCGGGCGCTCGCCCCGATGACGGCGACCGAGCGCGCCTCGAGCATCCGCTCGAGCGGCGTCCGCGCGTCCGACGATCCCCCGGTCGACACGCGCCTCAGGCTACTTCGTGCCGATCGCGCGATCCTTCTTGGCCTGGCGGAACGCCTGCCATCCGGGGATACCGCAGACGCCTCCGCCGGCATGGGTGGCGCTCGACCCGTGATACAGCCCCCGGATCGGCGTCCGGTAGTCGGCGTAGCCGGGGGCCGGACGCATATGGAACAGCTGATCCACCGAGAGCTCCCCGTGGAAGATGTTCCCGCCGATCAGGCCGAGCTCCTGCTCCATGTCGTACGGACCGATCACCTGGCGCGCGATCACGGAGGACTTGAAGTTCGGCGCCAGCTCCGTGTACAGGTCCACGATCCGGTCGGCGTACGCCTCGAGCTCCTCGCGGTGCGGCTCGTTCACCCAGTCGTCGGGAACCCACTGCGTGAACATCGAGAAGTTGTGCACGCCCTCGGGCATCAGGGTGGGATCCATCGTCGTCGGGATCACGCCGTCGACGAAGGGCCGTTCGGACGCCTTGCGAAGGAAATGGGCATCCTGGAACGCCGTCTCCGCGTACTCGGGGCTGAAGCAGAGCTCGACCGACCCCGTGTGGTGGTCCTGCAGGTTCTTCCCCGGATCGGCGATGAAGTCGGGAAGCTCGCTGATCGCGAAGTTGATCTTCACGACACCGCTCCGCGTCTTCCAGTTCGAGATGTCCCGCACGAACTCTGCCGGGAGCTCGGCCTCGTCCAGGAGCCGGAGGAACGCGATCTTCGGGTGGATCGTCGTCACGACGACCGGTGCGCGGAGCTCCTCGCCGTTCTCGAGCGCCACGCCCACCGCCCGTCCGCCGCGGACGAGGATCTTCCCCACCTTCGCGTTCGTCCGGATCTCGGCGCCGAAGGACTCGGCAGCGCGACGGCACGCCTCGGAGACCCCGCCCATGCCGCCCTCCTGGTACCCCCACGAGCCGAGGTGGCCGTCGCCGACGTCGCCGATCGAGTGGTGGAGCATCACGTACGCGGTGCCCGGCGAGTCCGGTCCGGCCCACGTCCCGATCACGCCGTTCACGGCGAGCATTCCCCGCACCGGATCGGACTCGAACCACTCGTCCAGCAGGTCGGTGACGCTCATCGTGAAGAGCTTGGTCACGTCGGCGACGCCTCGAACCCCCAGACCGCGTGCCTTCCATGCGACGCGCAACTGATCGAGCAGATCGCGGACCTTCAGCGAACCCAGCGGCGGCGGCACCTGAAGGAGCAGCGGACCCATGACGTCCGCGACCCCGCCGAGCCAGGCATCCCACTTCGGCATCGCCTCGGCGTCCTTCTTGGAGAACTGCGAGATGGATTCGTAGTTCTTCTTCGCGTCGTCGGCGTAGATCTTGATCGAACGGCCGTCGGGATAGGCCTGGTA
>CAZMNP010000043.1:0-17479 GCA_964567675.1 uncultured Actinomycetes bacterium
CACCCAGCGTCTCCACGCTGCGCCCGGAGCTTCCACCCGAGATCGACGCGGTGATCGCGACCGGGATGGCCAAGGAGAAGGAGGACCGGTACCCGTACTGCGTGGCGCTCGCGCGTGCGGCCCGGCATGCCTTGATGCCGCTGGTCGCGACGCCGCCGGTCGGCGTGGGCATCCCCGAGACCGTGGTGGCGCCTTCATCGGCGGACCCGGGCGTCGTCGCGGCGGGCGAGACCGGGGCCGGAGTGGCGGCGGGGTTCCCCGATGCACCGTCCGCGGGCGCCCCAACGCTGCCGACCCCTCCGCCGATGGGTGAGGGTCTGCCGCCCTCGGCCACCGAGCCGTCACAGCCGGCGACATCGCCTCCGCACGATCCGCCAACCTCGGTGGAACGGCGTTCGCGAACGCCGTTGGTCGCGGCGGCGGTCGTCGTCGCGCTCCTGGGTGCCGGATTCGGCGCCTTCACGCTTCTGTCCGACGACGACGGGGGAGGTGGGACGGGGACGACCGCTCCGACAGGCGCGACGGGTGCGACCGTCACGACGGGCGCCTCGGGACCGACCGCTCCCACGGGCCCGACGGGTGAGCCGTTCACCCAGCTCTCTGAGGCGGACCTGTTCGGGACGTGGAGCCTCACGTTCTCTCCGGTGGACGACACGAGCGCGGCCACGGACGCCACCTGGGAGCTCATCTCCAACTGCGAGGAACGGACCGGCCCGCACCCGTGCGACGTCGACGCGGTCGCTCCACCAGTCTCGGGGTTCCTCAAGAGGCTCGGCAAGGCCTACTCGGGAACGGTGAACGGAACGCTGCCGTGTGACGAGGGGGACATGGACGTCGAGTTCGAGGTCGTCCGAGCGATCGTGGAGGGAGACGGGGGACGGGCGACCGAGATCCGCGGCGAGGGCACGATGGTGAACGGCACGTGCCCGGGCGGCGTGTTCACGCTGGTCGGAACATTGACCTGACCGAACGCCACCGTCCGGGGACCGGCCGCCACCGTCCGGGGACCGGCCGCTACTCCTTCGATCCCGCCGACGGCGCGGCGGCGGTCCGCTCCTCGGAGTCGGTCGCGACGCCGGCCATCATCAGTCCCACGGCCTCTCGCGTCGTCGTGCGAGGGTCGGCCTCGCCGATGATGGACCCCTCGTACATGACGACGATCCGGTCCGCGAGTGCGAGCACCTCGTCGAGGTCCTCGGAGACGATCAGGATCGCCGTCCCGCGCTCGCGCTGTTCGAGCAGCTGCCGGTGGATGTACTGGGCCGCCCCGACGTCGACCCCGCGGGTGGGTTGGGACACGAGGAGCGCCCGGGGCCGACCGGACAGCTCACGGGCCAAGATGAGCTTCTGGATGTTCCCGCCCGACAGGTTGCGCGTGGGCGTGTCGAGGCCGGGCGTCTTGATGGCGAACGCGGACACGAGCTCGCTGCAGTGTCGCCGGATCGCGCGGCTCTGCAGGAATCCCCATCGGGTGAACCGTGCGGTCCGGCTGTCGACCAGCATGAGGTTGTCGGCCACCGTGAAGTCGCCGATGACACCGTCTCGCATGCGCTCCTCGGGGACGTGGCCGAGGCCGGCGTCGCGGATCTCGGCGGGTCCCCGTCCGTCCAGGGAGTTGCCATCGAGGTGGATCGACCCCGCCCGCGCGGGGCGCAGGCCGGAGATCGCCTCGGCGAGCTCTCGCTGACCGTTCCCCGAGACTCCGGCGATCCCAACGATCTCGCCGGAGCGGACCTCGAGGTCGACATCGCGGACCGCGTCGGCGCCCCGATCGCCTCGAACGGACAAACCCCTCACGACAAGCCGAACGTCGCCGCCGCGGGTGCCGGCCGGTCGCTCGGTCTGCGACACCTGGTGGCCGACCATCATCGTCGCCAGCTCGCGCCGGGTCGTATCCGCCGCCAGGACCGTTCCGACCGTGCGTCCATCGCGCAACACGGTGATGCGGTCGGACAGGGCGAGCACCTCCCGGATCTTGTGGGAGATGAAGACGAGCCCGCGCCCGTCGTCCACCATCTGCCGCAGGATCACGAAGAAGTCCTCCACCTCCTGCGGCGTGAGGACGGCCGTGGGTTCGTCGAGCACGAGGAGTGTCGCGTTCCGGTACAGGGCCTTCATGATCTCGACGCGCTGACGTTCCCCGACCGAGAGCTGCCACACGTACGCGCCGGGTTCGACGCGGAGCCCGTACGCGTGCGACAGCTCGCGGATCCGCTCGGACACGCGGTCCAGGTCCTTGAGCGGCCCGCGCGTGGACCGAAGCCCGAGGCCCACGTTCTCCGCCACCGTCAACGTCGGCACGAGCATGAAGTGCTGGTGGATCATGCCGATCCCGTGCCGGATCGCGTCGGCCGGCGTCGCGATCGTCACCGGCGCTCCGTTCACGAAGATCTCTCCGGCGTCCGCGCGGTAGAGACCGTAGAGGACCCGCATGAGCGTGCTCTTACCGGCCCCGTTCTCCCCGAGCAAGGTGTGGACCTCGCCGGCACGGACGTCGAAGTCGATCCGGTCGTTGGCGACCACCCCGGGGAAACGCTTCGTGATTCCGCGCATCTCGAGCATCGGCGTCGCGACCCGCATCGTCGCCGAAGCGGATCCCGGGGTGGTCGCCTTCACGGTCCTCCTGTCGGGGTCCGTCCTACTCGGAAACCCCGGTCGTGATCGTGCCGTCCGTGATCCCCGCGATCGCCTCGTCCCCCGCGGCCTTCACGTCGGCCGGCAGCGGATAGTCCGGGTTGTACTCGATCACCTCGCCGCCGTTCGCGAGGTCGATCGTGAACGACTCGCCGCCGAGCGTCCCACCCCGGATCCCGTCGATGATCTCCGTCAGCACGACCTCCCAGTGGTACACCTGCGACGCGACGACCACGCTCGGGCCGAGCGACGTCTGGTTCGCCTGCGTGCCGAACCACGCGATGTCGTTCTCGGTCGCGACGCCGATCGCTCCGACGACCATCTGGGCGGTGCCGGTCATCACGTCGGCGTCGGCCGCGACGAAGCTCCTCGCGGCCTCCGACGCCAGGCCGACATCGCTGAACGAGCCCGTGTAGTTCACCCGCACGTCGATCGACGGATCCGTCGCCTCGACGCCGGCCTTGAACCCGTCCACGTACAACTTCGCGTCGCCGACCTCGATCGGGCCGACCACGCCGATCACCTTGCTCTCGGTGAGCCCGGCCGCAAGCACGCCCTGGACGTATCCTCCCTGATCCGAGGCCGCCTGGTACGCGTACACGTTCGGCTGTCCGAAGGTGTCACCGGCCGTACCCCAGGCGAAGGACACCTCGGGGAACTCGGCGGCGATCTGTTCGACCGTCCCCCCGAACTGAGACCCGTGCGCGATCACCAGGTCGAACCCCTGCGAGGCGTAGTTGCGGATCGCGCTCGCCGCGTCGTCCACGACGAACAGGTTGTCCGAAACGGAGATCTCCAGGTTCTCCGAGTCCTTCAGCGCGTTCAGCGCGTCGAACATCGACTGCGTGAACGCGAGGTCGTTCGTGGCGCTCGGTGCGATGAGCGCGACCTGGAGCGTTTCGGCCGACGTCGTGCCCGTGGCACCGGTAGTCGTCGCGCCCGTGGCGCCTGTTCCGTCCTCGCCGGCGGTGTCGTCGTCGCCGCACGCCGCCGCGACGAGGGTCAGAGCCGCGAGGACCGCGACGAGACGTCCCCATCGACGCATCGTGTCGTTCATACCTTCCCCCTTCCTAGGATCCCTGTCCCGCCCATCATGTGCGTTAACCTCCCCGCTCGTACGGCTTGGCCAGGGCGTCGGGCTGCCGGAAGCGCCGGGCGACCGCGACGAGCGCGAGCACGGTGAGCACCGCCGGCGCCATGGCCGCCAGGTCCGAGGCGCTCTGGGGGATCACCCCGAGGGTCTTCCAGGTGAGCACGGTGGCGGCGACCATGCCGTACAGCAGCGAGCCGGCCATGACACCGACGGGGCGCCATGCGCCGAAGTACACCAGGGCGACGGCGATGAACCCCTGGCCCTGCGTGAGGTTCTGCTGGAAGATGCCGAGCTGCAGGGCGAGGGCCGCGCCGGCCACGCCGGCGAGCGTGCTCCCGAGCGCTGCCGTCGAGTAGCGGATGCGCGCCACGCTCACGCCAACGCTGTCGGCCGCGGCTGGGTTCTCGCCGACGGCCGTGACGTTCGTGCCGTACGTCGTCCGGCTGAGGACGAATGCCAGCACCGGGACCAGCAGGAACGCCAGGTACACCATGAGGTTCGCCCGGAAGAACATACTGCCGAGCGTCGGGATGCTCGAGAGCAGCGGCACCTCGACGGTGGGGAAGGTCTGGATAGGCACGGGCGTGCCGACGAGCTTCTGGAACAGCAGGTCGGACAGCCCGAGGCCGAACAGGAAGATGCCGATCCCGCTGATGCCCTGCTCTGCCTTCAACGTCACGTTGACGACCGCCGTCACGAGGCCCATCACGAGACCGACCGCGGCGCCCACGAGCACGGCCAACCAGATGTTCTGCGTCTCGAGGACGGTGTAGTAGGCGCCGAACGCCCCCAGGAGCATGATCCCGTCCACGCCGAGGTTGAGCAGCCCGCTCCGCTGCCCGATCGTCTCGCCGAGGCTCGCGAGCAGGAACGGCGTCGCCAGGCGTATGCCCGAGGCGACCGTCGCGGTCAGGACCGTCAACGTGAAGAACTTGCTCATTCCTCGGCCCCCTCCCGGACGGGGATGCCGGGTCGCTCCGCGTCCTCACCCTCGCCGGATGCGATGGGGACGGTCGCGGGCGATCCGAGCTGCACCCGGTACCGGCGGCGGAGGTGTTCGATCGAGACGACGAACACCACGAGCAGGCCGTTCAGCGCGACGATCAGTGCCGTCGGGACCTGGACGGCGATCTGCATCGCGTTCCCCCCGACGAGCAGGCCGCCGAAGACGAACGCGGACGCGATCGTCCAGAGCGGATTGAGGCCGCCGAACAGGGCCGCGACGATGCCGTTGAAGCCGGCCGAGCCGGTGAACCCGGTCGCGGTCCCGTCGGTGACCATGCGATGGGAGGCGCTGCCGAACACGAGCACGGCGCCGGCCAGCCCGGCAAGCGCCCCGCTCAGCGTGAGCGCGAGCGTGATCGTCCGGCGCACCGGCATCCCCGCGTAGCTCGACGCGTCCCGCGACAGCCCGACCGCGCGCAGGCGGAAGCCCAGGCCGGTGCGCCACAGCAGCACGTAGGCGAGGACGGCGGCCAGCACCGCGACGACGACCCCGGCGTGGAGCTTCGTGCCCTGGACGAGCACCGGCAGGTCGGCGTTCGGCGACAGGCGCCTGGTCTGGGGGATGAGCGAGAAGCCGGAGAACTCCTTGTCGACCAACGGCCCGGCGAGCAGGTAGTTCATGATCTGAACGGCGATGATGTTCAGCATGATCGTGGACAGGATCTCGTTCACGTTGAGATAGGCCTTGAGCGAGCCGGCGATGGCACCCCAGATCGCCCCGCCGACCGCGCCCGCCAGCAGCACGAGCGGGACGAGGAGCGGCCCGGGGAGATCGGGGAGCGCCAACACCAACCCGGTAGACGCGAGGCCCCCCATGACGAGCTGCCCCTCTCCGCCGATGTTGAGCACGTTGGCTCGAAAGGCGATGCAGATGCCGACGCCGACCAGCACGAGAGGGACGGCCTTGATGGCGGTGTCGGTGAGCGCGCCGGGACTCCCGAACGCGCCGTCCAGCAAGGCGCGATACCCCGTGATCGGATCGGCGCCGAGTGCGACGAGCATCCCGGCACCGACGAGCAGCGCCGCGAGTGCGGCGGAGGGGAGCGCGAGCCAGCTGACCAGGAGCCGGCGCCGATCGTGTCGTCGTGCGAACCTCCGGCGGCCGGTCGTCATGTCGCGGCGTCCTCCGGCTGGGGGGCGTGGCTGCCGCATCGACGTGCGTCAGGCGTGGAACGGGCTCGTCTCGGATCCTGCACCGCTGCGGCCTCCCCGCTCCGGGCTCTTCGGCCAGTATCGAACGGCGACCCGAAGCATGTCCGAGGCCGCATCGGCGGCGGGGAGGCGAGCGCCCCTTTCCGGACGGGCCACTCGGCCCGATGCGATCCGGCTCTGCCCCGGTCGAGCCTCTCCGCGGGCGGTGGTGCGCCGGACGCCGCGAGCGAGATCGAGATCGTCATGAACGACGGCGCCGGCGGGTCGACGCCGGCCTCGCTGCTGTGGGTTCGCGGAACGCGTCCATCGCTGCTCTCAGCCCCGCACCCTGCGGCGCATGCGCGTCGCAGACGGGCGGCTCCACCAGACTCTAGTATCTGGCGAGGCAGGCCATCGCCGCGACCGGCGAGCCGGCGATCGGTTGGAGGTGTTCGAGAACGATGCCGCTCGGCCTCGAGGGGAGCGTCATGGATCCGGCGGCCTACGAGCGGGCCGTCGCTCGATTCCGCGACGCGGGGATCGCCCTGCCCACGTTCGAGCAGCTCGGCGACCCGGGGAAGATCCCGCAGCGTATCCGGGACGAGCTGGAGCGCGTCGACCCCGATGCGCCCCATCCGCTGAACCTGTTCCGGGCCCACTGGTACAACGCCTCGGACCGGCGCAACACGGTCGAGGTGCCCGAGCACGTCGTCCTGCCGCCGGAGCTGACCGGCGTGCAGGCGAGGATCGTGGTCGCGCTCGGCGACCGCTTCCCGATGATCGGCGCGCACAAGGTGCTCGCCGCGTACGCCTGCCTGGTGCCGCGCATCGTCACCGGTGGGTTCGATCCGACGTCGCAGCGCGCGATCTGGCCCTCGACTGGCAACTACTGCCGGGGCGGGGTGGCGATCAGCCGGATCATGGGGTGTCGCGGCGTCGCGGTGCTGCCCGAGGGCATGAGCCGGGAGCGCTTCGAGTGGCTCGAGCGCTGGGTCGCGGAACCCGAGGACATCATCCGCACGCCCGGCGTCGAGAGCAACGTCCGCGAGATCTACGACGAGTGCAAGCGCTTGGCCGAGGACCCTGCGAACGTGATCTTGAACCAGTTCTCCGAGTACCCCAACCACCTCGTGCACCTGCTCGTGACGGGGTCGGCGCTCGCGCACGTCTTCGAGGCACTGCACGAACGCGAGCCGGGGCTGCGACTGCGCGCGTTCGTGTCGGCGTCGGGCTCCGCCGGCACGCTCGCCGCCGGCGACCACCTGAAGGAGCGGTTCGGCTCTTCCACCGTCGCGGTCGAGGCGCTCGAATGCCCGACGCTGCTGCGCAACGGCTTCGGCGAGCACAACATCCAGGGGATCGGCGACAAGCACGTGCCGCTCATCCATAACGTGATGAGCACCGACGTCGTCGTCGACGTGAGCGACCGGGACACCGATGCGCTCAACGTCCTGTTCAACTCCGCCGAGGGCCGCGGGTTCCTGCGAGATCGGGGCGTCGACGCCGCGACGATCGACGCGCTCGACTCGTTCGGCCTGTCGAGTATCGCCAACGTCGTCGCCGCGATCAAGACCGCAAAGGCGCTCGGGCTGGGTTCGGACGACGTGATCGTGACCGTCGCGACGGACGGCGCGGCGATGTACCGCACGGAGGTGGACAAGGTCATGGGGCGCGACTTCCCGAACGGGTTCGGGGCGAACGAGGCGGCCGAGACGTTCGGACGTTCACTCGAGGGCCAGGGGACGGGCGACATGCTGCAGCTCACCGAAGGCGATCGCGAGCGGATCTTCAACCTCGGGTACTTCACCTGGGTCGAGCAGCAGGGGGTGTCCATCGAGGACTTCGTCGCGCGGAAGGATCAGTCGTTCTGGCGCGGCCTCCGCGAGGGGTTGCCGCGGTGGGACGAGGCCATCCGAGCCTTCAACGCCCGCACCGGGATGGAGGCCGCGTGAGCGGCGGACCCGCGACATCGGTGGTCTGCGCGGGATGCGGCTACTCGGCCTCGTTCCAGGAGCCGTTCCCGTTCCGTTGCCCGGGCGCCGGGACGGACGACGTCGACCACGTCATGGTGCGCGAGCTCGACCCGACCCACGTGAGCTTCCCCGACGGGGGCGAGCCGAACCCGTTCGTCCGGTACCGCCGGCTTTTCCACGGCTACCACCTGGGGCACGCGAACGGGATGAGCGATGACGATCACGTCCACTTGGTCGAGCAGCTCGACAAGGCGGTCGCGGCGGTGGACGGCCGGGGGTTCGTGCAGACGCCGTTCGGGCGGAGCGACGGTCTATCCGAGCGCCTCGGGTGCGAGGTCTGGGTGAAGGACGAGACCGGCAACGTCTCGGGCTCGCACAAGGCGCGGCACCTGATGGGGCTGATGGTTCACATCCTGGTCGCCGAGCAGGCCGGTCTCACGCCGCCCGAGGGGCGCGAGCTCGCGATCGCGAGCTGCGGGAACGCCGCGCTCGCGGCCGCCGTGCTCGCCCGGGCCGCGGATCGCCCGATCCGGGTGTTCGTGCCGACATGGGCTGACACCTCGGTGGTGCGTCGCCTGAAGGAGCTCGGTGCCACGGTCGAGGTCTGTGAGCGTGAGGGCGGCGTGCCCGGCGACCCGACGTACCACGCGTTGCAGCGGGCCGTCGCGGAGGGCGCCGTCCCGTTCACGTGCCAGGGTCCGGACAACGGGCTCACGATCGAAGGGGGCGAGACGCTCGGGTTCGAGCTCGTCGACCAGCTCTCCCACGAGGGTTCCTCGCTCGACCGTCTGATCGTCCAGGTGGGCGGCGGAGCGCTGGCGAGCTCGTGCGTGCGCGCCTTCGAGGACGCCGCGCTGCTCGAGGCTCCTGAGCGGCTCCCTCGGATCCACGCGGTCCAGCCCGCGAACGCGCACCCGCTCGAGCGCGCGTTCATGCGTGTGCGCCAGCGCGCCGGTCACGAGGTCACGCCCGCGAGCGCCGTCGAGGCGATGGCGTGGGCGCGCACCCACCGCTCCGAGGTGATGTGGCCGTGGGAGGAGGAGCCGCGCAGCGTCGCCGAAGGGATCTTGGACGACGAGACCTACGACTGGGCAGCGGTCGTCGCGGGGATGCTCGCCACAGACGGGGCGCCGGTGCTCGTCTCCGAGGAAACGCTGCGAGCCGCGAACGATCTCGGGCGCGATGCGACGGGGATCGACGTCGACCATACCGGATCCGCGGGCCTGGCCGGACTACTGGAGCTCTCGCGCCGAGGCGAGCTGAGCGCCGACGAGCACGTGGCCGTGCTGTTTACGGGCGTCGCCCGCGACTGACGGAAGAGGGAGGGCAAGGATGAGGAGCTTCGCAGGGCGCGACATCCTCTCGCTCAAGGAGTTCGAACGGGAGGAGTACATCCACGTCTTCGAGATCTGCGATCGCATGGCCCCGATCGCGAAGGAGCGGCGCAACGCGGATCTGCTCAAGGAGAAGACGCTGCTGACGGCCTTCTATCAGCCGAGCACCCGAACGCGATTGGCGACCGAGGCGGCCATGCATCGGCTCGGCGGGCACGTCCTCGGGTTCTCCGACGCGAAGAACACCCGCGCGGGCGACTTCTACCAGGAGTCGATCAAGGACACCGTCCACATGCTGGAGTTCTACGCGGACGTGATCGCGATGCGGCACTTCCTGCAGGGCGCGCCCGAGGAAGCGGCGAGGTGGGCGTCGATCCCGGTGATCAACTGCGGGGACGGCTGGGGTGAGCATCCCACCCAGGTGCTTACCGACCTGTACACCACCTGGAAGGAACTCGGCCGTCTCGACGGGCTGAAGTTCCTGTTGGTGGGCGACATGCGGATGCGGACGATGCACTCGATCTTGTACGCGTTCAGCCAGTTCGACGTCGAGTCCTACGTGGTCTGTCCGCCCGACATGTCGTTGCTCGACGAGTTCAAGACCGAGCTCGACGAGCGGAACGTCCGCTACGTCGAGGTTGAGTCGGTCGAGAAGGCCATCTCCGATTGCGACGTCATCTACATGGAGCCGGTCGTGCAGGCCGACTACACGAAGGGCCGCGACGAGCGTGGCGAGGTCGTCCTCCCGACCACGCCGGGGGAGTACCGTGTGACGCGAGAATTGCTCCGCGACAAGGCGAAAAGCGACGCGATCATCCTGCACTCGCTCCCGCGGATGGACGAGCTGCCGGCCGACGTCGACGCGACTCGCCACGCGCGCTATTGGACCGAAGCGTTCAACGGCGTGGTGATGCGCATGGCCCTGCTGTCGCTCGTGCTCGGAGCCGTCGAGTAGCACGGCGGCGTGGCACGATGCCGACCGGTCTGGCTCACCCCAGGATGAACAGAGGGCGGTGATGGGCGAAAAGACGGCGGTCGTGGCGATCGGCGGGAACTCGCTGATCAAGGACACGGTGCATCAGACCGTGCGCGATCAGTACATCGCCGCCGGCGAGACGTGCCGCCACATCGCCGGGATGATCCGGGGCGGATGGCGCGTGGCGATCACGCACGGGAACGGACCCCAGGTCGGGTTCATCCTGCGTCGGTCGGAGCTCGCCGCCCATGAGCTCCACGAGGTCCCGCTCGACGTGTGCGGCGCGGACACGCAGGGGGCGATCGGCTACGCGCTCCAACAGAACCTCCACAACGACTTCGCCCGCCTCGGTCTGGACAAACGAGCCGTGACCGTCATCACCCAGACGGAGGTGTCCGCCGACGATCCGGCCTTCCAGAACCCGACGAAGCCCATCGGCTCCTACATGGACGCAGCGGAGGCCGAACGCCGTCAGAAGCAGGATGGCTGGAGCGTGATGGAGGACGCCGGCCGAGGGTGGCGGCGAGTCGTTCCGTCTCCCGCACCGATGCGGATCGTCGAGGAGGAGGTCATCCGGGATCTGCTGGATGGGGGCGTCGTCACGATCGCGGTCGGCGGCGGGGGGATCCCCGTGGTCGCCGATCCAGAGGGCAACCTCCGGGGGGTCGCGGCGGTCATCGACAAGGACCACGCCTCCTCGCTGCTCGCCTCCTCGCTCGGAGCCGACCTGTTGGTGATCAGCACGTCGATCGAGAAGGTCGCGTTGAGGTTCGGCACGGCCGAGCAAGAGTGGGTCGACCGGCTGAGCGTGTCGGAGGCCAGGCAGCACCTCGCGGAGGGGATCCACTTCGCGAAGGGCAGCATGGCCCCCAAGATCGAGGCGGCCACTGCTTTCGTGGAAGCCACGGGGGGCACGGCCCTGATCACGAACCCCGAGAACGTGGAGCGCGCGCTGGCCGGCGAGACGGGCACGCGGATCTCTCCTGCGGGAGGATGAGACGCCACGTGGTCGGTGCCGGGAAGGGCTAGGCGGAGGAGGCGAGGTCGTGGACCTCACGGTGAACGGTCGGTCGGTCTCGGTCGAACCTCGGCCGGGCATGAGCCTGCTCGAGCTGCTCCGCGAGGAGCTCGGCATCACCTCCGTGAAGGACGGGTGCGCGCCCGAGGGCTCGTGCGGCGCGTGCACCGTGCTCGTGAACGGCAAGGCGGTCGTATCGTGCGCCCGGAAAGCCGAGCACGCGGCGGGTCGTGACGTCGTCACCCAGGAGGGTCTCTCGTCCGAGGAGCGGGAGCAGTGGGCCAACGGGTTCATCGTGTCGGGCGCGTCCCAGTGCGGCTTCTGCTCGCCCGGCATCCTCATGAAGGCGGAGGGCCTGCTGGCCAAGTCGCCGTCGCCGACGCGCGACCAGATCTCGAAGGCGCTCGCGGGGAACCTGTGCCGGTGCACCGGGTACATCAAGATCGTCGACGCGGTCGAGCTCGTCGCGAAGGCTCGCGCGGGCGAGCCGATGCCCGAGGTCGACATGTCCGGGCGGATCGGCTCCCGAACCGCCAGGTACGAAGGACGTGAGCTGGCGCTCGGCGACAAGCCGTACATCAACGACCTCACCGCGGCGGGGATGCACCACGGCGCGATCCGCTTCAGCGACCACCCTCGAGCCCGCGTGCTCCGGATCGACCCGACTCCCGCGCGGGCGCACCCGGGCGTCGTCGCCGTGCTGCTGGCCGGCGACGTGCCGGGCCAACGCATCCAGGGCGCCATCACGAAGGACTGGCCGCAGCTCGTCGCCGAGGGCGAGACCACGCGGTACGTCGGCGACGTCCTGGCCGTCGTCATCGCCGAGACCCGGCACGCTGCTCGCGAGGCTGCGGAGCTCGTCGACGTCCAGTACGAGGTGCTCGAGCCGGTTACCGACCCCTTCGCCGCGCTCGAGCCCGACGCCCCCCGCGTGCACGAGGCCGGCAATCTGCTCTCGACCTCGATCGTGAAGCGCGGCGACGTGGACGGAGAGCTCGAACGGTCGGCGCACGTCCTCACCGAGACCTTCCGAACGCAGTTCATCGAGCACGCCTTCCTGGAGCCCGAGTCCGCGCTCGCCGTTCTGCAGGAGGACGGCACGCTCCACGTGTCCTCGCAGGGACAGGGCGTGTGGGAGGACCGGGACCAGGTCGCGTCGTTCCTCGGGTGGCCGGAGGAGCGCGTGCGGGTCACGCAGGTCTCGAACGGCGGGGCGTTCGGCGCGAAGGAGGACCTGAACGTCCAGTGCCATGCGGCGCTCGGCGCGGTGGTGACGGGCAGGCCCGTCCTGCTCACCCTTTCGAGGGCCGAGAGCCTGCGCTTCCACCCGAAGCGCCACCCGTTGACGATGACCTACACGGTCGGCAGCGACGACGAGGGCCGTCTGACCGGGATCCGCGTCCGGATCGTCGGCGACACCGGCGCATACGCGAGCGTCGGCGACAAGGTGCTGGAGCGTGCGGCCGGCCACGCGTGCGGCCCGTACCGGTTCGAGGCCGTCGACATCGAGTCGACCGCGGTCTACACGAACAACCCCCCGTGCGGCGCAATGCGCGGGTTCGGCGTGAACCAGGTGGCCTTCGCGATCGACGGGATGCTCGACCGGCTCGCGGAGCGGGTGGGCATCGACCCGTGGGAGATCCGGTGGCGCAACGCGCTCGAGGTCGGGGACCGGTTCGGCACCGGGCAGGTGCTCGGCGAAGGCGTCGGCATCAAGGCCTGCCTCGAGGCCGTGCGCGAGGTCTATCGCGACGCCCGCTACGCGGGGATCGGCTGTGGCGTGAAGAACACCGGGATCGGCAACGGTATGCGCGAGCGCGGCGCCGCGATCCTGCGTCCCGAGACCGACGGCACGGTGACGCTGTTCCACTCGTGGACGGAGATGGGGCAGGGGGTTCACACGGCGCTGCTCCAGATCGTCTGCGAGGAGCTCGGACTGACGGCCGACCGCGTGCACGTGGTCGTCGACACGATCCGCGACCTCGACACCGGGCAGACCACCGCGTCGCGCTCGACGGTGCTCGGCGGGCGCGCGATCCAGCAGGCGGCCACGAACCTCAAGGCCGAGCTGAACGGCGGGCGCATCGAGGACCTCGCCGGACGAGAGTTCTTCGGCGAGGTCGTGATCGACTGGACGAACAAGCCGGGGGACGGGGCCGAGAACCCCGTGACCCACTTCGCGTACGCGTGGGCGGCCCAGGTCGTGCTCCTGGACGAGGAGGGGCGGCTCACGAAGGTCGTCGCTGCGCACGACGTCGGCAAGGCGATCAACCCGACCTTGATCGAGGGTCAGATCGAGGGAGCCGTCCACATGGGCCTCGGCTTCGGGCTCACCGAGGAGTACGCCGTGGTGGACGGCGTTTCGACGACGATGACGCTGAAGTCGCTCGGGATCATCCCGGCGCCGCGCATGCCGGACGTCGAGACGATCGTCGTCGAGGTTCCGGAGCCGGTGGGCCCCTACGGCGCGAAAGGCGTCGGCGAGATCGGGCTCGTCCCCACCGCCGCCGCGTGCGCCGGCGCGCTCCACGCCTTCGACGGCCGCTGGCGCACCCAGCTTCCGATGCGCGATTCGGCGGCGGCCGCGGCGCTCGTGCCGAGGCGGGTCGGCGCCGCCGCTCGCTCCGCGGAGGGCGAGTGAGCGTCCTTCTCACCGGCGGCACGGTCGTGACGTCGCTCGAACCGCCGACGGTGACGATCCGAGACGTCCTGGTGCACGAGGGCCGGGTGCTCGAGGCGGACACTCCGCCGGCGGAAGCCGAGCGGGTGGATTGCTCGGGTTGCCTCGTGATCCCGGGGAACGTGGTTGCCCACCACCACCTGTATTCGGCGCTGGCCCGCGGGATGCCCTACCGGCTGGACCTGCCGAACAACTTCGTGCAGATCCTCCAGCGGGTCTGGTGGCGGCTCGACCGCGCCCTGGACGCCGAGTCCGTCTGGCTCTCGGCCTGGGTGGGCGGCGCCGACGCCCTGCTGGCGGGGACGACGACCATCGTCGACCATCACGCGTCGCCGAACGCGATCGAGGACTCTCTGGACCAGGTCGCCTCGGCGCTCGAGCAGGTGGGCGCGCGCTCGGTCCTGTGTAACGAGGTCACCGATCGCGACGGTCCCGAGCGCGCCGCGGCCGGGCTCGACGAGCATCGCCGGTTCGCCGAGCGCAAGCACGCGCTCTCCTCGCAGCTGGTCGGCGCGCACGCGTCGTTCACGCTGTCCGAGGAGACCCTGGCGAGCTGCGTCGAGCTCGCGAACGAGCTCGGCACCGGGATCCACGTCCACGTGGCCGAGGACGCCGCCGACGAGCGCGACGCGCAGGCGCGTTTCGGCCGGCGGGTGGTCGAGCGGCTCGCCGACGCGGGAGCGCTCTCGGATCGATCCGTGCTCGCGCACTGCGTGCACATCGACGAGCGCGAAGCGAGCCTGATCCACGCGGCCGGATCCTGGGTCGCGCACAACCCCCGCTCGAACATGAACAACCGCGTCGGCCAGGCTCCGGTGGCCGCGCTCGGCAACCGCCTCACGCTCGGGACGGACGGGTTCGACGGCGACCTGTTCGCCGAATCCCGGGTGGCGTACCTGCGCGCTCGCGAGTCCGACCCGTCCGTCGGCCCTGAGTGGGCGGTCGCGCGGGTGGCGGCATCCGGACGGCTGGCGGCGGCCGCGACGGGCGAGCCGCTCCTCGGACGGATCGAGCCCGGGGCGCCCGCCGACCTGGTCGTGCTGGACTACGACCCGCCGACCCCGATCTCGTCTGAGAACCTCGGCGGCCACTGGGTGTTCGGGCTGTCGGCAAGGGACGTCCGCGACGTCCTCGTGAACGGCGAGTTCGTCGTGCGCGACCGGCGGCTCACGCGGACGGACGATCGCGAGCTGCGCGGGCGCTCGCGCGAGGTCGCCGAACGTCTGTGGCGCCGGATGGACGAGATCGGCGCACATCCCTTCACGCCGGAGGGAGGCAACTGACCCGGTGGGCGTGAGGTCCGACGGCCGAGTCGCGCTGTACCTCCAGGACGCGCACCCCATCCCCGACGGGATCCGCTACGTGCAGCATGCCGAGGAGCACGGGTTCGAGGCGGTATGGCAGGCGGAGAGCCGTCTCGTGCGTGAGGCGACCGTCCCGATGGCAGCGTTCGCCGCGACGACCGAGCGCATCAAGATCGGTTCCGGTGTCGTCAACTGCTGGACGCGGAACGTCGGCCTGATGGCCGCCACCTTCGTGACGCTCGACGACCTCGCGCCGGGCCGCGTGATGCTCGGGATCGGCGCGTGGTGGGAGCCGCTCGCGACGAAGGTGGGCGTGAAGCGCGAACGGCCGCTGGCGGCGATGCGCGAGTACATCGAGACCGTTCGCCGTCTGATCGCGATGGAGAACGTGTCGTTCCACGGGGATTTCGTCGACGTGGACGACATCGAGATCGACATCGTGCACGGCGATCGCTCTCCGCGAGACATCCCGATCTACCTCGGCGCCACCGGGATGAAGATGATGGAGCTCGCCGGCGAGATCGCCGACGGCGTCCTGCTCAACTACCTCGTGAGTCCCGGGTACAACGCGTCGGCGATGCAGCATCTCGCCGCCGGCGCCGCGAAGACCGGCCGCATCGTCGAGGACATCGACCGCCCGCAGCTCGTCGTGTGCTCGCTCGACGAGGACCGAGATGCGGCGCTCGACCGTTCCCGCGAGCTCGTCACGCAATACCTGGGTCAGCAGCCGCACATCGGGAAGGCGAGCGGGGTCGACCAGTCCCTGCTCGACGACATCGCGAAGGTCCTGACGTGGCCCGCGAGCCCGGAAGAGATCCGGACGGCGATGGCGCTCGTGCCCGACGAGATCGTGCAGATGATCACCGCGTCCGGCACACCCGACGAATGCCGCGCGAAGGTGCGCGAGTACGTGGATGCCGGATGCACGTGCCCCGTCCTGTACCCGCTCGGCGACGACGTCGGGGCCATGATCGACGCCTTCAAGGACGGGGTCTTCTGATGGACGTCCTCCTTCCGAGGACGTTCGAGGAGGCCCTGGAGCTTCGCGCCGCGCATCCCGAGGCGGTGCCGATCGCGGGCGGCACCGACCTCATGGTCGAGATGAACTTCGGCAAGATCCGCCCCGAGGCGTTCCTGGACATCTCGCGGATACCGGAGCTCCAGGAGTGGCGGTTCGACGACGGCCGGGTGTTCCTCGGCTCGGGCGTCACCTACACGCGGATCATGCGGGAGCTGCCGCAGCTGCGGGCGCTCGGCGAGGCCTCGCGCGGCGTCGGGTCGCCGCAGATCCGCAACCGCGGCACCGTGGGGGGCAACCTCGGCACGGGCTCGCCCGCAGGGGAGAGCATCCCCGTGCTTGCGGTGCACGACGCCGAGGTCGGTCTCGTCGCGGCGGGCGGCCGCGAGCGATGGGTGCCGTGGAACGAGTACGTGGTCGGGGTGAAGAAGACGACCCTCGCGCCGGACGAGCTGATCCTCGGCGCCCGGTGGCGGCACCTGGACGGTCCGCAGTCGTATTCGAAGGTCGGGACGCGGAACGCGATGGTCATCTCGATCGCGATGCTGTGCTTCGCGCTCGACCCGGCGGAACGGACCGTTCGCGTGGCGCTCGGCGCCGTCGCGCCCACGGCCGTGCGCGCCTCCGAAGCCGAGACGTACCTCGCGGGGGAGCTCGAGCGGGCGGGCGCCTGGGACGAACTCGGGGCGCCGCTGCTGCCCGGTGTCGCGGGCGCGTTCGCCGATCGCGTGGCGGCGGCGGCCCGGCCGATCGACGACGTTCGCGGGACGGCGGCCTACCGGCTCCGCGCCGTCCACGTGCTCGCTCGCCGGGCGCTTGGCTGGGCGATGGAGCAGCGCGCGGACGAGGCGATGGTGGGATGAGCCGGTGCTGATCCGCATCTCGGTCAACGGCGAGTGGCGCGAGGCCGATGCGTGGGAGGGATCGAGCCTCCTGAACGTCCTGCGCGACGAGTTCCACCTGCCGGGTTCGAAGAACGCGTGCGATCAGGGCGAGTGCGGCTCGTGCTCCGTGTGGCTCGACGGGCAGCTCGTGTGCTCATGTCTGGTCCTCGCCGCGCAAGCCCACGAGCGCGAGGTGCGCACGGTCGAGGGTCTGGCCGACGGCGACCGGCTCCATCCGGTGCAGGAGGCCTTCGTCGAGGCGGGGGCGGTGCAATGCGGGTTCTGCACGCCGGGACTCGTCGTCGCCGTGACCGACCTGCTCGACCGCGATCCATCGCCGGACGAGGTGACCGTGCGGGAGGCGCTCTCGGGGAACCTGTGCCGTTGCACCGGCTACCAGAAGATCCTCGACGCCGTGGCGCTCGCTGC
>CAZMNP010000044.1:0-6157 GCA_964567675.1 uncultured Actinomycetes bacterium
AGTGGTCCTCCCCGTGGCTCATCTGTTCACCTCCCACCGTCGAGTCGTTCCGGTCAAGCGCATGGATTCCCGGCTGCCATCCTCGGTAAACACCGCTCCGCAGCGAACACGCGCCGGCCGTGATCGTCGGAACGCAAGCGCGGCGGCCCCGGGGTTCGCGGCCGCCGCGCTGCTCGGGGGGTGTGGTTCGTGCTCCCGCTCACCCGTGAGGTCAAAGACCGCCGAACGGGGAGCGACGACTAGCGGTCGTCGCCGTCCAGCACGTCGTCGAGGGCTTCCTTGGTCTTGTCGACCGCCTCGCCGGTCTTCTCCTTGACCGTCGCGCCGGCCTGGTCCATCTTGCCCTCGCGCTCGAGGTCCTCGTTGCCGGTCAGGTCGCCTGCGGCTTCCTTCACCCGGCCCTTCGCTTCGTCCGTCTTCTCGCCCATGGGCTCCTCCTTCGCTCCGGTGACCGCGTACGTTCCCAAGGCCGAGCGACGGCAAACTGGGTGGGCGGTGGATCAGGCGAGCGGAAGCAGGAACCGGATCAGGCGGCGGCCCTCCTCGGTCTGGACCGAGGTGTCGGGGAACAGCGAGCGGATGAGCTCGAACCGTGCCGGCGCACCGAGGTCATCGAGCTCGCGCTGCTCGTCCGTCTCGCCCCCCTCGGGCGCCTCGACGGCGAACGAGACCGCGTTGCCCACCTCCTCGGCACGGACCCGGATCGGGCTGCCGGCCACGAGGGAGTCCACGCACGCCTCGGAGATGGCGATCTTCAGGTCCTCCACGGTCTCGCCGGCCACGTCGTAATGCCGAGCGACCGCCGCCGCGAACGAGCGCGCCGTTCCCAGATGCTCGGCCGCCGCGGGCAGCTGGAGGTCGAAGACGTCGTGGCTCATGTCCGGATCGCCTCGTCGACGGAGGGCCGGATCGTGAACAACCGGTCCAAGCAGGTCACGGTGAAGACCTTCAGGATCGAGTCGACCGTTGGGCTCCTTGAAAGGCGCGCTCGGGAGAACGGCGCATAGTATAGGCCCGGGTGCGAACGACCTCACAGGCCGCGGTGACGATCACGGTGCCGGCTCGGGCCGAGTTCCTGCACGTCGTGCGGACGGTGGTCGGAAGCGTTGCGGCCCGCCACAACCTCACGATCGACGCGATCGAAGACCTGCGCATCGCGGTCGACGAAGCGTGCGCGCAGCTGCTCGTCGCACGCGGGTCCTGCGTCGTCGTCGAGCTCGCCGCCGGTGCGGGAGGGATCCAAGCGACCTGCAGCACCGATGCCGAGATCGAGGTCTGGCCGCCGGACGGCATCGAGCATTCGCTGGCCGCCCAGGTGCTCCATGGCCTCGCCGACGAGGTCGCCTGGGAGCGGACGGCCGGCGGTCCCGCGGTGCGTGTCGGCAAGCGCGCGCTCTCGGACGCGTGAGCGCCCTCTCCGAACTCGACGACGCCACGCTGTTCGCACGCCTGCCCGACGAGGGCGCCCGCGAGGCGCTCGTCGTCCGGCATCGGCCACTCGCGCTGTACCTCGCGAGGAAGTTCACCGGGCGAGGCGAGCGCCTGGAGGATCTCGAGCAGGTGGCGACGCTGGCGCTCCTCAAGGCGATCGACCGGCTCGATCTCAGCCGCGACGTTCGGTTCTCGACCTACGCGACGATCACCGTGATCGGCGAGCTGAAGCGCCACCTGCGCGACCGTGGATGGGCCGTCCGCGTGCCCCGCCCGATCCAGGAGCTCGCCGTTCGGATCACGCGAGTCATGGGGACACTCACCCAGGAGCTCGCGCGTGCACCCACCGTCCGCGAGATCGCCGAACACGTCGGTGCCTCCGAGGAGCACGTCCTGGAAGCCCTCGACGCCTCTCGGGCGTACACGGCGGACTCGCTGGACGCGCCGACCGGAGAGGACGACCGCTTCTCGGCGGCCGACACGCTCGCCGTGCACGACAACCGCATCGAGAACCTGGACTCCTGGCAAAGCGTGGCTCCGCTCATTCGCGAGTTGCCCGAGCGCGAACGAACGATCCTGTACATGCGCTTCTTCGAGGAGAAGACCCAGACCGAGATCGCCCAGGAGCTCGGCATCAGCCAGATGCACGTGTCGCGCATCCTCGCTCGGACCCTCACGGGCCTCCGCCAGGGCGCCGAGGCCTAGCCGACACCGGGCGGGCCGGAGACCTCGTCCGCCCGAAACCGCCTGGGGGGCCTTGCGTCCCAGGCCGTTTCGGTTTGAACGCCCGGATCGGGGGTATGACCCCGCCGTGAACGAGCCGATCGACCTCGAGGGAGGCGTCGCCATCCGGGGGAAGTTCCCTAGTGGGGCGTCCAAGGGTCCTCGTCGGAACCGGGTCGGGCGCATCTGTGCCGATGGGCAGTGCTCAACGGTCCTGTCCGTCTACAACACGGGCGACCGTTGCTGGGAGCACACCCAGCCCACGCCCTACCTGCTGAACGTCCGACGCTTCCGCACCGCCAAGCTGCCTGCCTAGGGCCGAACCCGGGTTTCGGGGGCTTCGGCCGGGGTACGCGTATTGCTGCAACGCCGGGTCACTTCGGGAATGGGGAGAGCGGATCGATGGAAGTCATCGCCTGGTTGATCGTCGGACTCATCGCAGGCGCCTTGGCGCGCCTGCTCGTGCCTGGACGGGACCCGATGGGCGTCCTGGGCACGCTGGTCTTGGGGCTCGTCGGCTCGGTGATCGGGGGATTGGTCGGGAACCTCTTCGCAGAGGGCGACCAGACCTTCACTCCCGCCGGGCTGATCGGCTCGATCCTCGGAGCGGTCCTGGCGCTCGTCGTCTACCGGGCCGTCGTCGCACGCCGGACCGCATAGGCCCGGCCACAGAGCGGGGAGGCCGGCCCGCCCCCCTGCCCGAAGGTTGGTGGCCCCTCCACCGCCTGCGTTCGGGCCGGCCTCCACGCCTTTCTTCTTGCATCTCGTGGGGCTCGTTGGCGTTCGTGCGTCCTCGGGCGTTCGGTTCCCCTTTGCCGTTCGCGCTTCGCGGCCCTTTCCACGCTCCGCGTGACCCTTCGTTTGTGGCCCCCGGGCTTCGGGTATCTGGCTGCCCAGAGAAACGAGCCCGCTCCTACGGAGGAAGAGGAGGGCCGAGATGACGACGCTCCTGAAATGCCTGGCTTGTGGCGAGATCCAAGAGCTCGCGGACGGACGAACCGTCTGCAAGTGCGGCCGCAGCGCAGCGAGGCTCGACGGTGCCATCGTCGAGGTGCAGGGTCCGGCCCGGGTGCTCGTTCCCGCCGACGACGTGATGACGGTCGACGGGATCCCTTGGACGGCCATGCCCGAAGAGCCCGTCGTCGTGCGACGCGCCGCCTAGGTTCGCGCCCAGCGAGCTCGGCTCCGCCGTCGACCTTCCGATGTCAGGCGCCGGCTTCAGCCGTAGACGATGACCGAGCGGGTCTCCTCGCCCGCCTCGAACCGAGCCAGCGCTTCGTTGATCTCCTCGAGCGCGATGGTTCGAGCGATCAGCGGATCCACGCGGAGCTGTCCACGCTTCAGCAGGTCCGCGAGCATCGAGAAGTCGCGCGGCGGCACCGTGGACCCGTACCAGGACCCCGTGATCGTCTTCTCCCGCGTCGTCACGTCGAGCGCGGGGAGGGAGACCGGCGCGTCCGGAGCGGCCATGCCGACGAGGACGGTCGTGCCGCCGGCCGCCGTGACTCCGATGGCGAGCTCGATCGTTTGGGAGCGACCCAGGCACTCGAACGCGTGACGTGCTCCCCCGTCGACCACGTCGCGCACGCGGGCGTCGACGCCCGCACCGGAGAGGACGACGTCGGTCGCGCCCAGGTCCTTCGCGAGCTCGAGCTTGGCCGGCACGATGTCGACCGCGACGATCGGTGAAGCACCGGCGATCCTGGCCCCTTGGATCACGCTGAGCCCAACCGCTCCGCACCCGATCACGACGACGGACTCGCCCGGACGGACCCCCGCGGTGTTCGCGACGGCTCCGACACCCGTCATCACCGCACAACCGAGGAGCGCCGCCTGTTCCATGGGCACCGTCGGGTCGATCTTGATCGCCGTGTTCGCCGGGACGATCGCCTGCTCGGCGAACGACGAGGGCACGTTGTGATGGATCGGCGTGCCGCCGAGATGGAACCGGGTCGTCCCGTCGGCCAGGAACCCGGCATCGAACGACCCCAGCCGCTCGCACGTCGCGGGGCTTCCCGCCACGCACCGACGACACGACCCGCAGTACGGGAGCCACGAGCAGACCACGTGGTCTCCCTCGGCGAGACCCACGACCCCTTCACCCACCTCCTCGACGACCGCGGACCCCTCGTGGCCCAGCACGACCGGAAGGGGGTGCGGGTGCACGCCCCGAACCGTGTGCCAGTCGGAGCGGCAGACCCCGGAGGCCGCCATCCGGATCCGGACCTCCCCCGCCTTCGGCGGGTCGAGCTCCAACTCCTCGATCCGAAGTGGCGTGCTGAACTCGAACAGCACCGCGGCGCGCACGCGGGGAGCCTACCCCCGGGCGGATGGACCCCGCTCCGGAGAGGGCCCGGGCGCGGGGTTGTCGCATCGCGGTACGCTCAGGGCATGGCGAACAGATCGAACAGCTCGAGGGGGAACATCGACAAGCTCGGCGATCTGGTGAGCGACATCGCGCAGCGGGCGCCGGCGGTCGGCAAGGCCGTGGCCGACCAGGCCCCGAAGATCGCCCGGACCGTGAGCAAGAAGGCACCGGAGGCCGCGAGGAAGCTCGCCGCCAAGGCGCCGCCGCGGGTCGGCAAGGTGATCCGCGCCGCCGGAGACACGGTTTCCAAACGCGCCCCGCAGGTCGGCAAGGCGATCAAGGACAACGCGCCGAAGATGGCGCAGAAGGTCGCGTCCGCCGCCAAGCGGCAGAGCTCGAAGGTCCGCGGCAAGACGAGCGCGAGGCGCGCGTCCGCCGCGAAGAAGTCGACGGCCAAGAAGTCGACAGCCAAGAAGTCGACAGCCAAGAAAGCCACCGCGAAGCGGCCGGCCGCCAAGAAGTCGACGGCGAAGCGGTCGACCCCCAAGCAATCGAGCTAGCCCCGGCGTCGCAAGGAGAACCAGGCGGCCCCGGCCGGATGCTTCCCGGGCTGCACGCGTTCCAGCTCGAACGCCGCCGCGAACCGGCGCCGGATCTCGGCCTCTCGCGTCCGTCGGGTACCCGGCAGCTTCAGCCGAGGACCGAACGCGAAGATCATCATCAGCGACCCCGGACGCGCCACTCGTGCCGCCTCGCGCACGTACACGTCGCGACGGCTCGGAACGACGCTGTGGAAGCAGCCGATGTCGAGCAGCAGGTCGAACGGCCCGTCGACGCCGAGCTCGCCGATGCGCGTCACGTCGCCTTCCACGAACGTCGCGCCGGAAACCCAGTCGGCCTTCCGGCGAGCCGACTCGATCGCGTGACTCGAGAAGTCGACCCCGACCGCCGTCCATCCGTGCTGGACGAGATAGATGACGTTCGTTCCCGTCCCACAGCCGAGATCCAGCGCCCGGCCGGGCTCGAGCGCGTTCGGTCCTTCGATCACCTCGACGAGCTCGGGCGGCGGGATCCCGGTGTCCCAGGGAGTCCTTCCACGCCGGTACGCGCGCTCGTACAGCCGCTGCACCAGCACCATCAGATCTCGGCGTCGAACGTGTCGCACGCCTCCGGATCGCCGGTGTCGAAGCCGACCCGGAACCATCGCACCCGCTGCTCGGAGGTGCCGTGCGTGAAGGTCTCCGGATCGATGCGACCCTGCGTCCGCTCCTGGATGCGGTCGTCGCCGACCGCCTCGGCCGCCGCGATCCCTTCTTCGATGTCACCCGGCTGCAGGACCCCTCGCGAGTAGGCAGACGCGCCCCAGACGCCGGCGAAGCAGTCTGCCTGAAGCTCGAGCCGGACCGAGAGCTCGTTCGCGATCTGAGGGTCCTCCCGGCTCCGGCGCTGCACGTCCTGGTTGATGCCGAGGATCGTCTGGACGTGATGCCCCACCTCGTGTGCCAGCACGTACGCCTGCGCGAAGTCGCCCGGCGCGTCGAACCGCTGTTCCAGCTCACGGAAGAAATCGAGGTCGAGGTAGACGAGGCCGTCCGCGGGACAGTAGAAGGGGCCCGTCGCCGACGAGGCGACCCCGCAGCCCGACTGGGTCCGGTCGGTGAAGAGCACGAGGCCCGTGTCCTCGTAGCGCCGTCC
>CAZMNP010000045.1:0-10068 GCA_964567675.1 uncultured Actinomycetes bacterium
CTCGAGACTCCCGTCGGCGGAGGACCTCGAGACCAGCCCGGGTGCGTTTTCCCGCCGCGGCCCCCGGACGGAACCGCTGCGGTGAGCCTGCTCACGACGCCCGGCCCCGGGTCGCAGGCGAGCCCGGGCGGACGGCTACCTAACCTTGGTTAGGCAGCGAGCGCGTAGTTATCGGCGCTTGTGTTATCCCGGCTTTTTTCGAGGCATCCGGGGACCTCGGCCCGCTTCCCCTGACCGATGAACGCTCAGGTCGAAGCCGGTACACCCCCATATGCAGTTGTCCAACAAGTATACGGGCGCCGCCTAGTTCACCGCCGCCGCCAGGGCGGCACAGGTCGGCTCGTCCTCCGCCGCGGCGGCGAGCTCCGGCGACTCGACCAGGTCCAGCGACCCACCGATCCCTCCCAGCGAGCTCTGGATCGTGGCGCCGACCTCGTTGAGCTCGGCAGCGAACGCCTGCGGGTCCTCGGTCGATGCGGCTTCGACCCGCCCCCGGGCCGCCTCCAGGACCCCGCGCGCATCTTGGAACGAGGTGGCGATGGCCTCCACCATGGCCCCGCCTCCCTCGACGTCGGGAACGCCGGCCGCGTCCACCTGGTCGATCAACCTATCCGTCAGCGCAAGCGAGTCGTCCAGGAAGTCGAGCACGGCCTGCTTCTGCTCGTCGGCCGAGGCGGCCGGGTCGATCCCGGCGGCGAAGTCGGTCGACAGCGTCGTGATGTCGTCGACGTAGGACTGGACGCTCGTGCAGAGGCTCCTCACGTAGGTTCCGGGGGTCACGGCCGGCGCGGCGCCCCCGTCGCCACCTCCGTCATCCGAACAGCCGGGGAGCAGGACCAGCGCGATCGTGAGACCGAGGACGACCGGTGCGGGACGGCGCACGAGCATCTCCTTCCGTGGGCGACGCCGAAGGATACCCACTACCGGCGGCGGCCGGCGGAGCGCTGCATCTCGCGCTCGTGCTCCCGTTCCGCGAGCGCCTGGCGCTTCTCGAACTGCCGCTTGCCTCGTCCCAGGCCGAGCTCGAGCTTGGCCATCCCGTGCGTGAAGTACACGCGCAGCGGGATGAGCGCCAGCCCGCGCTCCGCCGTCTTGCTGATGAGTCGCTCGATCTCGGGCCGGTGCAGCAACAGCTTGCGCGGCCGGATCGGGTCGTAGGTCCGCTTGTCCATCGCCTGCTCGTACGGCGGGATGTGCATCCCCTCGATCCAGATCTCGCGGCCGCGAACGCGGGCGAACGACTCGGCGAGGGACCCGCGTCCTCCCCGCAGCGACTTGACCTCGGCGCCGGTCAGCACGATGCCGGTCTCGTAGCGCTCGAGGATCTCGTAGTCGTGCCGCGCGCGGCGATTGGAGATGACGGTCTTCTGCTCGGCGTCCGCCTTGGGGCTCACTACACGTCGAGGAAGCGCCGCATCCCGACGAGCCCGGCGAGCACGGCGACCACGGCCCCGGCCACCAGGAGCCACGGGATGATCGCGACGACGTCGGCGTTCGTCACCCAGGGAACGAACAGGATCCGGCCGTAGAGCGGGTTGACGAACGCGACCTTCAGTCCGAACAGGAACAAGATCGCGGCGCCGGCGCCGATCAGGCTCTCGACGATGCCCTCGATGAGGAAGGGGATCCGGATCCGCCAGTTCGTCGCACCGACGAGCTTCATGATCCCGATCTCCTTGCGCCGGGCGAACAGCCCCATGCGGACCGTGTTCGCGATCAAGATCGCCGCCGACACGAGCATCACGAACGACACCAGGAGCACTCCGACCCGGAACACCCGGGTGATCGAGAACAAACGGTCGAGGAACGCGCTCTGGTCGACGACCCGTTCGATGCCGGGCTGGCCCCGCAGCACGGCCTCCACCTGGGCGTACCGCTCGGGATCGCTGAGCTTGACGCGAAGCGAGGCCGGCAGGGCCTCCGGGTCCACGTTGTTCACGAGCGCTTTCTGGTCCTTGAACAGCTCGATGAACCGCTCGTAGGCCTGGTCCTTGCTCTCGTAGATCACGTCCTCGACGACCGGCAGCTCCGCGAGCGTCTGCGTGAGCGATCCCACCGTGTCGGGATTCACCGGGTCGCTCAGGTACACCGCGACCTCCACGTTGCCGGTGGTCGCCTCGATCATCAGGCTGACCTGACGGCTGATGAGGAGCGCGAGCCCGAAGAGCAGCAGCGCGATGAACGTCGTGCTGATCGCGGCGAATGCGACGAGGCCGTTCCGGCGAAGACCCGAGGTCGTCTCGCGGAAGAAGTACTCGAAGCGCGCCATCAGCTGTACACCCCCCTCGCCTGGTCGCGGATGACCTTGCCCTTCTCGAGCTCGATCACGCGGCGGCGCATCGCGTCCACGATCGCCTGGTCGTGCGTCGCCATCACGACGGTCGTGCCGATCCGGTTCACCTTGTCGAGCAGACGCATGATCTCCACCGAGGTGCTGGGGTCCAGGTTCCCGGTTGGCTCGTCGGCGAGCAGCACGAGCGGCCTGTTCACGCATGCGCGCGCGAGCGAGACGCGCTGTTGCTCCCCGCCGGAGAGCTCGTCCGGGTAGCTGTTGAGCTTCTCCCCGAGGCCCACGAGCTCCAAGATCTCGGGCACCCGCGCGTCGATCACGTGCTTCGGCTTGCCGATGACCTCGAGGGCGAAGCCGACGTTCTCGAAGACCGTCTTGTCGGCGAGCAACTTGAAGTCCTGGAACACGGTTCCGATGTTCCGGCGCAGATGCGGGACCTTCCAGGCGGTGAGCTTGGCGAGGTTCTTGCCGGCGACGTAGATCTCTCCCTTCGTCGCCTCTTCTTCTTTGAGCAACAGACGGATGAACGTCGACTTCCCCGAGCCGGACGCGCCGACGATGAACACGAATTCGCCCTTCTCGACTTCGACGCTGACGTCCTCGAGGGCGGTCGTGCCCGTCCGATAGACCTTCGTGACGTGTTGAAGACTGATCATGGGTGCCTTCGGGGGAAGTCCGGGAGGTCGGCCGCGCGGAGTCTAGCAGAGGACCTGCAGAACAGGAACGAAGCGCCACCGGATAGCCTGAGCGAACGATGGAGACGGCGATCCGTGCCGCGCCGCCCCCCGCCGCGGCGCCGGCGGCGCAACGACGGTCGCGGCTCCGGACGATCGGCGCAGCCGTCGCCGGGCCGGCGACCATCGTCGTCTGCGTCTTGATCGCCCTTCGCGGGTTCGCCTTCCTCCCGAACCTCACGAACCAGCACCCCGACATCCTGTCCTTCTGGCTGCCGAGGTCCTGCCTCATGGGCTCGGCGCTCGCCGACGGTCGCGTCCCGCTCTGGAACCCGTTCGAGATGGCCGGCACGCCGTTCGCCGCCGATGCCCAGTCCGGCTGGCTCTACCTGCCGAGCATGCTGACGTCGGCGGTGTTCGGTTGCGGCGACGGCCTGCGAGCGTTCATCGTGCTGAACCCGATCCTCGCCGGCCTCGGTCTGTGGTGGTTCCTTCGCAAGGAAGGGCTCGGCCGCATCGCCGCGACGGTCGGCGGTCTCTCGCTCGCGATGGCGGCGGCCGCCTCGATCATCGCGATCTCGTTGCCGTTCGTCGGGTTCCTCGCGTGGACCCCGTTCGTCTTGGTCGGCGCCTCGGGCTTCTTCTCTGCGCGCGGCTGGATGCGGTTCGTCTGGATGGCGCTCGCCGCGCTGGCGTGGAGCCAGGTCGCGACCGCGCACCTCTCGCACGGTCTCGCGATGGGCACGGCGCTCGCGATCGCGTATGTCGTCGGTCGCGCGATCCACGAGGTCCGCGCCGGAACCCTGCCCACGCGAACCGCGGTGCTGTTCGCGCTCGGATTCCTGGCGTTCCTGCCGCTCGCGAGCCTCGCGATCTTGCTCCCACGATTCGTCCTGCTCGAACGCTCGAGCCTGCGAGCGGGCTACGCGGCGCTGGAGGGAACGGTCGCGCGCGCGTCGGCGATGGACCGGCCGATCCCCGACCACGGGATCTGGAGCGCGTGGCCGCTCGCGCTCGCGTCGACACCGGGCGCCTACCTCGGTGCCGCGACCCTTCTCGCGCTCCCCTTCGCGTTGCGCGACCACGGACGCCGGTTCCTGGTCGCGTCGTTCGCCGCCGCTGGCGTCGTGGGCTATCTCCTCACGCTCACGTTGGTCGTGGGCGCTGGATGGTTCCGCGCGCTCGTCCTTGCGATCCCGTTCGGCGACGTGCTCCTGCACAATCCCGGCCGGCTCCGGTTCCTCGCGTTCCTCGTCGTTCCCGTGCTTGGCGCGGTCGGCGTTCAGTCGCTCCTGGAACGGCGTCCCTCCTTCAAGAAGGCGCTGCGATGGCTCGCCGTCCCGGCGGCGCTCTTCCTCGCGATCCCGTTGGTCGCCGGTGCGAACGCCGGGCGACTGGTGGTGTTCGCGATCGGCCTCGCCGCGGTGCTCTTCGTCGTGCACGGGCTCATCCGGAGACGCGCATGGGCTCCCGCGGCGCTCGCCGGGGTCCTCGCACTCGACCTCCTCGCCGGGGCGCTGTGGTCCTCGGCGTACCGGGGCGGGACCGTCTACTTCGGCCTGGAATCGGCGGAGCATCCGGTGCTGGTGCACGGGCCGCTTCGCTGGCCGGGGGTCGGCCTCGACCGGTACCTGACACCGGGACCGATCGCGCGCACGATCGACGAGCGCGACGACGGTCGCTATCTGGCCTGGGTGCCGCCCGCCGCATACTTCAACAAGGGGTACCTGTTCACGCAGTCCGAAGCCGACCGGCCGGCCCTGCTGCTCGGCCGGGCGATCCCGTTCGGACTGCACGACGCGCTCGGGTACTCGCCGATCCAGGTTCCGCGCTACTGGTCGTACATCCGCGGGACGAACCGGCTCCCGGTGTTCTACAACGCCGCCGTCATCCAGGTCCCCTCAGTCGAGGACGTCCGTATCCTCGGCGTTCGCTACCTGATCGCGCACGAGAGCCAGCCGCTCCCACCCGCGATCGACGGCGAGATCGTCGCATCCGAACGCGGGTACCGGCTGTACGAGCTCGACGCCGCGCCGCCGCGCGCGACGGTGACATCGGCGTGGACGGTGGTCGACGGCGCCGAGGCATCGGAAGAGGTGTTGACCGAGGGCTTCGACCCCGCCCAAACCGCGGTCGTCGAGGGCGACCCGGGGATCGAGCCGGCCGGATCCGGCGTCTCCGGCACGGCGACGTACTCGGAGGCTCATCCCGAGGACGTCCGCATCTCCGTCCGGGCGGATGCGCCCTCGTTGGTGGTCGTGCGCAACGTGTGGGAGCCGGGCTGGGTGGCGAGCGTCGACGGCGCTCCGGCACCGGTCCTTCGCGCCGACTACCTGCTCCAGGCGGTGCCGGTCCCCGAAGGAAGTCACGAGATCCGGCTCGTCTATCGCGAGCCGGCGATCGGGCTCGGGATCGCGCTGTCCGCCGTCGCGTGGACGGTCCTCGCGCTCGCCGCGGTCTCGGTTGCGGCGATCGCCCGGCGCCGGTCTACGACGCCTGACTCTTCCCCTCCGCCCGGCGCCTGAGCTCGGCCTCGATCAGCTCGTCGAGGTCGCCGTCGAGGACGCGGTCGACGTCGCCGATCTCGAGGTCGGTCCGATGGTCCTTCACCATCCGGTACGGCGCCAGGACGTAGGAACGGATCTGCGAGCCGAAGTCGATCCCCTTGCGCTCGCCGCGCAGGTTCTCCAGACGCTCCTGCTGTTCCTCGCGCATCCGCTCGAACAGGCGGGACTTCAAGATCCGCATCGCCACCGCGCGATTCTGCAGCTGCGACCGCTCGTTCTGACACGCCGCGGTGATCCCGGTTGGAAGGTGCGTGATCCGCACCGCGGAGTCCGTGGTGTTCACCGACTGTCCGCCCGGCCCCGTCGAGCGGTAGACGTCGATACGAAGGTCTTTCGGATCGATCTCGACATCGCTCTCCGTGGCCTCGTCGATGAGGGGGACCACGTCGAGGTTCGCGAACGACGTATGGCGGCGCTTCTGGGCGTCGAACGGGCTGATACGAACGAGCCGGTGCACGCCGCGCTCGGCCGAGAGCAGGCCGTAGGCGTTGGTTCCGTGGACGATGAAGGTGACGCTCTTGATCCCGGCTTCTTCGCCGAAGAGCGTCTCGTCCACCTCGACGTCGAGGCCCTCGCGCTCGGCCCAGCGGAGGTACATGCGCAGGAGCATCTCGGCCCAGTCCTGCGACTCCGTGCCGCCGGCACCCGCGTGCAGGGTCGCGATCGCGTCGTTCGCGTCGTACTCGCCGCCGAGCAGGGTGGCGAGCTCGAGACGCTGCACGTCTCCCGCGAGCTTGCCGACGGCCCGGCCGAGTTCGGTCGCCATCTCGGCGTCTTTCTCCTCGGCGAGGAGCTCGTCCATCGCCTTCGCGTCCTCGAGGCGTCGCAGGAGGTCGTCGTACCGCTCGGTCTGGTCACGGAGACGAGCGAGCTCCGTCGTCAGCTGCCGAGCGCGGTTCGGGTCGTCCCAGAGCGAAGGGTCGGACGTCTGGCGCTCGAGCTCGTCCGCCTTCGCGCGCTTGCCGTCGACGTCAAAGGAACTCCTTCGCGGCCGCGATGCGCTTCGCGAGATCCTCGAGACGGTCCGTCTGCTCGCTCACGCCATCATCGTAACCGGCGGCCGCGAAGTCTCCTCGATGTCCTACCGCTCGACGACCGGCTCGGCCGTGCGCCGCCGGCGCCGAGTGAAGACCGCGCCGACCCCGTTCAGGCTGGTGCGGAAGCGCTCGCGGCGGGCGGCCCTGCGGGCCTTCACCAGCGGCCGGGCTATGCGGTCGGCCTCGGCCTCACGCATGAACTGGGCGATCCGCTCCCTCGCAACCATGTCGCTCCCCATCATCTGCCCCACCTCCTGTGACCAGGGAGGCTAGCCACGCCGCCGGTTCCTAACGGTGCTCCCGGGCACCCGGCGCGCGTGACGTGGAACACCTCCGAGGGCGGACCCGCGGCGCAACTGGCCCGAAACGGGGAACGTCTATCCTCGCGCCATGGCGGATCTGGTCCCCGGCGACAGCCTCGGCGCCTACCGGCTGGAGGCTCCGCTCGGCGAGGGCGGGATGGGGATCGTCTTCCGCGCCGTGCGCGAACCCGACGGCCTCGTCGTGGCGCTGAAGGTCCTTCGACCCGAGCTCGACCACGACGAGGTCTTCCGTCGCCGCTTCGTGCACGAGGCTCGGGCGGCCGGCGAGGTTCAGCACCGGCACCTCGTCCCGATCGTCGATGCCGGAGAGGCCGACGGCAGGTCCTACCTCGCGGTCGCCTTCGTCGACGGCCGGACCCTCGAGGCCCGCCTTCGGGGCGAGGGTCCCCTGCCGATCGACGCCGTCGTGCGCCTCGTCCGCCACGTCGGTTCCGGGTTGGACGCGCTGCACGCGAGCGGCATCGTGCATCGCGACGTGAAGCCGTCGAACGTCCTGATCGACGAGCGCGGTTCGGCGATGCTCACGGATTTCGGACTCGCCAAGGGCCGCGCGTACACCGTCCTGACGAAGCCGGGGATGGTGATGGGCACGCTCGACTACCTCGCCCCCGAGCTACTCCGAGGGGCACCGGCCTCGGCCGCGAGCGATCAGTACGCGCTCGGGTGCCTCGCCTACGAGTGCGTCGCCGGGCGCGCACCGTACGCCGACAAGACGATGTTCGAGCTGGCGAGCGCGCACCTGAACCTCGAGCCGCCCGACCCGACGGCAGGCCGCGACGACACGCCGGGGTCGGTCTGGTGGGCGATCCAGCAGGCGCTCGCGAAGGAGCCGGAGAAGAGGCCGCCGACGGGGACCGCGTTCGCGAACATGCTCGCGATCGGCGTCGGCAAGACGTCGCCGTCTCTCTGAGGCTCAGGCACTCCCCGCGGCGCGCGACGCGAGCTCGGCCAGACGAGCGTCGAATCGCGCGATCGCCTCCTCGTCTCCGACCCGCTCCGCGAGCCGGCGCGCCCTGGTCCACAGGCTCTCGGCGCGCTCGAAGGCCTCCAGGCGAACCGCCCGTTCGGCGGCGCGCTCGAGGTACCCGACCGCGATCTCCGGCTCGGCGCTGCGATAGAAATAGAACGCGAGGCGTTCGAGCGACTCCTCGAGCTGGTCCGCGTATCGCTCCTCCATCGAGTGGCCGACACGGCCGTACAGCTCGCGCATCGACGTCGGCGTGAGCGTCGAGAGCGCCGCCTCCTGGAGCAGGCCGTGCCGGAACGTGCACTCGAGCTCGGGGAAGCGACGGAGCTCGCGCACGATCTCGGCACGGAGCAGGGCGGCGACGTCGCCGTCAGGATCGGTGCTCTCCGCGACGACGGCCGCGACCGAGACGGGGAACTCGCGCCCCACGACCGCGGCGACCTGCGCGAGCCGGCGCGCACCCGGCTCAAGGCGGTCGATCCTCGCCACGAGGAGCGCCTCGAGCGCGGGCGGCAACTCCGCCGCCGTCCCCGGCGTGATCGTCCACGTCCGCCGCCGGTCGCCGCCGGATTGCATCAGCGCGCGGACGAGCTCCTCGACGTACAGCGGGTTCCCCTCGGCCTTCGCGACGAGCTCGTCGCGGACGGGCTCGCCGAACAGTCCGGGCGGCACGATCGCATCGATCAGCTCGCGCGCGGCGTCGGGGGTGAGCGGAGCCAGCGTCAGCTCCTCGGTCCGGTGCGCGAACTCCCCTTGCGCCTTCGAGCGGAACACCCATCCCTCGGATGCGGGATCGGGGCGAAGGGCCACGGCGAGCATCACGGCCGACCGGTCGGTGAGGTCCAGGAGGCGCTCGGCCAGCTCGCGGGTCGTCCGGTTCGCCCAGTGCAGGTCGTCCAATGCCAGGACGAGCGGGCGCTTGGCCGCCACCGCCTCGACCCAGGTCAGGTAGGCATCGTGCTCTCGCGCCGCCAGCTCGTCGGCAGAGAGCGAAAGCAGCTCGCGTTCTTGGTCCGGATCCAGCCGGATCGAAAGCAGAAGGCCGAGGTACGGCAGGATCCGTTCCTGCGCCGGACCGAGGAGCGCGCCCACCCGTGCCCGAAGCTTCATCCGCACGGCGAGCTCGGCATCGCCCTCGTCGGCACCGATCCACGTGCGCAGCACGTCGACGAAGGGCCCGAACGGCGCCGCGGCCCCGTACGACGCGCACCGGCCCTCGAGCCAGGTGGCGGCCTCGCCCGTCCGGGTGCGCAGCTCCTCCAGCATCCGCGTCTTGCCGAGCCCGGCCTCCCCGACGACCAGAAGGACGTGTCCGCGTCCCGCCTGGAGATCCTGCGCGGAGCTCTCGAGGCGCCCGAGCTCGCGTTCGCGGCCGACGAGCGGCGTGACGGCCCGCGGTTCGGCGGAAAGCCGCGGGCCCACCAGGCGCGACGCGGAAACCGCTCCCTTCCTTCCCTTGACGGACAGGTCCCCGAGCGGCTCCAGGACGAAGATCGACGCGAGCCGCGATGCGGACCCGGGTCCGACCGCGATCGTTCCGGGCTCGGCCGCGGACTGCAGCCGGGCCGCGACGTTCGTCGTGTCCCCCAGGGCCACGGTCTGCGCGTCCTCGCCGCCGACGACGCCGACCGCCGCCGGGCCACTGTTCAGCCCGACCCGCACGCTGAAACCCGTGATGCCCCACGCCGACTCGACCTCGGCGGCGTATCCGCCCGCGACCCCGACGATCCGGAGCGCGGCTCGGGCCGCACGCTCCGGGTCGTCCTCGTGCGCGATGGGAACGCCGAAGTACGCGCAGATCCCGTCGCCCATGTACGCCTGGACGCTGCCGCCGTACTCCTCGACCGCGCGGCTCATCCGGGTCACGAACTCGCCCACGAGCGCCTTCACCTCGTCGGGACCGAGGCGCTCGCCGAGCCCGGTCGAGCCGACGATGTCGGCGAACAGGGCCGTGATGGGCCGCATCTCGTCGCGTCGGGTCGCGTCGGCCAACCGGAACCTCCTCGTGCCCGAGCCTAGCGGACCCGCCGACGGGCGTGACCGAGGTCACTTCGGGATGGTGCGCGCGGACACCGAGCCCGTCGCGCGGCCCCCGTAGCGTCCTGCCCACGCCGTTACAGGGAAACTCAGGAGGAAGGGAGGACGGCGATGAGCACACAGATCGGGACACTCCAGCCGAACGCACGGGTCGCCCAGCCGATGTGGCCGGT
>CAZMNP010000046.1:0-4856 GCA_964567675.1 uncultured Actinomycetes bacterium
TGCGAGATCGGGGTTCATCAGCAGCTCGGAACCGCCTCCCACAGCGACGACCACGCCGTCCCGAAGGAGCGCCGACACGGCGAGCAGCACCCGGTCCACGTAGTCGCGCTCGGCCCGACGGACCTGTCGCTTGTGACGCTCTTCCATGCGGCGGATCGCGCCGCGGTACGCATCCTCCGGCCGTCCGCGATCGTCGAGGAACGGCGCGAGCTCGTCGCGCAACTGCTCGGCGAGGTCCTTCTTGTAGCGCTCCGCAGCCGTGAGCACGAGGTCGGCGGCCTCGAGCGATCCGGCCGGGCCGTGACCCGCGAGATCCACCGCGTCGCGTGCCACCTCTCGGAACGACAGGCCGTCGGGATCCGTCGCCAATCGGCGCGCGCGGCCGAGGTTCCCACCGGCGAGTCGCGCGGCGAGCGCCGCTCGCCCAGCGTCGGCGCCCTCCCCGGTCAGCGTCTCGACGACGAAACGCTCGGACAGCGGCAGGAACGTGACGACGTGACATCGCGAGAGCACCGTCTCGGGAAGCTCGTCGGGGCGGGCGGAGAGCAGGAGGATGACGGTCTCGGCCGGCGGTTCCTCGAGCACCTTCAGGAGCACGTCCGCCGCGGCGGGGTTCAGGCGGTCCGCTTCGCGGATCACGAACACCTTGCGGCCCGGCTCGGGTGCCGTCCGGTACGCCGGGTGCCAGATCTCGGCGCGCACCGTGTCGACGTGGATGTCGCGTCCCTCAGGTTCGACGACGACCTGGTTCGGATGCTTGTCCTCGAGCGCGAGCCGGCAGTTGCGGCACACGCCGCATCCGCCCTCGGTGCAGAGCAGCGCCGCCGCGAACGCGCGAGCGGCGAGCGACTTGCCGCCGCCCTCCGGTCCGGCGAGGAGGTAGGCGTGGTGCGGCCGCCCCGCCGCCTGCCGAAGGAACGCCATCGCGCGCTCCTGGCCGGGGATCCGCTCGAGGACCGGGACCTCGCTACTCGGTTCCGTCATCGTCACGCTCCTTCAGCACGCGCTTCAGCACCTCGACCACGCGCTCGTGCACCTTTTCGGGCACATCGTCAGCATCCACGATCACGAAACGCTCCGGATGCTCCTCCGCGATGCGAAGGTACGCGTCCGAGACCTTCGCGTGGAAGTCCCCTCCCTCCATCTCGATCCGGTCGGGTTCCTCCAGCGAGCGGAGGAGCCCGGCCTCGGGCTCGAGATGGAGCAGGATCACGAGGTCGGGGAACAGCCCCTGCGTGGCCCAGACGTTCAACGTGAGGACGTCCTGCTCACCCAACCCGCGCGCGGACCCCTGGTAGGCGAGCGACGAGTCGATATACCGGTCGGTGATGACGATCTTGGCCTCGGCGAGCGCGGGCCGGATGATCGTCGACACGAGCTGCGCGCGGCTGGCCGCGAAGAGCAGCGCCTCGGTCTTCGGCTCGAGATGCCCGGTCTCGTGGCCGAGCAGCATCTTGCGCAGACGCTCACCGACCTCCGTTCCGCCCGGCTCTCGCGTCACCAGCACGTCCGCCCCCTGCGACTCGAGCCAATCGCTGGCGAGGCGAATCTGCGTTCCCTTGCCCGACCCCTCGACGCCTTCGAAGGCGACGAAGAGACCGGAGGACGGAGGGCGCTTGAGCTTGGGGACGAGGCCGAGGGGTTGCTGCTTGCCAACCCGGAACCGCCGAAGCCCGCGCCGGGTGAATGCCCCGGCAAGAACCGCACCCAGCCCGGCGACCATGAGCGCGGCGCGGGTGCCCGAGAGGTCGATCCGCCGAACGCCGATCGTGAGGTCGTGCTCCCCCACCACCCCCGCAAGGATCGGGAACGCCGTGAGCGAGAGGAACAACCCGAGCCGGGAAAGCACGGTCAGTGAGCCGAAGGTTCGACCTCGGAACTCGTCGGTGACGTTCTCCTGGATCAGCACGTAGCCGCTGACCCACGCCGAACCGCAGAACGCGCCGAGGATCACGGTGATGATCGCGGCGAGCGAGATGCTCGGCATCGTCGCGAGCACGAATAGCGTCGCCGCTGCGGCGATGATCGAGTAGACGAAGACGTATTCGCGTTCCACCAACTCGACCACCTTGTTCGACAACGCCATCCCGATCCCCATGCCGATCCCGAACGAGGTCACCAGGATGCCCCATCCTGGGTCCCCCGCTCCGAGGGCGTCACTGGCGAAGATCGGTCCGAGCGCCAGCACGGCCCCAACGGCGCTGAAAGCCGCCACGATGCCCAAGGTCATCGCGGAGGCGAGTGTGTTCTCGCGCAGGAACCGGAGGCCATCGACGATGTCTGTGCCGACGCGCCCGAGGTCGAACTTCGACCAGCCGGTTGGCGCCGGCGACGGTATCCGGATCCGGGAGATCAAGGACGCCGAGACCACGACGGTCGCAGCCTTGAGCCAGAGTGCCAACGACGTGGGGTTGTCCTTCAACCACGGCAACAGATCCGAGCCGCCCGCCAGGAACGTGAAGACGAGGCCACCAAGCGGCAGCGTCCCATAGGTCGTGACGAGCCCGAGAGACGTCGCGTTCGCCAACTGACGTCTCGGCACGAGGTTGGGCAGGGACGCGTCACGCGCCGGCGTCCAAAGGAGCGAGAAGCATTCGATCACGAACGAGATGAGGTAGATCGCCCACAGCGGCCCGAGGAAAGGCATCACGACGTAGAGCGCACCGCGCGCGATGTCCGCGCCGATCATCAGCATCTTGCGGTCGAATCGGTCCACGAACGCCCCTGCCAGCGGACCGAACAAGATGGCCGGAAGCATCCGGGCGAACATCACGCCCGCGACGGCGTAGCCTCCGCCCTTGCTCGCGACGAGCGCGGTGACCGCGACGAAGCCGACCCAGTCACCGAACGAACTGATGGTCTGAGCGACGAGGAGCTTGGAGAACTGAGTGTTGGTGACGAGGTCCTTCAGCGTCGCCGGCCGGGTCCCGCGGAGCGCTGCGACCTCATCGGCGAAGCTGCTCGACACCTACCCCTCCGCCGCGGCCGGTGCGTCGTCGTCGCCGGTGGCAGGACGGGCCCGCCTCGTGGTGGTGCGCTTGGCCGCCGAGCGTTTGGCCGTCGTGCGCTTGGCCGTCGATCGCTTGGCGCCGGACTTCCCGTTGGACTTCGCGTTGGACTTCGCGCCCTTCGCCTTGGCGCGCTCCGCGCGGGCGGCGGACTTCGCGGCGCGCGCGGCGGCCTCGGCCTCGAGGTCACCCTGCTTCTTCACGTTGAACGACGGGTCGAGCTCGGCTCCGCAGTTCCAGCACCGGTAGCTCTTCGGGCGCTCGAGCAGCAGCGAACCGCACTCGGGGCACGGGTGGTCCTTCAGCGGAGGATTGCTCACCGCGAAGTCGCACTCGGGGTAGCGGTCGCACCCGTAGAACAGACCGAACCGCGTCCGCTTCTCGACGATCTCGCCTTGCTTGCACTGCGGGCACGTGATGCCGAGGCTCTTCGGTGGGTCCTTCTTGATGTACCGGCAGTCCGGATAGCCCGAGCACCCGACGAACGGGCCGTAGCGGCCGACCTTGCGGACCAGCTGCTTCCCGCACTCCGGACACTTCTCGTCGAGCATCTCGGGCTCGGGGCGCACCTCGCCGTTCAGGTTGCGGATGTACTTGCACCCGCCGTCTTCCTCGGCGAAGCGAGAGCATCCGATGAACCGGCCGTACCGTCCGAGCCGGATCTGGAGCCGCCCGGGCGGGACGCGGCCCTCCTCGATGCATCGAGGGCAGTCCTCGTCGACCTCCTCGATGTAGCGCTCGAACTTCTCCTCGGCGCGCACGAGGTCCTCGGAGAAGGGCGTCCAGAACTCGGCCAGCACGCCGGTGCGCGCGGCGGCGCCCTCGGCGATCTCGTCGAGCTCCTCTTCCATCCGCGCCGTGAAGTTCACGTCGACGATCTCGGAGAAGTGCTCGACCAGCTTGTCGGTCACAACCTCGGCCACGTCCTCGGGGAAGAACCGCTTGTCCTCGAGGCGGACGTACCCCCGGTCCTGGATCGTCGAGATGATCGAGGCGTACGTCGACGGACGCCCGATGCCGAGCTCCTCGAGCGTCTTCACGAGCGACGCCTCGGTGAATCGGGGCGGCGGCTGCGTGAAGTGCTGCTCGGGCAAGACCTCGAGCATCCGAAGCACCTGCTCGGGCGTGAGATCGGGCAGGCGGTTCTCCGCGTCCTCGTCGGGACCCTCGTCGCGGCCCTCCGTGTAGGCGCGGATGAAGCCGTCGAAGATCAGGGTCTGTCCGGTGGCGCGCAGCCCGTACGTGACGCCGTCGGCGGTGGCCTCGATGTCGACGCCGACCTGGTTGAAGCGCGCCTCGGCCATCTGCGTCGCCACCGTGCGCTTCCAGATCAGCTCGTAGAGCCGCAGCTGGTCCCGGTCGAGCGACCCGGCGACGCGCGCCGGATGCCGGAGCGCCGACGTCGGGCGGACGGCCTCGTGCGCCTCCTGCGCGTTCCGCGAGCGCGTCTTGAATCGCCGGGGTTTCTCGAGCGTGTATCGGGCGCCGAACTCGGTACGGACGACCTCCTCGATCTCGCGCAGCGCGCTCTCGGCGATGTTCACCGAGTCGGTTCGCATGTACGTGATGAGACCGACCGTTCCCTCGCCGGGAAGGTTGACCCCTTCGTACAGGCGCTGGGCGAGCGTCATCGTCTTGCGGGCGCCGAACCCGAGCTTGCGCGCGGCCTCCTGCTGCAGCGTCGAGGTCGTGAACGGCGGGGACGGCGAGCGCTTTCGCTCCTTGCGCTCGACGTTGGTGACCCGGTAGGCCGCCGTACGGAGGCGCTCGGCGTGCGTCGTCGCCCCGGCCTCGTCCGACAGGACGAGTCCTTTCTTGTCGGGGCTGGCGGCGAGCTTGCCCTCGGGG
>CAZMNP010000047.1:0-4308 GCA_964567675.1 uncultured Actinomycetes bacterium
CAGGAGATGGAGGGGATCGACCGATCGCGCTCCGAGGGGATCGGGATCCGCGTCCTGGTGAACGGGTACTGGGGGTTCGCCGCGACGGCGCGCCTCGAGCCCGCCGAGCTCGACCGCACGGCCAAGCTCGCCGTCGAGATCTCGAAGGCGGCCTCGCGGCTGCCGATGGAGCGCGTGCGCCTCACCGAGGTCGAGCCGGCGACCGGCACGTGGCACTCCCCGATGCGCGAGGACCCGTTCCACGTGTCGCTCGAGGAGAAGGTCGCACTGTTGATGGAGGCGACGCGGCGCATGCAGACGGTGAACGGCGTCTCGTTCGCCGAGGGTGGGATCGACCTGTTCCGGCGACACACGCGTCTCGCGACCAGCGAGGGGACGGCGATCGACCAGACCACCGTGCATTCCGGGGCCGGGATCGAGGCGACCGCGATCGGCGACGGAGAGCTCCAACATCGTTCGTTCCCCAACTCCTTCCGCGGCCACATCGCGGCGGGGGGCTGGGAGCACGTGCAGAAGATCGGCCTGATCGAGGAGGCCGAGCGCACGGGGCGAGAGGCGGTCGAGCTCCTCTCGGCGCAGGAGTGCCCGAGCGAGGTCACCACGCTCGTCCTGGATTCGGGGCAGGTCGAGCTCCAGATCCACGAGTCCATCGGCCATCCCGTCGAGCTCGACCGCGTCCTGGGGATGGAGGAGGCGTTCGCCGGATCCTCTTTCTTGAAGCCGGACGATCGCGGCTCGCTCCGGTACGCGAGCGATCTCGTCTCGATCACCGCGGACGCGACGCTCGCGGGTGGGCTCGGCTCGTTCGGGTGGGACGACGAGGGCGTGCCGGCGCAGCGCGTCCCGATCATCGTCGACGGCATCTTCCAGAACTTCATCTCCAGCCGGGAGACCGCGAGCGTCCTCGGCATCTCGAGCTCCGGCGCGATGCGCGCGGATGGGTGGCAGCACCTGCCGTTGATCCGCATGACCAACATCTCGATCGAGCCGCGCGAGGGCACGCTGGCCGACATCATCGGCGACACGAAGGACGGCCTGTTCATGTCGACGAACGCGTCGTGGTCCATCGACGACAAACGCGTGAACTTCCAGTTCGGGTGCGAGATCGCCTGGCGGATCAAGGACGGCCGGCTGACCGAGATGATCCGGAACCCGAACTACACGGGGATCACGACCGAGTTCTGGGGTGGATGCGACGCCGTCGGGGGCCGGGAGGACTGGACGCTGTGGGGCACGCCGAACTGCGGCAAGGGCCAGCCGGGCCAGGTCGCCCGCGTCGGGCACGGCGCGGCTCCCGCCCGGTTCCGGAACGTCCAGGTCGGGGTGCGCGGGTGACGGACCCGCGCCGGGGAGTCGTGGCCTGATGGCCGGGATCATCGGTCCCGACGAGATCCGCCGGGTGTCTCAGGCCGCCCTCGAGCTCCCAGGGGCCGACGGCGTCGAGGTCCTGTTCATGCACGAATGGGGCGGTCTCACGCGCTTCGCGAAGAGCTCCATCCACCAGAGCACGTGGCGCGAGGACACCGGCATCCGCGTGCGCGTCGTCCTCGACGGCCGGGTGGGCGTCGCCGGGACGAACGACCTGTCGCCGGCGGGTGTGGTCGCGGCTGCCGAGAGCGCCCGGGAGATGGCCGGTGTCGTGGCGCCCGATCCGCTGTTCCCCGGGCTCGCGCCGCCGGACCCCGTGCAGGACGACTCGGGCTTCGACGAGGCGACCGCGAACACGACGCCGGAGCATCGCGCCGAGGGCGTCGCCGAGCTCGTGGCGACGTGCGCGGACGGGTTCGGCGCCGCCGGTGCGTTCGAGACGATGGCGAGCGAGGTCGCCGTCGCGAACACGGAGGGCCAGTTCTGCTGGGCTCCGACGACGCAGGCCTCGATCACGACCGTGGTCACCGGGGGCGACGGCGGGAACGGCTTCGCCGAGACGTTCTCGAGATCGGTCGGCGAGGTCGACCCGGCGGCGATCGGACGGCGCGCCGCCGACAAGGCCGTCGCGTCGCAGGCGCCGCGCGACCTCGATCCCGGCCGCTACACGGTCGTCCTCGAGCCCGCGGCCGTGTCGACGCTCGTCGGGTTCCTTTCGTGGATCGGCCTGGGCGGGCGACTCCTGGTCGAGGAGCGCTCGTGCCTCTCGGGTCGCGAGGGAGAACAGGTGGCCGCCGATGCCATCACGCTCTACGACGACGCCCGCGAGGACGGCACGATCGGCCTCCCCTTCGACTTCGAGGGCGTCCCGCGCTCACGCGTCATGTTGATCGAGAAGGGAGTCTTCCGCGACGGCGTGTACGACCTGCGAACCGCGAAGCAGACGGGCAAGCAGAGCACCGGTCACGCCCTCCCGCCGCCGAACTCCGAGGGCCCGCTCCCCCTCAACGTGTTCATGGAGCCGGGCGTGGCCTCGCTCGAGGAGATGATCGCCTCGACCGAACGAGGCTTGCTGGTGACCCGGTTCCACTACACGAACATCGTCCACCCACTCGAGTCAACGATCACCGGGATGACCAGGGACGGGACCTTCCTGATCGAACACGGCGAGATCGCCCATCCCGTCAAGAACTTCCGGTTCACGCAGTCCATCCTGGAAGCGCTCGCCCAGACGAGCATGGTGGGGCGCGAGACCGAGCTCTCGAGCGAGTTCTTCTTCAGCGCCTCACGGGTCCCCGGGCTGAAGGTCGAGTCGTTCAACTTCAGCGGTCGCTCGGACCACTGACCCCGCCTGTGCCTGGATGGCCGCATTGAACGGCCGTGCAATAGACTGGATCGGCTCGGCGGATGGGAGGCCCAACGATGCAGGTCAAGGACATCATGCACCCGGACGTGAAGACGGCGTCGCCGACCGACACGTACGCGGACGTCGCCGCCCTGCTCCACGCGAACGGCATCTCGTCCGTCGTCGTGATGGACGGCGACCGCCTTGCCGGCATCGTGACCGAGCGCGACCTGGTCAACCTCGTCGCCGAAGGCGGGGATCCGAAGACGACGAAGGTCACCGACCGGATGACCACCTCGGTCGACACGGTGGATCCCAAGACGGACATCGCGGAGGCCGCGGAGCACATGGCGCGGTTGCGCATCCGGCACCTGCCCGTGGTCGAGGGCCAGGAGCTCGTGGGGATCATCTCGATCCGCGACCTGACGAACTGGGCCGTGCACGAGCTGACGGCCGGGCATGAGCTGCCGGACATGGAGCGGAGCAACGCCACGCTGTCCGCCGCCGCTCAGATCAACGAGCGCAAGTAAGCCCACTCAGTCGTTCGCGGCGCGTTCGAACGGTTCCCGAGGGTGCTCGAGCGAGCCCAGCTGCGCGAGATCGCGCGGGAACAACAGCGCGACGGTCCAGTCCGCGGCGATCTTCGCCTTCCGCGTGAGTGTGGGCATCGCGTACAGGTGATAGGTCCGGTGCGCGAACCACGCGGGGAACCCCTTCAGCTTCACGCCCCAGATCACGGCGATCCCCTTGTATCGGCCGAGTGAGCAGACGGCGCCGATGTTGCGGTGGACGAACGGTTCGAGGCGCCCGCCCTCGATCCACGCGGTCAGGTTCTTGGCCAGCCGTCGTCCCTGTCGCATCCCGTGCTGCGCCGTCGGCGGCATGATCCCGCCGGTCGTGCGGTCCGGCACCGCCGCGGCGTCGCCCGCAGCCCACACGTCCTCGGCGCCCTCGACGCGCAGGTGCTCGTCGACGCGGACGCGGCCGGCGTCGTCGACGGGAAGACCCGCGTTGCGAGCGATCGAGGATGGCCGCACCCCCGCAGTCCACACGAGCGTGTCTGCGGCGAAGGTCCGTCCACCGGACAGCCGCACGATGCGGTCCTCGTACGACTCCAGCCGCGTCTCGACGAGCACCTCGATGCCGCGTTCGGCGAGCCTCTCGACGGCATAGGCGGCGAGCTCCGGTCCCAGCTCGGGAAGGATCTTCGGCGCCACGTCGACGAGGATCCACCGCATCTCCTCGGGACGGAGCGAGGGGTAGGTCGCGATCGCGTCGCGCGCGAGGTCCTCGAGCTCGCCCAGGGCCTCGACGCCCGCGTACCCACCGCCGACGAACACGAACGTGAGCGCCGCGCGCCGGCGTTCGTCGTCCTCGGTCTCCGCCGCGACGTCCAAGCGCGACAACACGCGGTTCCGCAGGTAGATCGCCTCCTGCACGGTCTTGAACCCGATCCCGTGCTCGGCGAGTCCCGGTATGGGCAGCACGCGCGAGGTCGACCCCGGCGTCAGAACGAGGACGTCGTACTCCATCACCCGCTCGGATCCGTCGGCGAGGCGGATCGTCGCTTTCCTACCTGAGTGATCGAGCCGTTC
>CAZMNP010000048.1:0-16381 GCA_964567675.1 uncultured Actinomycetes bacterium
CGGCTCGTCCCCGTTTGGACGGAGTTGCTGGCCGACGTCTCCACGCCGGTGGGCGTGTTCCCCGCGCTCGCTGGCGAAGGTCCCGGGGTCCTGCTGGAAAGCGTGGAGCGGTCCGAGCGATGGGGGCGGTATTCATTCGTCGCGGGCGATCCGGCGGCGGTCGTCATCGTCGACGAGCAGGGCATGCGCGTGCAGGACGTCGCTCGCGACCTCGGATTCGACGTGATGGGGACGGGCCGCGCGCGCACCGATCTCGTCGCGCTGGCGGAGCGACTGCACGCGCCGCGCGTCGAGGGACTCCCTTCGCTCACTGGAGGGCTGGTCGGTTTCCTGTCGTACGAGGCGGCGGTGCTCCTCGACGGGCACCCCTTCCCTCCGGGCGAGACGCCCGGTCCGCCGGTCGGGCTCCTCGTCATCGACAGGGCGGTCGTGTTCGATCACTGGCGCCAGCGTCTGCTGCTCGTCGCGCACGTGCCCGCCTCCGCGTACGACGACGGCATCGCGGCGCTCGAGGATCTGGCCGCGCGCCTCTCGTCGCACACCTCCCCGCGGCCCGAGCCACCGGGTGATGGCCTCGCCGACGAGGGAGCGGGCGAGCCGAACATGCCGGACGAGCGATTCCGCGAGATCGTGCGCTCGATGAAAGAGCACGTGTTCGCGGGCGACATCTATCAGGGTGTGCCGTCGCGGCGCGTGAGCTTCGGGTCGTCGCGGGGCGGCTTCCCGGTTTACCGGCGTCTGCGCGTCACGAACCCCGCGCCGTACATGTTCTTCGTGCGGATGCTCGGGCTGGAGCTCGCCGGCTCGTCCCCGGAACCGCTCGTGCGCGTGGAGGGCCGTCGAGTCACCACACGACCCATCGCCGGCACGCGGCCGCGCGGCGAGACCGAACTCCGCGATCGCCTGTTCGAGCACGAGCTCCTCGCCGACCCGAAGGAACGGGCCGAGCACGCGATGCTCGTCGACCTCGCGCGGAACGACCTCGGGCGCGTCTGCACTCCCGGGACCGTGCAGCCCACCGAGCTCATGGTCGTCGAGCGCTTCTCGAAGGTGATGCACATCGTGAGCACCGTCGAGGGCGAGCTCGCCGAGGGCCGGCACCCCCTCGACGCGCTGGCCGTGACGTTCCCCGCCGGGACCGTGACGGGCGCACCCAAGCGCCGGGCGATGGAGCTCATCGCCGAGCTCGAGCCGACCGCTCGGGGACCGTACGCCGGCGCGGTCGGCTACTGCACCTTCGCGGGCGACCTCGACTTCTGCATCACGATCCGCACCGCCGTCGTCGCCGACGGACGCGCGCACGTGCAGACGGGCGCGGGGATCGTCGCGGACTCCGACCCCGAGGTCGAGCTCGCGGAGACGAAGGCGAAGGCGGCCGCGCTCCTGCCCGCCGTCCTGGATGCGGAGGCAAGCCCGTGATCCTCGTCGTCGACCACTACGACTCGTTCACGTACAACCTCGTGCAACTGATCGAGAGCCTCGGCGAGCCGACGGAGGTCGTGAAGAGCGACGCCGAGCCGGCGGAGGCGCTCGTCGCCAGGGACCCGGCGGCGGTGATCCTGTCGCCCGGACCGGGTCGGCCTGAGGACGCGGGATGTTTCCCCGAGTTGCTCGCGATCCTTCCGCGCGACACGCCGGTGCTCGGGGTCTGCCTCGGGCACCAGGCGCTCGGCATCGCGGCCGGCGGCGTGGTCGAGCGCGCGGCGCCGGTGCACGGCAAGGCGTCGCTCGTTCATCACGAGGGTGCGGGGATCCTCGCCGGCGTGCCGAACCCGTTCGAGGCCGGCCGCTACCACTCGCTCGTGGTGCGGCGGGACGGCCTGCCCTCCGAGCTCGAGCTCACGGCGTGGAGCGACGACGGATTGGTGATGGCCACACAGCACCGAACGCTTCCGCGCTTCGGCGTGCAGTTCCACCCGGAGTCGATCCTCACGCCCGACGGGCCGACGATCGTCCGTAACTTCCTGACGTTGGCGCGCCGGTAGGCGCGGTCCCGAAGCGCGTTCGGACTAGCCGTCGCTCCCGACGGCGGCCCGCTCCCCGTCGATCTTCTTGGCCTCCTGGATCAGGCGCTCGACGAACCGATCCTCGGGGATCTTCTCGATCACCTCGCCCTTCACCACGAGGAACCCCTGTCCCTTTCCGGCGGCGATCCCGAGGTCGGCCTCACGTGCCTCGCCGGGTCCGTTCACCACGCATCCCATGACCGCGACGCGGATCGGGACCTTGAGCCCTTCGCGCTCGAGCGCCTCGTGGACCTGCTTGGTCAGACCGAGCACGTCGACCTCGGCGCGGCCGCAGCTCGGGCACGCGACCAGGTCGAGGCCGCGCTTGCGCAGGCCGAGCGACTGCAGGATCTGCGTCCCGACCTTGACCTCCTCGACCGGATCGTCGGTGAGGCTGACGCGGATCGTGTCGCCGATCCCCTCGGCGAGCAGCGTGCCGATCCCGACGGAGCTCTTCACGCCGCCCATCGGCATGGGGCCCGCCTCGGTGACGCCGAGGTGGAGCGGGTAGTCGCAGCGCGCGGAAAGCATCCGGTACGCCTCGATCATCACCCGCGGGTTCGAGTGCTTGACCGAGATCTTGATGTCGAAGAAGTCCTCCTCTTCGAGGATCCTCGCCTCGTTCAGCGCGCTCTCCACGAGGGCTTCGGGGGTCGGCGCGCCGTATCGCTCCAGCAGCTCCTTCTCCAACGAGCCGGCGTTCACCCCGATGCGGATGGGAACGCTTCGGGCTTTCGCCTCACGCGCGATCAGACGGACCTTGTCCTGGTACTTGATGTTGCCCGGGTTGATCCGCAGCCCCTGGATCCCGGCCTCGAGCGCCGCCATCGCGTACTTCCATTGGAAGTGGATGTCGGCGACGACCGGGACGGTCGACTTGGCGGCGATGGCGGTCAGCGCCTCGGCGTCCTCCCAATGCGGCACCGCCACCCGGACGATGTCGACCCCGGTGGCCACGAGCGAGGCGATCTGCTGCAGGGTGGCATTCACGTCGGCGGTCTTCGTGGTGGTCATCGACTGGATGCTGATGGGGGCATCCCCGCCCACGGCGACGTCGCCGACGCGGATCTGACGGGTCTTGCGGCGCTCTGCGAGCATCGCTCTCAGTCTCCCAGGCAGGCGACGAACTAGTCGCCGAACACGTGGAACACGACCTGGCGCTCCTTCGGCTCGTCGAGCTCGAGCAGGATCAGCCGTTGCCATCGGCCGAGCATCGGCTCGCCGTCCGAGAGCGGGATCGCGTGCGATGAGGACGACAGCAGCATCGCCGTGACGTGGGAATGGCCGTTCCGCCGTTCGTGCGGATCGTCCAGGTTCTGCGTCCGCCTGGCGAGATCGTCGTGCGCGAAATACCCGTCCTCGGGCACGAGTCTGGTGACCCGCTCGCGGAAGTCCTCGAGGGCTCCCTCCTCCCACTCGTTGATCAGGAGCGTGCACGTCGTGTGCGGGCAGAACACGACGATCGCGCCCTCCGTGACTCCCGAGTCCTTGATCGCCCGGGCGAGCTCGTCCGTCAGGTCGAGGTAGGCGTAGCGCCCCGGCGGGGTCACCTCGATGGTGGTCGTGGTCGACTTCAACGGCTCCTCCTTGTGATCTCGCTTGTTGTCTCGGACTCCCGCCCGACGTCGACCGGGAGCTCGAACGTGAAGACGCTGCCCTTGCCCGGCTGGCTCTCGGCCCAGATGCGGCCCCCGTGGGCCTCCACGACCGAACGCGCGATCGCCAGGCCGATGCCGGTCCCTCCCTCGTCACGCGATCGTCCGGGGTCGACGCGGTAGAAGCGCTCGAACACGCGCGGCAGATGTTCGGACGCGATGCCGGGACCCGTGTCGGCGACCGCGACGTCGACGGATCCGTTCTTGGTCGAGGCGCGCACCGTCACCCGGCCACCAGGCGGCGTGAATCGCACGGCGTTGTCGAGCAGGTTGAACAGGACCTGGTGGACGCGTTCGGCGTCGGCGTACACCGGAGGCAGGTCCTTCGGAAGGTCCTGGGCGAGCTCGACGTCGCGGCGGCCCCGCATCACGTCGATCTCCGAGAGCACCCGCGCGACGAGCGGTGGCAGCGTGAAGCGCTCGCGGACCATCGGCACGTCCCCGGACTCCAGGCGCGACAGCTCCAGCAGCTGGTCGACCAGGCGCCCCAGTCGTTCGGTCTGCGCGAGCATCACCTGGAGCGTCTCCGGATCGGGACGCTCGACGCCGTCGAGCAGGTTCTCCAAGAGTGCGCGCAACGCCGAGATCGGCGTTCGGAGCTCGTGCGACACGTTCGCGACCAGATCCCGGCGAAGGCGTTCGAGGTCCTCGAGCTCCCCGCTCATCCGGTTGAACGCGACCGCGAGCTGTCCGACCTCGTCGCGGGAGCGCGTCTGCACGCGCTGGCCGTAGTCGCCGGCCTCCATGCTCCTGGCGGCCTTGGCCATCTCGCGCAGCGGCTGCGTCATCCCGCGCGCGAGCCAGCGAGCGACGAACAGGGCCGTCGCCGCGGCGACCGCCCCTGCGACGAGGAGCTGCCACCAGAACTCGAAGAGGAAGCGGGTCGACGCGACCCAGAAGCCCGGTTCCTCTCGAACGGCGTAGAGCATCTGGCCGTCGCCGGTCCGAAGCGGGACGGCCGCGTACTCGACCCCGTTCGCGACCCCGACGTGGACACCGCCTGCGAACCGCGGCGGCTCCGCGAGCTGGGGCCCCGACCAGAGGAACGCGCCATCCTGAAGCTGCGCGAGCGACGTTCCCGCCGGCGCCGGCGACGCCGAGGCGGTCGTGCTTCGCTCCTGTGCGACCCGGAGCAGCTCGACCAGATCGGCGTCCCGGAACGAGTTCCGCAGCGCGAATCCCAGGAGGAAGTACACGAGGACGACGGTCAGACCCACGGCGAAGACGATGACGGAGCCGAGCTTGGACCGGATCGTCGGGAGCTTCTCGAACGGCCGCACGGTCACGCGTCTTCCCGGAAGGCGTAGCCGACGCCGTGGATCGTTCGGATGAACCGCGGCCCGTCTCTGTCCTCGCCGAGCTTGCGCCGGATCCGCGCGACGTGGGAATCGACGACGCGGCCACCGGCGTAGTCCCGGTAGCCCCACACGCGTTCCATCAGCTGCTCGCGCGTGAACACGACGCCCGGCTCCCGCGCCAAGGTGAGGAGGATCTCGAACTCGAGTGGGGTGAGCGGCACGTCGGCCCCGTCGACGGCGACCCGCCGGCGCGTCGGATCGATCGACATGCCACCGAGCTGCAACGGTTCGGTCGATGGCGCCTGGCCGATGCGCTCGACGCGCCGCAAGATGGCGCGCACCCGCACGACGAGCTCGCGCAGGCTGAAGGGCTTCGTCAGGTAGTCGTCGGCGCCGACCGCGAACCCCGCGATCTTGTCGGCCTCTTCCGTCCGGGCCGTCAGCATCAGGACCGGGACCCACCGGTCGCGTTGCAGCTCCTTGCAGACCTCGAGCCCGTCCATCCCCGGAAGCATCAGGTCCAGGACCACGAGGTCGGGCCGCTCCCGGGCCGCCGTCTCGATGGCCTGGCCGCCGTCGCCGGCGACGAGCACCCGATAGCCCTCGTTCTCGAGGCGCGCTCGAACCGCCTCCGCGATCGTCTCTTCGTCGTCGACGACCAGGACTGTCTGGGGGGTCACGAGAGCAATCGTATCCGCAGGCTGTTGCGTCCTATCCGGCGGCATGTTGAGAAATCGTGGTGGCGCCGCCCGGCGCGCGCTCAGAAGCTCGGCGGCTTCACCAGGTCGACGTAGACCACCGCGATCGTGAACAGGATGAAGAACGCCGCAACCACCGCGGAGACGGGAACGATCTTGCGCATGTCGACGGGCTTTCCGCGGATCTTCTCGAGGACCAGCACGGCGAGATGGCCGCCGTCGAACGGCGGCAGCGGAAGCAGGTTCAACAGGCCGACGAACACGTTGACGTACCCGAACAGCGACAGGATGTCCCAGTAGTCGCCGCGCGATGCGAAGTCGCCGGCGACCCGTCCCACGCCGACAACGCTCGCGGGATCTTGGTCCGTGCGAGGCGCATCGGTGAAGACCAACTCGATCACCCGCTCGATCCCCGAGGGGCCGAACACGCGCGCGACCCCGTCCACGGTGGCGACGACGGATTCGCCGATCAGGTCGGCTCCCTCGGTCACCGCACCGAGGATGCCCGTCTTCTCGCGCAGGCCGTCGCCGAGGAGGATGCCGAGCCTCGCGACCTCCTCGCCCTCCTCGTCCACGAGCGCCGCCGTGACGTCGACATGCAGGGTCTCGCCGTCACGGATGACCGTGAGCGTGATCGGCTCGTCGGCGTGGTCCTGCGTGTACTCGATGAGGCGCTCCGCGGTCGGATCCCGGATGTCGTCCACCGCGACGATCCGATCGCCGGGCCTCAATCCGGCCTGTGCGGCGGGCGAAACCTCGCCCGCGAGCCGTGGGACGACACCCACCAACTCGGGGCTGTGCGACGTCGGCTGGCCGACGAAACCGAGCCAGACGGAGAAGCACAGGAACGCGAGCACGAAGTGCGTGGACGGGCCTGCGACGATCACGAGCGCGCGCTGCCATGCGGGCTTCGCCCCGTACGTCCTCGGAAGGTCCTCGGGGGGGACCTGCTCGTACGGGTTCATCCCGGCGATCTTCACGTAGCCACCGGCCGGGATCCATTTGAAGCCGTACTCGGTGTCTCCGCGTTTGGTGGACCAGATCCGCGGACCGAACCCGACGAAGAACTCGGTGACCTTGATGCCGAAGGCCTTGGCGACGCCGAAATGCGCCGCCTCGTGGATCACGATCACGAAGATCAGGGCGACGAAGAAGGAGACCTGACCGAGGGCGCCCATCCGATCGGTCTACCGCGCCTCGATGATCTCGGAGGCGCGGCGGCGGGCCCACGCGTCGGCCCGCTCCAGGTTCACCACCGAGACGACCGACGCGGGTGCCTCGTGCTCGTCGACGACGGTTTGGACGACTTCGACGATCCGCGTCAACGGGATCTTGCCTTCGAGGAACGCCATCACCGCGACCTCGTTCGACGCGCTCATGACCGCGGGGAAGGTGAGGCCCAACTCTCCGACGCGGTAGGCGAGATCGAGCGCCTGGAACGCCTCGCGGTCCACGGGTTCGAACGTGAGCTTGCCGTCGGTGAGCGGGACGGAGTCGACACCCGACGGGAGTCGTTCGGGCCATCCGAGGGCGAGCTGGATCGGCAGCCGCATATCCGGGACCGCGAACTGGGCCATCATCGACCCGTCTCGGAACTCCGCGATCGCGTGGACGATGCCCTCGGGGTGGATCACGACGTGGATCTGCGAGTACTCCAGGCCGAACAGGTAATGGGCCTCGATCACCTCGAGCCCCTTGTTCATGAGCGTCGCGGAGTCGATCGTGATCTTCGGTCCCATCTGCCAGACGGGATGCGCGAGCGCCTCTTTCACCGAGGCCTTCGCGAGCTCGTTCCTTGTCCATCCACGGAAGGGCCCGCCGGAACCGGTGAGGATCACGCGCTTCACGTCCTCACGCCGCTCTCCGCGCAGGCACTGCGCCAGCGCGGCATGCTCGGAGTCGACCGGGATGAGGCGTTCCGGCTCGCCCTTGATGAGATCCATGACGAGCTCGCCGCCGACCACGAGGCTCTCCTTGTTCGCGAGTGCGAGCGTCTTGCCGGCCTGCAGCGTCGCGAGCGTCGGGCCGAGACCGGCGGAGCCCACGAGCGCGTTCAGGACCATGTCCGCCTCGGAGTCGCGGGCGAGGGTCTCCGCCGCGTCGTGGCCAACGAAGAGCTCGACGCCCTTGATGCCCGACAGGCGCTCGCGAAGGTCGGAGGCGGCCTCCTCGTCGGCGAGCGCCACGTAGGGGGGCATGAACTCGCGGATCTGGCCGACGAGCAGCTCGTGGTTCGTCCCCGCGGACAGACCGACGACTTTGAACCGGTCGGGGTGGCGCCGAACGACGTCCAGGGCCTGCGTGCCGACCGATCCCGTCGAACCGAGGATCACCAGCGTGCGCACCGAGAAAGAGTACCCCCGCAGGGCCGGATCCATGGGGAAGCCGGATCGGCCTCCGCTCAGAGCAGGATGAACCTGAGGTAGATGAAGGCCGCGGGCGCCACGAACAGCAGCGCGTCGATCCGGTCCAGGACGCCGCCGTGGCCGGGAAGGATGCTGCCCATGTCCTTGATCTCGAGGTCCCGCTTGAGCAGGGACTCGGCGAGATCGCCGAGCGGCGCGAAGATGCCGACCACGACGGCCAGGCCGACCGCGCGCGGGATCGTTTCGAGCAGTTCCACCGACGGCGCCACGGCGCCGACCGCGACCGCGGCCGTGACGAAGGTCGCCCCGATCGCGCCCTCCCACGACTTCTTCGGGCTGATGTTCGGCGCGAGCGGGCGGCTGCCCCACCAGGTGCCGACGACGAACGCTGCGACATCGTAGGCGACCGTGAGGCCGATGATCGAGAGGGCGAGGCCCCGGCCGTCTGGAAGCTCGAGCACCACCAACGCGTAGCCCGCGAGCAGCGGGATGTAGATCACGCCGAGGAGCGTCAGGGCGATGTTCGTGACCACGTTCCGCCGGTGCTGGGGCGGGACGGTCATGTACCAGAGGAACGTCGCCACGACGGTGAGGGTGACCACCGCGAGCATCGCGCCCTCGCCCCGGTAGTAGGCCGCACCGAGGACGAGCGCCCCCGACACGAGCGCGAGCGCCGTCGCCGGCTGGTAGTGGCGCTTCTGCAGCGCGAAGTAGAACTCGCCCTGCGCCAGGAGGACGGCCACGCCCGCGACGATCGCGAATGCACCCGAGCCGATCGCGAGGGCGCCGAGCGCGAGGGCCGCGAGGACCACTCCCGTCACGAACGCCATCGGCACGTCGCGCCCGGCGCGACGCTCGGGCTCCGTGCCGACCTCCATCGCCGTGGGCTCCTGCCAGCTGGGTCCACCGAGGCCCTCGGCCCCGACCCGTACCGTGCGCGTCCCCTCGGGCTGCCCCACGTCGGTCCCGGCCTCGTCCTCGTCGTCGCCCAGGAGCGCGGCGATCTGGATCTCCTCGGTCGGGCGAGGCGTGGTCGTGGGCAGCTCGGCCTCGTCGCTCACGTCGCCGCGCACCGATTCCGCGAAATGATCGGCGGCGGCCTCGACCGCGTCGAGGTCGGGCGCCGCTTCCATCGCGCCCTCCTCCAGCTCGACGACGGACTCGTCCTCGCCTTTCGGACCCGGCAGGTCGACGTAGGCGCTCGGCGAGGCCGCGAACGAGGACTCGGAGAGCTCACCGGACTCCAGATCCTCCTCCGCTTCGGACTCGAAGAGGAACGAGCTGACGCCGTCCCCTTCGGTGTCGTCCTCGGTCGTGCCGCTCGCTTCGGTGGACCACACCGAGACCTCGGACCGCTCCCCTCCGGGGGGGCCCGCGAACAGGTCCTCTTGCCCGGGGGTCGGGCGAGTCGCGGCTTCGAGGTCGTCCTCGTCGGACTCGATCCGAACCGGCCCCTCGAAGGGAGCGACCGCCTCCGCCGAGCTGGGGCCGTCTTCGGTCGAGGGTTGAACCTCGTCGTCTTCAGCGGCGTCGCGGGACCCTTGCTTCGGCGACGCCGAGGGATCGCTCGTCTCGGGCCAGTCGACGTCTTGGATGGGCGCAAAGAACTTGTCGAGATCCTCGAACAGGTCCTCGCCGCTCTCCGAGCCGCCTTCGCCTCGGCCCTCGCCCTTCGACACTAGATCTCCTTCAGCTCGGCTTCCTTATGCGCCACGACCTCGTCGACCTCGGCCACGTGCTTGTCCGTCTGCTTCTGGAGCTCCTTCTCGGACCGGACGAGGTCATCTTCGGAGATGCGGCCCTCGCGCTCAAGCCTCTCGAGCTCCTCCTTCGTGTGGCGCCGGATGTTCCGAACGGCAACCCGTCCCTCCTCGCCGCGATGGTGCACGAGCTTGATGAGCTCCTTGCGGCGCTCCTCGGTCAGGGGCGGGAAGCTGAGCCGGATCACGTTCCCGTCGTTGCCCGGGGTGATCCCCACGTCGCTGGACATGATCGCCTTCTCCATCGCGGAGATCGCGTTCTTGTCGAAGGGTTGGATCACCAGGGTCCGCGGCTCCGGCACGCTGAACGAGGCGAGCTGCTGGATCGGGACCTGCGTCCCGTAGTAGTCCACGACGATCCTGGAGAGCAGGGCGGGTGTGGCTCTGCCGGTCCGGATCCCCGCGAGCTCGTCCTTCAAGACGACGATCGCCTTCGCCATCTTGTCGGTGCCTTCCTTCATCGCCGACTCGACCGTCACGCTCCACCCCCGTGGACGAGCGTGCCGATCGGCTCGCCCGAGACCGCCCGGCGGATGTTCCCCTCGTGCCGGAAGTCGAAGACGATCATCGGGAGCTTGTTCTCCATGGCGAGGCTGATGGCGGTTGCGTCCATCACCGAATAGCCACCACGAAGGACGTCGAGATACTCGATCGACTCGAAGCGCGTTGCGCTCGGATCGACGTTCGGATCGGCGTTGTAGACGCCGTCGACCTTTGTCCCCTTGAGCAGCGCCTGGGCTCCGATCTCCAGCGCGCGCTGGGCGGCCGTCGTGTCGGTCGAGAAGTACGGGGCGCCAAGACCCGCCGCGAAGATCACGACCCTTCCCTTCTCGAGATGGCGGATCGCCCGGAGCGGGATGTATGGCTCGGCGACCTGCGCCATGTGGATCGCCGTCTGCACGCGGGTGGGAAGGTGCACCTTCTCCAGCGCATCCTGCAGCGCGAGCGCGTTCATGACGGTGGCGAGCATCCCCATGTAGTCCGCCCTCGAGCGCTCCATCTCCGGCGCCTGCCGGCCGCGGAAGATGTTGCCGCCGCCGACCACGACCGCGCACTGGACGCCCAGGTCGACGACGTCGGCGAGCTCGCGCGCCAGCATCCCGGTCGTCTGCGTCGAGATCCCGTATCCGGTGTCGGGCGGCGCGAAGGCATCGCCTGAGAGCTTCAACAAGACCCGGTGGTACAGCGGCCGGGCCGCGGCCTCCTGGGTCCGATCCTCCGACATGCCCGTACCCTACTCCGGGTCCTCGCCCAGCTTGAACCGGACGAAGCGCCGCACGGCGACCTTCTCCCGAACCTTGACCGAGACCTCGTCCAGGAGCTGCTGGATCGTCTTCGAGTCGTCCTTCACGTACCTCTGGTCGAGCAGGACCGTCTGCTCGTAGAAAGCGTTCATCTTGCCTTCCACGATGTTCGCGACGACGTGGTCGGGCTTGCCCAGCTCCTTGGCCTGCGCCTCGTAGATCCGCCGCTCGGCCTCGACCACCTCCGCGGGGACCTCTTCGCGCGTGAGATAGCGCGGCGCACTCGGGCTCGCGACGTGCAGCGCCATGTCCTTGGCGAGCTGCTTGAAATCGTCCGTGTTCGCCGCGAAGTCCGTCTCGGAGTTCAGCTCGACCAGCGAGCCGACCGTGTTGTTGAAGTGGATGTAGGACTCGATCCGCCCCTGGTTCGCGACGCGACCGGAGCGGCCCTTCGTGTCGCCCAGCCCCTTCGTGCGCAGGATCTCCTGTGCCTTGTCCAGGTCCCCATCCGCCTCCTGCAACGCCCGCTTCGAGTCCATCATCCCGGCCCCGGTGACATCCCGAAGTCTCTTCACCTCCGCAGCGGAGACGTCCGCCATCACTTCGCCCCACTCGGATCGCCCGAGCTGGAGCCCGCCGGGTCGGCCGCAGCGGCCGGAGCCGCCGGGGGCTCGTCGACGGCCGCCACGTTGGGCGGCACGGACGCCGCCGTCGATGCCTCCCCCGCCGGGCCGGGCGCGGAGGCCCCCCGGGCGGGAACAGGCTCGGGCTCGGGCTCGGGCTCGGGCTCCGGCTCGATCTCGGGACCGGTCGCCCGGGTCACGACCGACTCCCGGCCGATCTGCCGGCCCTCGACGAGGGCGTCCGCGATGATCCGGGTGACCAGGGAGACGGAACGGATCGCGTCGTCGTTGCCGGGGATGACGAAGTCGACCTCGTCTGGGTCGCAGTTGGTGTCGACGATGGCGATGACAGGCATCCCGAGCTTGCGGGCCTCGTTCACCGCGATGTGCTCCTTCTTCGTGTCGATCACGAAGATCGCGTCGGGCAGTCGCTCGAGGCTCTGCATGCCTCCGAGGTTGCGCTCGAGCTTCTCCTTCTCGTGGCGCAGACGGATCGCCTCTTTCTTCGGCAGGTAGTCGAACGCGCCGGTCCGCTCCATCTCGCGCAGCTCGCGCAGCCGGAACAGCCGCCGGGAGACCGTCTGGAAGTTCGTGAGCATGCCGCCGAGCCAGCGCGTCGTCACGAACGGCATGCCGACGCGGGCCGCGTTCTCCTCGATGATGTCCTGCGCCTGCTTCTTCGTCCCGACGAACAGGACCACGCCGTTGCGGCGGCCCAGATCGCGGACGAACTCGTAGGCCTCCTCGAGGCCCGTCAGCGTCTTCTCGAGGTCGATGATGTAGATGCCCGAGCGTTCCCCGTACAGGAACCGCCCCATCTTCGGGTTCCAGCGCCGCGTCTGGTGTCCGAAGTGGACGCCTGCCTCGAGGAGCTCGCGCCTGGTGACGACGGGCACGTGCGCCTCCTTCCGGTTGTGTTCCTCCGCAGGCCTCTCCCCGACACCGGCCCGGCGAGCCGGGACCCCGGAGTCGGTCCTCCTGCGTGTGAGCTCGGTGCCATCGGCACCGGCGGAACGGCAGTCTACCAGCGCCGATGCAGCGGCCCGCTACCGACGACCGCGAGTGGGCCGAGCTCGCGCCGGCTGCCGCCGAGGGACGGGCTGATCGGGCACGTCCGGCTCGGCCACGATCCAGCGGTAGGCGAACGCCGCCATGAACACGAGATGAAGGACGTTGAACGCGAAGACCACGATCCACGATGCGAGCGAGGGGTTCGCGGTGATCTCGTTCCCCGGTGTGACAAGCAGGGCGAGGGGGAGCGCGACGATGAAGTACAGCGCGCACAGCGTCAGATGACGGCCGCCGGGGAGCATCGCTGCCCGGCCCGACCTCCGTAGGCTCTCGACGACGCCGCGGCCCTGGCGGATGGCCGCGGTCGGTGCGAACCCCGTGAAGAACAGACCCCCGACGAGGGCGGCGACCGATCCGAGGAACCCGATGCCCGGGCCGAGCGCCTGGAGCGCAGCTTGTCCGATGAAGATGAACGAGATCGATGCGAGCTGGACGGCCAGCTGGGTCGGGACCGCCCGGAGTCCGATCAACACGCCGTATCGGCTCGCCCGGCCGTCCCCGATCGACTCGACGATGAGCCCCGCGAGGACGGCCGTCAGCACCGCCCGCACCACGCTCGCCACACCGAGGAAGATCAGGAAGGACGTTCCGAGCCCGAACAGGCTCACCCCGGTGCCGAGGTCGAAGTAGGTACTGATCGGTGCCATCGCGAGCGTGTCCGAGAGCCGGCCCGGCGCCCCCTCGAAGCCGAGCGCGACCAGCAGGAGCCACGTCGCCGCGACCAAGACGACGGCGAGGACCACCAACACCGGTTGCGTGAGGACGACGAGGAACCCCCGGCCGAGCGAGCGGCCGAGCGTCGGGAGCGACGAGTCCCCGGCGGACACCATCGAGCCGCCGAAGAGCCCGGCCCGGCGCGGGGCTCGCTCCTGGACCACGGGCTCGGTGACGTTCGGCCGTACCGAAGTCGACCGGGGCCGCCGCTTCTTGCTCTTGCCGCTCAAGGCTGCTCGGTCTCCTCGTCATCCACGACGTCCTGGATCCGGTCGTTGTCCGCGTCCTGGAGCTCGGGCAGCGTCGCGCCGAACCTGCGCCGCAGGAAGATCCCGGGAACGAGCAGGGCCGCGACCACCATCACGGCCGCCAGGCCGATCCGCGAGAGCGTGGTCGGCATGTCGAGCTCCGTCGGCGAAGGCACGTCCACCAGCCGCCCCTCCGGGTCGTGCTCGAAGGCGATCAGGCCGGCGTCCCGGCCGCCCTTCTCGGCGACGATCGCATCGGGCGCCAGCGCGAGCGCCCCGAGCCGCCCTGAGCCGGTTCCCGCTTGCCAGACGAGGTGCCCGGAGGTCGCGTTCAGGGCGACCAGGCGGCCGTCGTTCAGCCCGAGGAGCACGGTGTCGCCGGAGATGACGGGTGAGCCGAGGACGACCTCGTTGAACTGGTAGCTCCACACGCGAGCGCCGTCCCTCGCTTCGAGCCGGTAGAGCCCACCGCCGAGGTCGGCCACGTACACGGTTCCCGGCGGGAACGCAGGAGCGCTGAACGGCGAGAACAGGGAGAGCGCGAGAGAGGACCATCGCTCCTGCCCGTCCTCGGCCGCCAGGCCCCGGACGTAACGATCGGCGGACCCGACGACGACGATGCCCTCGGCGGCCGCGGGCGCGGAGATCGCGCTCGAGCCCAGCTGCGGGAACACGCGCCACGCGCAGTCCCCCGTGGACGCCGAAAAGGCGCCGACCGCGACCGCGCCACCGTCCACGTTCCTGCCGACGACGATCACACGGTCCTCGGCGACGCCGATGGGCACGTCGACGGCGCCGCCTTCGAACGCGTCGCACGCGGTTGCCCCGGTCGCGCCCTCAACACCGGAGCCCTCGGCGAGATCGGCGGTCCAACGGACCTGCCCGTCCGCGAGGGCGATCGAGTGGACGATGCCGTCCTCATCGCCGACGTATGCCGTGTTCGCGTCGAGGGTCACACCCGACCGCGACTCCGCGCCGAGCGCCACGCGCCAGCGCTCGGTCTGGTCGGCGAGGTCCAGCGCGACGAGGACCGATCCGTCGGCATCGACATCGTCGGAGGGCAACGGCGACGACGTCGGTGAGGCGGACGGCGAAGAAGGGGTCGGCGAGGCGGAAGCAGAGGGAGACGTGGCGTCGTCCCCGCCAGGCCCCTCGAGATAGAGCACGGTGGTTCGGTTCCCCGTCGCGACCGCCGGGGTCGAGATCGGTCCTCCGGAGCGAGGGACCTCCCAGGCGAGCTCGCCGGTGGCGAGATCGACCGCGTAGACGGCCCGCTCGCCGACCGAGATCGCAACGTCCTCGACGATCACCGCACCGGAGAGCTCCTCGTCCTCGGGCGCGGGGAACGTCCAGCGGATCCGGTACGGAGGTGCGGGCCCATCCACGAGGATGCCGCGGTGATCCGAGCCGCCCTGGAACTGGGACCAGGCACCGGTTTCCTGTGCGACCACGGGAGCCGCCGAAAAGGCCGAGACGACGGCCCACGACACGAGCGCCGCCCCGGCGAGGGCGTCACGCAACCGACGGCGCGCGTTCGGGGACAGCGGGACCTTCCTGGTCTGGGAGTGAGCGTGAAAGGGTCGTGGAGCCCGCACATCCTAGCCGCGCCTCGCCGTCCCGACCTCGGACCGCGGCCGAGACGCGAGGACGACCCGGTGCTCAGCTCGACGCTTCGGAGAGCGGTGCGAGCCGGATGAACCCCGAGACGCTCGGCGGCTCGAGGAACTCCATCGGGTCGAGATAGTTCCCGTCGAGCCGGACGCCGAAGTGCAGATGCGGAACGCTCGCTCCGGGATGGCCCTGCCCGGTGCGCGCGATCGGCGCGCCTCGAGGGACCACGTCGCCCTTCCGCACCAGCGTCTCCGAGAGCCAGGAGTACGTGCTCGTCAAGCCGCTGCCGTGGTCCAGGGTCACGAACAGCTGCCCTCCGACCTTTCCCGAGAAGGCCACGGCGCCGGCCTCCGGGGCGATGACGACCGCTCCGACCGGGGCGGCCACGTCGATCCCGCGGTGCCCCGCGCCGAACGGCGTTTCCGGCGGTTCGAACGCGTGGATGACGGGACCGCGGACGGGCCAGGCCCAACTGCCGTCGGCGACCGGGGATGCGGCCGAGGGTGCGACGAGTTGCGTACCGACGAGCATCGTGAGGATCGAACGAACGAGCACGAGCGCGCGCCTCCTCTGGGGAGGGGTGACGCTAGCGCCGGTCGAGAGGGCGCGCCGTGATGAAGCTCACAGGTTCGGCTACTCGGTCTCGACCAGCTGCAGACGCAGCTGGCCGACCGCCTTCGTGTGGATCTGACAGACGCGCGACTCGGTGACACCCAGGACGTCGCCGATCTCGGCCAGGGTCAGACCTTCGAAGTAGTACAAGGTGACGACGATCTTCTCGCGCTCGGACAGCGAGTTGATCGCCGCGGCCAGGAGCCCGCGCGTCTCCTGCCCCTCGAGTCCCGTCGTGGGATCGACACCTCGGTCGGCGAGCGTGTCGAGAAGAGATACCTGCTCGCCGCGGTCGCTGCCGACGGACAGCAGCTCGTCGAGCGCGAGCACCGATACGAAGGAGATCTGGTTGATGACGTCGTGGAGCTCGCGCAGCGTGAAGCCGAGCCGCTCCGCGATCTCCACCTCGGTCGGAGCGCGCTTGAGGATCGATTCCAGGTTCGCGTACGCCTTCTCGATCTCGCGCGCCTTGAAC
>CAZMNP010000049.1:0-16396 GCA_964567675.1 uncultured Actinomycetes bacterium
AGTGCGGGGTAAGCTCGGCCCATACCACCGGGAGCGCGCTGGGAGGTGTGACTGAATGGACTTGGACGCGATGCGGGAGACCGCCCGCGATCTGGTGGCACCCCGCAAGGGCATCCTGGCCGCCGACGAGAGCACGGGCACGATCAACAAGCGCTTCAACTTGATCGGGGTGGACTCCACGGAGGAGAACCGCCGGCGGTATCGGCAGATGCTCTTCACGACGCCGGGGCTAGGCGCGCATATCAGCGGCGTGATCCTGTACGACGAGACGATCCGCCAGGCGACCGACGACGGCACACCGTTCGTCAAGGTGCTCGAGAAGGCCGGCGTGATCGTCGGTATCAAGGTGGATACGGGGGCCAAACCGCTCGCGATGTTCCCCGACGAGACCGTGACCGAGGGGCTCGACGGGCTCCGCGAACGCCTCGCCGAGTATCGCGAGATCGGCGCGCGGTTCGCGAAGTGGCGAGCCACCATCACGATCAGCGAGGGGACGCCCACCGACTTCGCGATCCTTGCGAACAGCCACGCGATGGCGCGTTACGCAGCGCTATGCCAGGAGGCCGACCTCGTCCCGATCGTGGAGCCTGAGGTGCTGATGGACGGGAACCACCACATCGACGTGTGCGAGTCGGCCACCGCACGGACACTGCCGGCGCTCTACGCGCAACTGGCCGAGCATCGTGTGCAGCTTCCGGCGACCTTGCTGAAGGTGAACATGGTGCTCTGTGGGAAGGATTGCCCGGACCAGGCCGGTCGTGAGCAGATCGCCGAGGCGACGGTGCGCTGCCTTGCCTCGACCGTGCCGGCCGAGGTGCCTGGCGTCGTGTTCCTGTCCGGCGGCATGTCCGACGAGGATGCGACGATCCGGCTGAACGAGATGAACAAGCAGTCCGGGCACCCCTGGGAGCTCTCCTTCTCGTACGGACGGGCACTCCAACAGCCCTCGCTCAAGGTGTGGGGCGGCGACCCCGCTAACGTTGAGGCGGCCCAGCGCGTATTGGAGCACCGGGCGCGGATGAACGGCCTGGCGAGGTCGGGCGAGTACTCGGAGAACCTCGAGTTGAGTGCACCATGACCCGACCCAGGCGACGTCGGGCCGTCTCCGCTGGTGTGAGGCCTCGAGCGAACTAAACCCGGCCCGAGCTGCTCTCCCCGCCCACGGCGCGGACGGCGATCCTGCCCTCCTGCGCCACGCGCTCGGCGGTGAATCCCAGCTCTGCCAGGACGGTCGCCCCCGGAGCCGATGCGCCGAAGCGGTCGAGGGCCACGATCCGTCCGTCGTCTCCGACCCACCGGTGCCATCCGTTGGGACCGCCGGCCTCGACCGCCACCCTCGCCCGGATCGAGTGCGGGAGCACGGCCTGGCGGTAGGAGGCAGGTCGGTTCTCGAAGAGCTCCCAGGACGGCATCGACACGACCCGGCAACCGATGCCCTCCGCCGCGAGGATCTCGGCGGCCGACACGGCCAGCGCGACCTCCGAGCCGGTGGCGATCAGGATGAGGTCGGGTGCTGCATCCAGCACGCCGGTCGGTGGGGCGCCGATCTCCCCCAGCACGTAGGCACCGCTCGCGAGGCCGGAGGCCGGAGCGAACCGCTCGCGGTCCAGGACCGGCACGTCCTGGCGGGTCAGGACGATCGCGGTGGGTCCGTCCAGACGTTCGAGCGCCACCTTCCACGCTTGCACCGTCTCCGCGGCATCGGCGGGACGGATCACGACGAGACCGGGCACGGTCCGTAGCGAGGCCAGCTGCTCCACGGGCTCGTGCGTCGGCCCGTCTTCCCCGAGGGCGATGGAGTCGTGCGTGAAGACGTAGATCACCGGCTGGTTCATGAGGGCCGCCAGACGGATCGACGGGCGCATGTAGTCCGAGAAGATCAGGAACGTCCCGCCGAAGGGGCGGAGGCCGCCGTGCAGCGACATCCCGTTCAGGATGGCGCCCATCGCGTGCTCCCGCACGCCGAAGTGCACGTACCGACCGGGACGCCCGCGTGTGAACGGCTGCTCCGTGGGGAGCGCGGTGTTGTTGGACTCGGTGAGGTCGGCCGAGCCCCCCACCAGTTCTGGGATCGCGGGGGCCAGGGCGGCGAGGACCTTCCCCGAGGCCTTCCGGGTCGCCATCTTCTCCTCTCCCCGGAGGTCGGGGAGATGCGTTTCCCAGTCGGGAGGAAGGGATCGTGCCATGGTCCGTGACCATTCGAGCGCGAGATCGGGCGCCGCTCCCACCCAGCGGTCGAAGCGACGAAGCCAGCTCGACTCGAGGGCGGCGCCCTGCTCAGCGACCTCTCCGAACCGCCGTCGTGCGGCATCGGGGACGAAGAATTCTGCATCCGGCCACCCGTAGCGAGCCCTCCACCCCGCGACCTCGTCCGCGCCCAGGGGAGCTCCATGGGCGGCAGCCGTGTCCTGCTTGGTCGGAGCCCCGAACCCGATGTGCGTCGCGACGACGATCATCGACGGGCGCTCGGACTCCTCCCGCGCAGCGCCGATGGCCAGCTCCAGAGCCTCGAGGTCGTTGCCATCCTCGACACGTTGCACGTGCCAGCGGTAGGCCTCGAACCTGCGCCCGACGTCCTCGCCGAAAGATAGGTCGGTGGGCCCGTCGATCGAGATGTCGTTGTCGTCGTACAGGCAGATCAGCTTGCCGAGGCCCAGGTGGCCGGCGAGCGACGCCGCCTCCGCGGCCACCCCTTCCATCATGTCGCCGTCCGAGCACAGCACGTACGTGTGGTGGTCGACGATCTCCAACTCGGGAAGGTTGAAGCGGTCGGCCATGATCCGCTCTGCGAGCGCCATGCCCACGGCGTTGCCGAACCCCTGACCCAGCGGGCCGGTCGTGGTCTCGACGCCGGCGGTGAGGGAATGCTCGGGGTGGCCAGGCGTCCTCGAGCCCCACTGCCGGAAGCGCCGGATCTCGTCGAGCGGTAGGTCGTAGCCGGTCAGGTGGAGCAGCGCGTACAGCAGCATGGACGCGTGCCCGGCAGAGAGCACGAACCGATCCCGGTCGGACCATGCGGGATCGGCGGGGTTGTGTCGCAGGAACCGGGTCCAGAGCACGTACGCGGCAGGCGCCGCACCCAGCGGCATCCCTGGATGACCGGAGTTGGCCCGCTCGACCGCATCGATCGCCAGGGCACGGATCGTGTTGATGCACAGCTCGTCGAGCTGCATGGCCTCGATGCCTCCCCGCGAGGTCCCGGCTCGAGGCGTCATCCGGACCGTTCCCTCATCTGCACGCTCCGTTCCGTCGCATCTCGTCGCTACCTCCGCCGCCAGCCCGGGGACGGGTGCACCGCACGTTGCAGGTCGGGCAGCTCGGCGAGCACGGCAGCCCTGAGCAGCTCGTAGTCCCCCGCCTGGATCGACTGCAGACCCTCCGGACTGTGCGGGAGCGGCCCATCGAAGGACCAGCTCCCCACGAGGAGACCGATCAGACCACCGATCTCGAATTCGGCCGGCGCGTCCCCGCGGAGCATGAGCAGGTACCGTTGGAGGCGCCGGCGTTCTCGGATCGTGAACGTCAACGGGTCCCGGAGCACGGCCCAGTGACCGCCGGTGAGCTCCACCCGCTGGCCGGCCAGGAGCACATCGCGCACCGACAAGATCCCAAGCACCTGCTCGCCGTCGTGCACGACCAGGTGGCGGATGTGGTGGTCGGCCATCTCGGCCGTGGCCTCGTAGACCTCCCAATCCGGACCCACCGTCACGACATCGCGGGTCATCACCTCATCGACCCGGGTGACGTCGAGATCCTTTCCCTGGGCCATGGCCCGGAGCATGTCTCGTTCGCTCACGATCCCCACCATCTCGTCCTTCTCCTCGACGACCGCCGCGCCCACGTCGTGCTCGGCCATGGCGCGCGCCGCCGCGCGCAAGCACTCCTCAGGCGCGACCACGAGAGGATCAGCGGTGGCGAGGTCTCCGACCTTCATGCCGGCTCCCCACCCCACGTGCTCACAAGGGGGTCCGGTGCCCGGTAGGTCCAGTCCGGCCGCTTCAGGCGATAGCGATCGTCGTAGACGAACCGTCCGGCCTGCTCGTCGAAGTCCAGCAGCTTGGGAACCGGGAGCCGGCGGGGTCTTGGGCAGGCCCGGCCGAGGTGCTCACCGAATTCGTCCCCGAAGAGCCGGAACGCGCTCTGCACCAGGAGCGACTCACCGGAGGGAAGGGCGCACCGCTGGCCGCCGGTCACGGTGCGAGTTCGGGCGAGGGCCGCTTCCATGTCGGACTCCGAGCCTTCGCCCTGCTCGATCCGCGCGAGGCATCCGGTGATCTCCCCCGCGCCCTGCTTGCACGCGGGGCATTGAGCGCACGACTCGATCGAGAGGAAGCGGGAGAAGCTCAGGGTCACGTCCACGATGCAGGCGGAGTCGTCGTACACGACGAAGCCCGCCGACCCGAGCCCCGACCCCACCGCCTTCATCGAATCGAAGTCCATCGGGGTGTCGAGCTGCTCTGAGGAGAGCATCGAGCTCGAGGCGCCGGGGACGACGGCCTTGACCCTTCGCCCCCGGGAAGGACCTCCTCCGATGTCGTCCACGAGCGTGCGCAGCGGCGTGCCGAGCGGCAGTTCGTAGATGCCGGGACGTCGCACGTCCCCGCAGAGCGTGAACACCATGGTTCCGGGGGAAGTCTGCGTGCCGAACGACCGGAACCAGCGCGCGCCCTCGCGCACGATGTGCGGCACGTTCGCGAGGGTCTCGACGTTGTTCGTCGCCGTCGGGTTGCTGGACCCCTGCGTGGCGAACAGCCCCACCCTGTACGCGGGGAGGATCCGGGGCAAAGGGTCGTTCCCCTCGATCACCTCGAGGAGCGCCTTCTCCTCTCCGAACAGGTACTCGTCGGGTCCTTGGACGACCTCGATCTTGATCGGCCCGAGCATGTCGCTGCCCTGCATCTCCGCGATGGCCCGCTGCACGATGGCGATCTCTCGCTCGAACGCCCCCTTCAGCGCGATGAACGCCTTCTTCGCTCCGATGGCGTGGGCGGCGATGGCGACGCCTTCCAGCACCTGGTAGGGATCCACGCGCAGGAGCCAACGATCCTTGAACGTCCCCGGTTCCCCATCGGCTCCGTTGCACACGAGGTATGTCGTCGGGCACGGGTCGTCCCGGACCGCCCGCCACTTGACCCCGGTCGGGAAGCCCGCTCCTCCCCGGCCCCGAAGGCCCGATGCCATCACCTCGTCGATCACCTCGTCGGGCGATCCCGCGAGGGCCATGGACAGAGCCTTGCCTCCCTCGCGCGCGATGTACGCGTCCAGGGTCCTCAGGGGTTCGTCGGGGAGGAGGATCGAGCCCACACCCGCTGCCACGGGGGGATCACCCCTTCGCTCGTGCGTCGGTTCGGCCCGCGGCAGCATCCAGCAAGTGGTAGGCGATGAACAGCTGGGCGATGGCCAGCGTGTCGGAATGGCGCCGTCGGTTGCCCTCGACGAAGGTGCCGATGTCGCTGCGCTCGAGATGATGGTCGAAGTCCATCTGCTCCCAGAGCAGCGACTCCACATGTGCGGTTTCCTCGCGGGTGATGCTCGCGGAGACGTCCAGGAGGTCGACGGGGTCGTTCTCGTCGCGCCCGATGCCCAGCTGGATCGATGAGCATCCTTCCGCGGCCGCCTTCTCGGCGAGCTCGGTGATGTCGCGATGAGAGATCGTCGGTCGCAGCACCATGTGGAGGGATAGGTGGGCGCTGTCGACGGCCCCGCTCGGAGGTTCGAACCGCACGACCATGTCGGCGGAGCCGCGCTGGGGCCGGATGAACGTTGCCGAGTCCGGCTCACGTCGCTCGAGGTCCTTAGCGACCTGCTCGGGTGAGTAGCCGCGCTTCGCGCAGTCACGCTGGATCTTCCACCGACGGCGCAGCTCTTCCGGAGGGTCCAGGTACACCTTCACCGCGAAGCAGTCGCGCATCGGTTTCGTGGTCAGGCCGAGTAGGCCCTCCACGACGGTGAACTGTCGAGGGACGACGTATTCGGGAGGCCCGAAAGTGCCGTGCTCGTGCTGGTAGACGGGCTTCAGGATCGGCTCTCCGGCCGCGAGCAACCGAAGGTGCTGCGCCATGATGTCCATGTAGTTGCAGGCGACGTCGAGCGGTGTGATATCTAGCTCCCGGCGCTGGGCGCGGTCGTAGCGGTGATAGTCGTCGGTGCACATCACCGCCATTCGGTCTTCGCCCAGCAGACGCATGATGCCCTCGGTCAGGGTCGTCTTACCGGCGGCGCTGTCGCCGACGATCGCAAGCATGACCGGTCTCATCGGACTCCTCCCACACGTAGCCCGGTCGCTCGACGTGGCTCCGTCGCGCGGGGAAAGGCTATAGGGAACGCCCGCCGGAGCCATGCCCCAGCGTGGGGATGGCTGGGGGGAATCGGTCCTCCCTCGAAAGGGTCCGATACCCAGCGGCCGGCCGTGTCCTAGCGGATGAGACCGCCTCTGAGCGCGATCGAGATGGCCTGTCCCCGATCCTTGGCACCCAGCTTTCGCAGGATGCTCTTCATGTGCGACTTCACCGTGTCCTCGCTGATGTACAGCGTCTGCGCGATCGCTCGGTTGTCGAGTCCGTCGACCAGATGGGCCAGGACCTCACCCTCGCGCTGGGTGAGACCGAGGTGAGCGCCGGGCCAGTCGGTGCCTGTTCGCAGGGTCGCCGCTCGCTGCGCGATCTGCCCACCGAGCGCGGGGTCGATCACGACGTCGCCCGCCTGTACGGCCTCGAGCATCCGAACGATGTCCTCGGACACGACCTTCTTCAGCATGTATCCACTCGCCCCAACACGGAGCGCCTCGAACACGTACTGCTCGTCCTCGTAGACGGTGAGGAAGACCACCTTCACATCGGGGTGGCGCTCGATGATCGTTCGGCAGGCGTCGAGCCCGCTGCTGCGTTGGAGCCGGACGTCGAGGAGGATGACGTCGGGCCGTGCGGCCGCGATGGCCTCCAAAGCACCGTCGAGGTCCTCCGCCTCACCCACGATCTCGATCTCACCCACACCGTTCAACATCGCCCGCAGGCCTTCCCGGACGATCCGGTGATCGTCGACGATCACCACGCGCACGGGTGGGCTCATCCGGCGACCTCCACCGGCTGCTTGGGGATCCGCAGCTCGAGCGCCGTCCCGTCTCCCGGGGCGCTCCTCACCGTCAAGCGCCCGCCGATCAGGGAGGCGCGTTCGCTCATCCCCGTCAGGCCGAACGACGTGGCCGGGCCCTGCGTGTGTGGGGCCTCCGCCACGAATCCGCGTCCGTCGTCGCGGACGAGCAACAGGACGCTCCCCGGCTCTTCACGCAGGGCGAGGCTCACCCGGCTCGCCTCCGCATGCTTGCGGATGTTCGTCACGGCCTCCTGAGCGATGCGGTACACCGCGACCTCGTGGTGGGGCGGCAGGGAGATCCCGTCTTCCACCGCGAGCTCGATCTCGACCTCGCCCTGCAGCTGCTGGAACGCCAGGGTCCGGAGGCTGGGGGCGAGACCAAGGTCATCAAGGATCGACGGGCGAAGGTCGTAGATAGCCCCCCGAGCTTCTCCGAGCGCGGCGTCGACCAGCTCGCGGGCCGTCGCGAGCTCCCCCTCGGCGCGGTCTGGCTTATCTCGAAGGCTGTTCCCGCAAGCCTGCAGGCGGTACCAGATCGAGATCAGCGTCTGCGTAAGGCCGTCGTGGATCTCGGTGGCCAGGCGCCGGCGCTCCTCTTCTTGGGCATCGATCGTCATGCGTACGAGCTGTTCCAGGGTCGCTTCCTTCTCGGCGAGTGCTCGAAAGAGGTTGGCGTTCTCGATCGCTCGAGCGATAAGGGACGCGACGAGGCGGAGCACTTCGACGTCGCTCTCGGAGAACTCTGGACGACCACGCGAGTGGACGTTGAACACCCCGACCAGCTCGCCCGAGCCGGAGACCATCGGGACGGACAGCATCGAGTTGAACAGCTCTCCCCGTAGCTCGGGCCAGTACTTCCAGCGTGAGTCCGCCCACTTGTCCTCGGGGATGACGACGACCTCGCGGTGCTCGGCTACCCAGCCCGAGATGCCTTCGCCCAGCTCCAGCTGCACCTTGCCGACCGCCTCCTGGAACGGGGCCGACGCCGCTCGAAGGTCTAGGCGCTCGTGCAGCGGATCCCACAGGAAGAGGAAGCAGACGTCGCCGCCGGTCGTCTCGGTAACAAGATCGATGGTCGCTCCGAACACGTCGTCCAGTTCCAGGCTAGACGTGATCGTCTCGATTGCGCGACGGAGCAGCCGGTTCTCGGCTTCGACGCTACTCCTGTCTCGAGGGCTGCTCATCCAGGCGATTCTATGACCGCGTCGGCGACCTCCGGAGTCCTGTCAACCGGGGATCCTCACAGCGGGCTGTGCATGGCCGACGGCTCGACGGGCCGTAGCGGTCTGGACGAAGTCGCGGAACGCTTCGGCCGGGCCCGGCAGGAAGTCGCCCTCGAGATGCAGGGCGAACCACCGACGCTCGATCGGAGTGCCCCGGACACGGAGTCGGGTCAAGGTTCCGGCCGACAGCTCAAGTGAGACGGCATGAGCCGAGATGAGGGTGATCCCCATCCCCATGGAAGCCGCCTGTTTCACCGCGCCGTTGCTGCCGAGCCGAAGGATCGCGCGCGGCTTGATGCCGTGGTCGGCCAGGAACTCCTCGGTCGTTGCCGCGGTTCCGGAGCCGGGCTCCCGCAGGAGCCAGACGTCCTGCAGCTGCCCGGGCGCGACCGGACCGCGGACGTTCCGCTCGTGATCGGGCGAGCCGACGATCACGAGCGTGTTTCGAAGGAACGGCGCGCCTTGGATCCGCCCGTCTTCAGGGGGTCGACCCCCGATCCCCAGGTCGGCCCGCCGGTCGAGGAGCCTCTCGATCACGAGCGCTCGGTTCCCCACCTCGAGGAAGATCTCCACGTCCGGGTACCTCGTCCCGAAGGCTTTGAGGAGGGGAGGAACCACGTACTCGCCGGCCGTGGTGACCGCCGCGAGCCGCAACCGGCCCCTCCCCGGGTGGGCGGCGGCGGTGGCGGCATCGCGCCCCTGCTCCAGGAGGCCCAGAGACGTTGCCGCGTACCGGGCCAGGACCTCCCCCGCGGGCGTGAGCCGCACGCCCCGTCCTTCCCGCGCCAGGAGCGCCACCCCGAAGTCTCGCTCCAGCGCGGCCACTCCGGCCGAGACGGCGGGCTGGGTGACGAGGAGCTCTGCGGCCGCGCCCTTCACGGACCCTTGCCGGACTACGGCGAGGAAGATCCGAAGCTGTACGAGAGTCATAAACCTACCTTTATCTAAAGACGCGGAAGATTCAATAGACCTCGGGAACTCGACCGTCCTACGATAGGCGGCGAACGACCCACGAGGGGCCACGAGGGGATCGATCCGGAGGCGACGGGCGATGGTGGAAGAGGCATCTCGGATGTTCGACCCCGGGGTGAAGCAGTACCGCGACATGGGCTACTGGCGACCCGATTACACGCCGAAGGACACCGACGTCCTCGCCGCCTTCCGCGTGACCCCCCAGGACGACGTGGCGCCGGAGGAAGCGGGGGCAGCGGTCGCGGCGGAATCCTCCACCGGTACCTGGACCACGGTCTGGACCGACCGCCTCACCGACCTTGAGCGGTACAAGGCCAAGTGCTACCGGCTCGAACCCGTCCCAGGCGAGCAGCATCAAAGCATCGCCCTCGTCGCGTACGACATGGATCTCTTCGAAGAGGGATCCGTCGCGAACATGGCATCCTCGATCATCGGCAACGTGCTCGGCTTCAAGGCCCTCAGGGCCCTTCGGCTGGAGGACCTTCGGATCCCGATGGCGTATATGAAGACGTTCCGGGGTCCGCCCCATGGGATGCAGGTCGAACGGGACATGCTGAACAAGTACGGGCGTCCGATCCTCGGCGCCACGATCAAGCCGAAGCTCGGACTCTCCGCCAAGAACTACGGCCGGGCCGTCTACGAATGTCTCCGCGGGGGCCTCGACTTCACCAAGGACGACGAGAACATCAACTCGCAGCCGTTCATGCGGTGGCGGGACCGCTATTCCTTCGTGGCCGAGGCGATCCGCAAGGCCGAAGAGGAGACCGGCGAGCGCAAGGGCCACTACCTCAACGTGACGGCGCCCGACGTCGAGCAGATGCTCGAGCGCGCGGAGTACGCGAAGCAGTGCTCCCCGATCATCATGGTGGACTACCTCGTGGTTGGATTCACGGCGCACCAGACGCTTTCCAACTGGTGCCGACGCAACGGGATGCTCCTGCATGTCCACCGCGCGATGCACGCGGTACTGGACCGTCAGCGAAATCACGGGGTCCACTGGCGGGTGCTGGCCAAGTGGTGCCGGATGATCGGGGCGGACCACGTCCACAACGGAACGGTGGTCGGCAAGCTCGAAGGGGATCGAGCCTCCACGATCGGCATCAACGACCTGCTGCGTGAGGACTTCGTGGAGGAAGATCGTTCCCGCGGCATCTATTTCGACCAGCCGTGGGCGTCCCTGCCTGGGATGTTCCCGGTCGCATCCGGCGGGATCCACGTCGGGCACATGCCCGACCTCCTGGCCATCTTCGGCGACGATGCCATCTTCCAGTTCGGCGGCGGGACCCTCGGCCACCCGTGGGGCAACGCGGCCGGCGCCTCGGCGAACCGCGTGGCGCTCGACGCCGTCGTTCAGGCTCGCAACGAGGGGCGGGAACTCGAGATCGAGGGGCCGGATATCCTGGCCACGGCCGCGAAGCACTCTCCGGAGCTCCGCACGGCCTTAGATCTGTGGCAGGAGATCTCGTTCCAGAACTTCGAGGCCGTCGATGCACTGGACCCATCGGAGGCGAAGCGATGACGCCGGCGGGGTCGACCCGGCGCATGGAGACCTTCTCCTACCTCCCGCCATTCAGCGAAGCACAGCTCGCCGCGCAGATCGACTCCATCCTCGGCAACGGGCTGGTGCCGGCGATCGAGTACACAGCCGATCCCGGGCCGCGGAGCGTGTACTGGAGTATGTGGAAGCTGCCGATGTTCGACGCGACGACGGCGCATGAGGTCCTCGCCGAGATCGCGGCCTGCGCGGAGGCCAATCCCGGGTCCTTCGTGAAGCTCAACGGATACGACCCGAAGCGACAGGGTCAGGCGGCGAGCTTCGTGGTCCGACGTCCGGACTGACTCGCGGCTCGAGGGCCGATCTCAGTCGCTCGAGAAGCTCAGCTTGGAAGGCTCCTTCAGTCTCTGGAGCGCTGGACGCCACTCACGGTTCCTTCCGATCCTCCGTCAGCGTAAAGGGGCTTCTCGAGCCTTCCCTCACGACTCATCTCGGGAATCACGCGGCTGAAGATGTCCCAGCTCCGTCAAGGATCAGGTGACGCCGGAATGTCCAGCATCACCCGGAACACGACACATCAAGTGGGGCGGGCAGGACTCGAACCTGCGACCGACGGATTATGAGTCCGCTGCTCTGACCAACTGAGCTACCGCCCCGCAAGCCAGGAGTCTAGGCGGAGCGGTCGACCCTCAGGTGAGGTCGTCGGGACGCTCGCGGTTGCGTTCGATCTCGGCCTCGATGGCAGCGAGTCGCTCGTCGGCAGTAACGGCCATCCCCTGGAAGTTCTCGCGGAGATCGCCGAGGAGCTGGCTCAGCCGGTCAAGCGTGCCCTCGAGCTGTGCGATTCGGTCCGAAACCCCGGTTCTCGGCGGCTCCGGATCGGAAGCCGGCGGACGCTCCCACGGTCGCGCCGGAGTGGCCTCCGCCTCCTCGCTCGTCAGGATCTCGACCCGGTCGGAAGGCTGGTCGAAGTACTCAACCTCGGCCGGCTCCTCCGACTGCGCGGCCGCCTCGGCCTCGCCTTCGGGAGCGGGCGAGGAAACATCGACGAAGTCCGGCTCCCTCCAAGAGGTGCTCGGCTCTTCGGCCGGCGCGGGGTCTTCGAGTTGCGCGGGTTGCTCTGGCGGTTCGGTCTGCGCGGATCCCCTCGGCTCGCGGTGCCACGCGACCGCGGCGGCCTCGGTGGGTTCGACTCCCTCGCGCAGCTGCTTCTGGTAGTCGACCAGCCTCTTCATGATGTCGTCGTGCCCGGCCTCGGGATCTTCGGGCACCTGCTCTTCGTCCGGGTACATCGGTTCTTCGTCCGGATTCGTCGGATCGTCGGACACTGCGGACCTTCCTTCGAGCGCCGGCCTACGAGCCATGGCCTGCGGATACCGCCATCTTACGGCGGCGGACGGAAGGCGAGCCCGTTTAGGATGCGCGCGTGCCGACCGACCGGCTTCGGGGAACGTGGGCGCGCGGCGGAACCGCGCTGAACGCGTGGCTCACGCTGGAAGGCGCCGCGTCGGCGGCTGCGGTCGCGGCGGCCGGTTTCGACTCGGTGACGCTCGACCTCCAGCACGGCGCCGCCGAGCCGCACGATGCCGCCCGGATCATCGCGGCGATCGAGGCCGCGGGCGCCACTCCCCTGGTCCGCGTTCGCTGGAACGACCCAGCCGAGCTGATGCGGATGCTCGACGTCGGAGCCCGGGGCATCGTCTGCCCGATGATCGGATCGCGGGCCCAGGCCGAGGCGTTCGTCGCGGCGTGCCGGTACCCACCCCTGGGGATCCGGAGCTATGGACCGGTGCACGGTGCACTCGGCGCCGGGCGCGAGCACGTCACGAGGACGAACGAGGTCATCCTCACCTTCGCGATGATCGAGACGGCGGAGGGATTCGGGAACCTCGACGAGATCGCGTCGGCGCCGGGTCTCGATGGGATCTACGTCGGGCCCTCGGACCTCAGTCTGGGGTTGGGGCTCGAGACATTCGCCGATCTCGGCGATCCCCGGTTGCTCGAAGCCCTCGACGCGGTCGTGGACGCGGCGAAGCGCCACGAGATCGTCGCCGGAGTGCATGCTCCGTCTCCCGAGCGGACCGCCGCGATGGCTGAACGAGGCTTCCGGTTCGTGACCCCGGTCGTGGACACGACCCTCGTCACGGATGGCGCGTCGGCGTCACTCGAACGGACGCGAACGCTCATGGGTACACGATGAAGGCGATCGTCCAGGAGCGGTACGGCTCGGCCGACGTCCTCGAGCTCCGCGAGATCGACCGGCCTACCGCCGGCGACGACGAGGTGCTCGTCCGGGTCCGCGCGGCCTCCCTCCATCCAGATGTCTGGCACGCCATGAAAGGGGTCCCCTTCGTCCTGCGGGTCATGGGTTCCGGGCTGCGCAAACCGAAGAACGTTGTTCCGGGAACGGACCTGGCCGGGCACGTCGAGTCGGTCGGCAGGAACGTGACACGGTTCAAGCCGGGCGACGAGGTGTTCGGCTTGAGCGTCTTCGCCAACCTGTGGCGCAACGGCGGCGCCTATGCCGAGTACGCCGCCGTTCCGGAAGCCAGGCTCGAGCTGAAGCCGGCGGAACTCACGTTCGAGCAGGCGGCGGCGGTGCCCACCTCCGGATCGCTGGCGGTGCAGGCCGTTCGCGACGAGGGACGAGTCCGATCCGGACAGCGGGTCTTGATCAACGGCGCGGGCGGAGCCGTGGGGACCTTCGCGGTGCAGCTCGCCAAGGCGTACGGAGCGGACGTGACCGGCGTGGATGCCCCCGCGAAGCTCGACATGCTCCGGTCGATCGGCGCGGACCGGGTCATCGACTACACACAGGAAGATTTCACCGAGAGCGGCGAGCGCTACGACGTGATCCTGGATATCGCCGGGACCCGACCGTGGTCGGCCTCCAAGCGCGCCCTCACGACGGACGGAACGTACGTGCTCATCGGGCACGATCAGTACGGCAGATCGGGGCATCCGTGGTTCGGGAGCCTGGGACGCTTCTTCAAGCTCATGGTGATCTCACCGTTCGTGAGTCACCTGCATCCCTTCCGCGGCGCGAAGGACCCCGGAGACCGCCTGGTCGTCCTGAAGCAACTCATCGAAACCGGCAAGATCACACCGGTGATCGACCGGACGTTCCCCTTGAGCGAGGTTCCCGAGGCGATCCGCTACCTGGAATCGGGACAGACTCGAGGCAAGGTCGTCATCGTCGTCTGAGGGGTCTTCCGTGCTCCGGGGGTGGGACTCGAACCCGCAACCTACGGATCAACAGTCTGATTCAGGCGGTTCCCTAGGCAGCGCGAATCAGCCCGAAAGGGGCTGTGACCAGCGGGTTCGTTGACCGGTAGTGATCGACATTCTTCGCCTTCTCGCGGTCCGCGACGGGACACATGCGGGACACATCGACGGTCGCACCCGCTGCGGCAGGCAAGTCTTCCGTTCCCATCAATCATGACGGCGGCGAGGTGCAGGGCAGCTGGAGCGTTCGAAGCAGGTCTCGACCCCAACGACAACCGCAAGACATAACCCGACGCTACGATGGCGGGGTGAGGACGGCAGCCCCTCGCCCCACCCATGAGCAGGCAGAGAGGTACGGTTCGCCCCTAACCTGGAGAAAGGGGAAGCCGTGGGTCTCTTCGTCGAAAGAGAAGCTAACGCTACGTCCATCGAGGCGGCGCTCACGAGGGCCTATGAAGCACCTGAGAGGCCGACCGCGGACGCGAAGCAGGTAGCGGCTGCTGAGGCACCGGTCCTTGCGCAGGATGCAGCCGCGGCGACAAAGCACTACAAGCTCGGGAGGATCGTCTTCGCGGTGATCTTCTTCCTGATTCTACTGGCAGTCGCGATCGCCGCCGAATCCCTGGATTGGGTCGACGATCCGGCCAAGATCTACGACTTCGCCGGCCTCGTTCTTGCGGTGGTCATCGGATACATCGGAGGCGAGTCCGCCTCGTAACCGACGGTCGGAATCCTCGACCAGATCGCGGAAGGTCTTCACGAAGCTCGGGATCTCATCCCGGACCGAGCTCGTTCGGATGCGGTTCGACGGTGATCCGCACCCCGGCCCGGGCACCGCGTAGACGGCCGAGCCTCCGCGGGCGGATCTACTCCATCCCGACCGGTGGTCCCCTGGTCGATCCACGGATGCGAGCGCACCGGTTGGGTCCTACGGTGAACACGTCGGAGATGTGGCGTCGGCACCGATGCCGGGAGGAAGGAGCTGCACGATGGCACTGTCAGATCGTTTGGCGAAGCTGGCGCAACGAGCGAAGGAGGCCGAGGATCGTGCTCGCGCCGCCTCGAGCACTGCCAGGGAGAAGTTGCGATCGGAGGTCGACCAGGCGTCGGAGGCCGCACAGCACAAGGCTGATGAGCTGCAGCAGCGCGGCGAGGCGGCGGAGGGCAAGGCCTCGGACTGGTGGGCGGGCGTCCGATCGGATTGGGCCAGGCACATCTCCACCGCGAGAGAACAGGTCCATGCGAAGAAGGCGAAGGCCGATGCCAAGTCGGCTCAGTTCGACGCGGACGTCGCCGGCGTCTATGCGGAGGATGCGATCGACTTCGCGTTCGGGGCCGTCGAGGAGGCCGAGTACGCGGTCCTGGACGCGATCCTTGCGCAGATGGACGCTGACGACTTGGCGACGAGCTGATGGGCGATCTCGAGTCGCTGACGTAGAGCTCGCCGTCGGAGTTCGGCGACATCGCCAGTCGATTCACGAAGGGAGGAGAGGTCATGATGGCCGACGAACGAAGGATCGTTCGAGAAGGGGCCCGCTACTGGTGGATCCTGCTCGTGTCGGGGATCGCGTGGCTGCTGATCGCGTGGATCGTGCTGCGCTTGGACGTGACCTCGGTCGCGGCCGTGGGCGTGTTGATCGGCGCGGTGTTCATCGTCGCCGCCGTGAACGAGGTGACCGTGGCCAGCCTGGTACCCGGAGGATGGAAGATCTGGCACTACGTGATGGCGTTCATCTTCTTCCTCGGCGGGCTGTGGGGCTTGATCACGCCGATCGAGACCTTCTTCGCGCTCGCATCCATGCTGGGGTTGATCTTGGTCTTCTACGGCGTGTTCGAGATCGCTCGGGCGGTAAGTACGCGCGCGACGAATCCCTACTGGTGGGTCGGTCTGATCACGGGCGTCCTTCTCCTCCTGCTGGCGTTCTGGGTGTCCGGATCCGACCGCGCGTACGCGTTGGCTCAACGGTCGTACCTGATCTTGTTCTGGGTCGGTTTATTCGCGCTGTTCAAGGGCATCATGCAGATCATGCTCGCGTTCGGGGTTCGACACGCGGGGAAGGAGATAGACGCCGCCTCCGCGATGGTGTAGGCGACACGGATGGGTCCGAGCCCCCTCCCGCCCGCCATGTTGAGGCAGGCAGGCGGGGCCCACAACAACGCACCGAGGGGACCGGACCCGCCTGGTACCGCTGTTCCATGACGCTGAGCTCCACCAGCACGGCCCACCTCCTGAACGAGATGGGCGGTGGTCAAGCATCAGCCGAAGCCACCGTCAAGGATCAGGCGGAGCCGGTGTCAAGGATCAGCCGGAGCTCCGTCAAGGATCAGGTGACGCCGGAATGTCCAGCATCACCCGGAACACGACATCTGGCAGCTCCGGGGGTGGGAC
>CAZMNP010000050.1:0-40837 GCA_964567675.1 uncultured Actinomycetes bacterium
GGGTCCGCTCGCATCCTCGTTGGAGGTCGCGCAGGACCTGAAGGACGACAAGATCGAGTGGGGCGACATCATCCCGGACGTCGATGACGACGGGACCGCGATGCCGCACAGCGGCCTCAACTGGACCACCGCGGGCCAGGCCATGTGGCGTGCCGGGTGCGCGTTCGTCGCGCCACCTACATCTCCCCCGCCGACCACGCCTCCGCCCACCACGCCACCTCCGACCACGCCACCGCCGACGACGCCACCGCCGACCGTGTCCGTCCTGATCGAGAAGACGAACGACGCGAACGAAGACGGCATCTACTCGAACAATGAGCAGTCGAAGAATGACGGCCTCGACGTGAACTTCAAGCTGGTCATCACCAACACCAGCGACTTCGAGGTCGAGATCCAGGACCTGACGGACTCGTTCGGTCAGACCACCGTCGACCTGCTGGTCGCCAAGTGCGCCGGCCTGGCCGGGGTGACCCTGGACCCGGATGAGAGCGTCACCTGTACGTTCACGCTGAACAACTACTCCCCCGCTCAGGGGACGGCCATCGTGAACGTCGCGGAGGTCTGTGTCGAGATCGTGGGAGGCACGCAGACGGACTGCGACACGAACCCTTCCAGGGTTCGCACCGCCGTCGTCCTCGGCCGGACGGTCACCCCGACGCCGACCACCGGCCCGACACGGACTCCGCCCGGCGGGATCGCGTTCACCGGACCGGAATCGGCGGTGCCACTAACGGCCCTGGCGTTCGCACTTCTGACGCTCGGGATGGGCCTCTTGTGGGCCGGCAACAGGAAGCGCGAGCGTTACGAACGCTAGGCGATCGGGAGGGAGCCGTGGGGCCTCGGGCAACCGGGGCCCCACCGGCACGTCCCCTTCCGGGCCGCGATCCGCACTCGCCTTCTGCTCGGCCTCGCTCTTGAGCGTCGAAGACCTGCTCCAGAGCGAAGCCGGTGAGGGGGGTAGGAGACGAGAGTTGCAGAAGACCCCGGGTCGCAGACCCGGGGTCTTCGCCTTCCGAGCGCCCTGCGGGCGCCCGGGGATCAGCCGTAGAAGATCACCGTGACCCAGTAACGATCGCCGTCGCGGATCACGCCGACGGCGGCCCGCTGGAAATCAGGTCGCAGGATGTTCTGACGGTGAAGCTTGCTGGCCATGAACGCGTCCTCGAGGGTGTCGAGCGACCCGCCCACGCCCACGTTCTCCCCGCCGATCGACCAGTCATAGCCGTCGAGCGCGTTGCGGAGCTGGTCCTCGGTCGAGTGGAACAGGTGGCCCTTGCGCGCCATCGCCGCGCTGTGGCTCTTGGCGTACCTGGACAGCGTCGCGGCGAAGCCGAGCTCACGGCGATCGCGGGTCTCCCGGTCCTGGTTCGTGAGCGCCAGCATCTGCCGGCGGCGCCCGAACCGCTCCCCTTCGGCGTCCGCGCGGTAGGCCGAACCGATCAGCAGCAGGGCCGACAGGAGCAACGCCAAGACCGCGGCGAGGGTCCTTCGGCCATCGACGACACCATGCATATCGAGCCTCCCGACTCATGGGTCCCGTGGGACCGAGCTCGGGAGCTCGCATCCTTCGGCAACTCGGCCACCTCCCCCTCATGGAGGTCCGGAGCTTTGCGCCCCGCCGTCACCGGCGGTTTGCCATTTCGGGACCGACCCTTTCTTGCTTCGTGCCCGATATCGGAAGGACCATCGCCCGACTTGAGCCGGAGATGACTCGGGATGACTAGGAAGGGATGAGGCGGATAGGCACGCGGGAGTCGCCCGCCGCGGCTACCAGCGGAGCTTGAGGTGACGCGCGGCCCGAGCCTCGTCCAGACGCCGGACGGGCGCGGTCACGGGCGCTTCGTGCAGGAGCTCAGGATCGTCGTGCGCTTCCTTGTAGGCCCGGCGGAGCGCCTCGGCGAACGCGTCCAACGTCTCCCGGGTTTCGGTCTCCGTGGGCTCGACCATCATGGCCTCCTCCACGACGAGCGGGAAGTAGACGGTCGACGGGTGATAGCCAAGGTCCACCACGCGCTTGGCGATATCCATCGCGCGGATCCCCGTCCGCTCCTTCAACGGCCGGGCCGTGGCGACGAACTCGTGCATCGGCCGGCCGTCGGGATACGCAAGAGGGAACAGGTCCTTCACCTTGGAGGCGAGGTAGTTCGCGTTCAGCACCGAGTGCTCGGCGACCTCCTTCAGCCCCTCCCGTCCGTGCAGGAACACGTACGCGTACGCGCGGACGAGCACCCCGAAGTTGCCGAGGAACCCGTGCATGCGGCCGATCGAGTCCGGCTCGTCCTCGTTCAGGGCGAAGGCGCCGGTCGCCTCGTCGCGCTCGACCCGCGGGACTGGCAGGAAGGGAACGAGCCGTTCGCTCACCCCGACCGGGCCGGCCCCCGGCCCTCCCCCGCCGTGGGGTGTGGCGAAGGTCTTGTGCGTGTTGATGTGGACGATGTCGAAGCCCATGTCGCCCGGCCGGCACCGGCCGAGGATCGCGTTCAGGTTCGCCCCGTCGTAGTAGACGAGCCCGCCGACCCGATGAACCACAGCGGTGATCCGTTCGATCTCCTCCTCGAACAGGCCGAGCGTGTTGGGGTTCGTGAGCATGAGCCCGGCCACCTCCTCGTCGATCAGCTTCTCGAGGGCGCCGACGTCGACGAGGCCTCGCGCGTCCGAAGGGACGTGCACCGCCTCGAAGCCCGCAAGGCGAACGCTCGCCGGGTTCGTCCCGTGCGAGGAGTCCGGGATCGCGATCCGCTTTCGCTGGCTCCCGGCTTTCGCGTGGAAGGCGCGCATGATCAGCAGCCCGGTCAGCTCGCCGCACGCGCCGGCGGGAGGCTGAAGTGTCGCCCGCGACATGCCGGTGATCTCGCAGAGGGCCTGCTCCAGGCGCCACAGAAGCTCCAGGGCTCCCTGCGAGGTCGAGTCCGGCTGCCGGGGATGCAGGCGCTGGAACCCGGCGATCTGGGCGACGTTCTCGGCGACCTTCGGGTTGTATTTCATCGAGCACGAACCGAGCGGGTAGAACCCCGTGTCCACGCCGTAGTTGCGTTGCGACAATCGCGTGTAGTGGGAGACGAGGTCGCGTTCGGCGATCTCGGGCAGAGCGGCCCGACCGTCTCGCGCGAGGTCCTTGCCGATGTGGGCTTCGGGGACGTCGAGCGGCGGCAGGCTGAACGCGCGCCGGCCCGGGCGCGAGAGGTCCTTGATCGTGCCCCGGCGGTCCGGCGGGTCCTGGGTCCGCACCGGAGCCCCGATGCCGCGCTCCGACGTGGACTCGCCTCCGGTGGACTCGCTCACGCCAGCACCTCCTTCAGGGCGAGCGCGAGCCCGTCGATCTCCTCGCGCGAGCGGCGTTCGGTGACGGCCACGAGCAGGGCGTGCCCGTCGGCGTCCTCAAGCGGCACGCCGCCGAGGAATCCACGCTCGATCAACCCGTCCAGGACCTCCAAGGCCGGCCGCGGCAGACGGACCGGGAACTCCTTGAAGAACGGCGCCCCGCCGAACAGCGGTTCGACACCCGGGACCTCGGTGAGACGCTCGGCGGCATAGGCCGCCTTGGAGACGCAGCGGCGTCCGAGCTCGGCCAGGCCCTCGGGTCCGAGCCAGGCCAGGTACACGGTCGCGGCGATCGCCATCAGCGTCTGGTTCGTGCAGATGTTGCTCGTCGCCTTCTCGCGGCGGATGTGCTGCTCGCGCGCCTGCAACGTGAGGACGTACCCGGTCTGGCCGTCGACGTCGAGCGTCTCCCCCACGATCCGGCCCGGAAGACGCCGGACGTCGTTCAGCCGCGTGGCGATGATCCCGAGGTACGGCCCGCCGAAGTTCAGGTGATTGCCGAGGGACTGTCCCTCGGCGACCGCGATGTCGGCGCGGAGGTCGCCGGGCGGTGCGAGCACGCCGAGCGAGAGCGGATCGAAGATCTGGATCGCCCTCGCTCCCCCGGCGTGCGCGACGCCGAACAGCTCGCGCGCCGGCTCGAGCAGGCCGTACGCGTTCGGGTGCTGGACGATCACGCATGCCACGTCGTCGCCGACCTGCGGAGTGCCGCCTCGGCCCTGCTCGACGTCGAAGAGCTCGGGCTCGTACCCGGCGCCGCGACCGTACGTGCGGAGCGTCTCGACGTAGCGGGGATCCACGGCCGCGCTCACCAGCACGCGGTCGCGTCCGGGCGTCGTCCGCGACAGGTTCACGGCCTCGGCGAGCGCCGTCGCGCCGTCGTACAGCGAGGCGTTGCTCACCTCCATGGACGTCAGCTCGCAGATCATCGACTGGTACTCGAACAACGCCTGCAGGACGCCCTGCGACAGCTCGGGCTGATACGGGGTGTAGGACGTGTAGAACTCGGACCGGCCGGCGAGCGCCCACACGACCGCGGGGACGAAATGGTCGTACGCCCCTCCGCCGGCGAAGCAGACGAGGTCGTCCGCATGCCGGTTCTTGCCGGCGAGCTGCCTCAGGTCCGAGACGATCTCCATCTCGGAGACGCCCTCAGGAAGGTCCAGGGGTCGCTCGAGCCGGACGGAGGCCGGGATCTGATGGAACAGGTCATCCAGGCTGCCGAGGCCGATCGCCTCCAGCATCCCTTGCACGTCGTCGTCGGTATGGGGTGCGAACCTCATCCCGGAGCGTCAGTCTAGTCGGACTCCGACTTAGCCGGAGAAGTCCTCGAGCCCGTACTTGGAGACCAGCGACAGGTAGTCCCGCTGATAGAAGATCTTGCAGTTGACCCCGGGGTACTGCTCGCGAAGTCGGCGGACCTTGCGGTTCTTCTTCGTCACCAGCTTCTGACTGAGCGTCGTGATCTCGATGTACAAGTCGTACTGGGGCAGGTAGAAGTCGGGCGTGAACCGTTGAACGACGTTGCCCTGCTTGTCCCACTCGAGATCGAAGGAGCGTGGCTCGTAGTCCCATTCGATCTGGTAGAAGTCCAGGAGCTGGGCGAACTGGCGTTCGCTGGCATGGGCGAAACGGACATTCTCGCTCTTCAGGCCGGGCGATGCGGCCACGGCGCTCTCGCTCACGCGCCTCCGGCGGCGCGGGCCCCGCGGCCCTTCTTCCGGCTCCCCTTGGCCAGGGTCCCCTCGAGATCGGTCCATATCTTGTCCAGGGCGATCGCGAAGACCGCCTGCCCGCCCTTCACGAGGTCCACCACCTCTTCCGGCGATTCCACCTGGTAGATACGGTTCCCGTCCGAGATGAGGGTGGCGCCCAGGGCAGGCTCGTCCAGGGTCTTGAGCGTCTTCATGGCCTTGCGGACGCTCTTGAGGTCAACTCCGGAGTCGATCATCCGCTTGATCACCTTGAGCAAGGCGAGATCCTCGAAGGAGTACAGCCGCTGGCTCCCGGAGCCCTGCGCGTCCTTCACCGAGGGTCGCACCAGCCCCGTCCGTGCCCAGTAGTCAAGCTGGCGGTAGCTGATGCCGACGATCTTGGTGACCTCGGGGACGCGATATCCCTGCTCAGCCATGACAACTCCGTAATTACGCGGACGTCGGGAGCGTAGGCTGCGGACCCGTGGGTGTCAAACACCCGCGGAGGGTACGGTCGACCCGCTCCCAAACGTACGACCTGCGGAGGTGACGGGCCCCAGGTGAGCCGCGTAGGGTTCGCCGGTCCGAGATGACCGACGAAAGGGGATCCGGATGATCCGAAGGACCACGAGCACCAGACGACGGCTCATGGTCGCCTTCGCGACGACGGCGACACTTCTCCTCGGCCTCATCCAGGCCCCGGCTGTCAACGCCGCCGGCGTCGACAAGCAAGTCAAGATGCTGCGTATCGTGAACGCGACGCGCGCCCGCCACGACCTTCATCTCCTCAAGCTCGATCGGGCACTCTCCCGCGACTCGATGACACATACGCGCATCATGGTTCGCAAGGACCGCATCTACGACCCGCCGAACCTCGCGGAGATCCTCGAGAAGTACCGGTGGGACGACCTCGGCGCCGATGTCGTCGGGTGCGGCCATACGCTGAAGGAGCTCCATCAGATCCTGATGACGGAGGCCTTCCACCGGTCGATCTTCCTGCACCCGGACCTGCGCCGGGTCGGCATGGGCATCACGAAGGTGAACGAACGGAACCGCTGCGGCCGCGGCGCGTTCTGGGCGACCGAGATCTTCTACGGCTGAGTTCGACGATCGGAACCAGATCACGGCCGGAATGGTGCGCAAACCGTTCCGGCCGTACTACTGGAAGTCCTCGGGCTTCACGTTCTCGAGGAACTCGCGGAACTTCTCGACCTCTTCCTCTTCCTCCCCCTCGTTCGGGATGAGGATCGAGGCTTCCGACAGGACCTCCTCGTTCGCGAAGATCTTGCAGCCCAGCCGAACGGCGAGTGCGATCGCGTCCGAAGGCCTCGAGGAGACCTCGTACGTGCTGCCGTTGCGCTGCATGTTGATCAACGCGTAGAACGTTCCGTCGCGCAGCTCGCTGATCACGATGCTGTCCACCTGCACCGCCATCTCCTCCAGGATGTTCTTCAAGAGGTCGTGCGTCATCGGTCGCGGAGTGACGACGCCTTGCAACGCGATCGCGATCGCCGCCGCCTCGGGCTGACCGATCCAGATCGGCAGGAAACGTTCGCCGGACGCCTCGCGCAGTAGCACGATGGGTGAGTTGGTGGGGAGCTCGATCCGGACGCCGGCGAGCGTCATCTCGATCAACATGGCAGCGGTGCGACGCTACACCCGCCCCTCGATCTCCGGCAACCTAATGCTCGGTCGGTGGGGCGCTTCCGGCCTCGGGAAGGTACGGCAAGAGCATGTCCGGGTCCGCTTCCAATGCCGCGAAGTCTTGCACCGCAAGGAGATCGGGGATGTTTCGGTAGCGCTCCTGGAAGTCGAGACCGTACCCGACGACGTAGACGTCCGGGCATTCGAAGCCCCGATACCGGATCTCGCGCGGCGCGATGCGGCGTGCGGACTTATCGAGCAGAGCGCACACCTGGATCGACGCGGGGTTGCGAGACTCAAGAACCGAGATCAGGTATCCGAGTGTGAGCCCGGTGTCGACGATGTCCTCGACGATGATCACGTCGCGGTCCCCGATGTCGGCATCGAGGTCCTTGACGATCCGGACGCGTCCCATCGATTCGGTGGCTCCCCCGTACCGGGATATCGACATGTAGTCGATCGACAGGGGCAGGCCGATCTCCCGTATCAGGTCGCCGAGGAACACCGAGCCGCCTTTGAGGACCGAGATCATGACGGGCGCGCGCCCTTCATAGTCCCCGGTGATGGAGCGGCCAACCTCCTCGATCCGACGGCGGATCTCCTCGCGCCCGAACAGCACGCTGACGAGTTCCGACATCCGCGCCGAATCCTAGCCGGTTCCTCGCTCAGTCGAACAGGGCGCCGAACAGGGCGCTGCCGGCTCGCGCCACCGAGCCGAGCGCCCGCGTCCACCACGAACCGCCCTCTTGCAAGGGTGGCGGAGGCGGGATCTCCGTCACGACCAGCGGAACCTCTCCGAGCGCCAGCCCGGGGACCGAGAGCCCGACCGTGCCGATCACCTGTCCGCGTCCCGGGGGGAATCGCACGGACGGGTCGACCTCGATCGTTCGGCGCACGCGCGTCTCGGCGGGGACGAGTCCTTCGAGCGACGCACCCGCGGCGACGCGCACGTCGCGCCCGTCGATGTTCACCGTTCCGAGCGCGCGACCTTCCGAGATCAGCGGACGGCGCTCGAACGCCGCGAACCCGAAGTTCATGAGGGCGGCGGCGTCGGAGAAAGGCTCGCCGGGCTCTCCGAGCACCACCGCGAGCAACCGCTCGTTGCCGCGAACGGCCGTCGCGACGATGCAGAAGCCGGCCGCGCTCGTGAACCCGGTCTTCACGCCGATCGCGCCCGGATACAGCCATAGGAGCACGTTGCGGTTCTGGACGATCCGCGCGTCGCCGTCCGGCGCGGGGATCGCGCGGGCGCGCGTCGCGACGACGCCGGCGAATCCCGGGATCTCGTACGCGGCGCGCGTGAGGCGCGCGAGATCGCGCGCGGTCGAGTACCCCGTGTCGTCGAGCCCGTTCGGTGACGCGAACCGCGTCCGGGCGAGCCCCAGCTCCGCCGCGGTCTCGTTCATCAGGTCGACGAACCCCTCGACGCTGCCGCCCAGATGCTCCGCCACCGCCACCGCGGCGTCGTTCGCCGACTGCAGCATGAGGGCGTACAGGAGCTGTTGGACCCGGATCTCCTCGCCCGCCTGCAGCCCCAGGTTCGAGATGCCCACGACCTGTTCGGTCGCGGCGTTGTCGCCGACGATCAGCGTCTCCCCCGGCTCGGTGCCGGTCATCACGAGGTAGGCGGTCATGATCTTCGTCAGGCTCGCGATCGGCAGCTCCAGCCTCGGGTTCAGCGCGTACAGGGTCTGCCCCGTGTCGAGGTCGACCAGGATCGCCGCATCCGCGTGGATCTCCGGGGGCTGGACCCCCGGGGCCGGCGTTCGAAGGATCGACGGGAAGGGCGAGGGCGAGGTCCCTCCCCCCGGCACCGGCACCGGAGTGGGCGGCGGCGGCTCAAGGGTCTGGGCCCGGGTCCGGGGCGTCATCAGGCCGCCGGCCGCGACGAGGGTCACGGCCCAGAGCGAGACCAGGATCGAGATGACGGCGCGCGTTCGCACCGACCGGGCGTGGGACACGGGCGATCTCAGCCGGCGAGGTGCTGCTTGAGGTTCGTGCGCAGCAGGGCCTGTTTGAGCTTGCGGGACGCTCGCGCCAGATCGGTCAACGAGGTCGCGGCCACACGGCGAGCGTCGGGGTTCCGCTGGCGAAGCTGCGGCAGCACGATCGTCTCGAAGAACGAAGACTCCCGCTCGGCGAAGTGCTTGTACATCGTGAGGTGCCGCGGCTCGACGCCGAACCGGAAGAAGTCCTTCACGATCGAGAGCACGATGTAGTCGTCGCCGTCGTAGTAACGAGCCGACTCCGGCCCGTGCGAGCACACCAGGCCGAACGACTCGAGCTCCTTGATGCGTTCGCGCTCCACGCCCGTGGCGGCGGACATCTCCTCGATCGACATCTGCAAGCCGGTGGGCGCGTCGGCGAGCTCCTCGTCGGGCTCGATCGCACCGGCCGCGGACGCCCCTATCCCGTCGCCCTGTCCGTCGGCTCCCTCCTGGTCGAGCAGCCGTTCCTTGATCACCTTCAGCGGCAGGTACTCGTCGCGCTGCATCTTCAGGATCGACTTCAGCCGGTCGACGTCCTTGTCGTAGAACTTCCGGTATCCCGAAGGGGTGCGTTCCGGATCGATCAAGCCCTCGGACTCGAGGAATCGGATCTTGCTGATCGTGATGTCGGGGTACTCGGTCTTGACGGACACGAGCACCTCGCCGATCGATTGGTAGTTGCGCGTCGGCATCCTCACTCCCCCGAGAAGAAGACCAGCTTGAACTTCCCGATCTGGACCTCGTCGTGCGATGCGAGCTTCGTCGCCTCGACGCGTTCGCGGTTCACGTACGTCCCGTTCATGGACCCGAGGTCGTGGATGTGCCAGCCGTCCGACTGGCGCCGGACCTCGGCGTGCTTGCGGCTCACGGTGATGTCGTCGAGGAAGACGTCGCTCTCGGGGTTGCGTCCCGCGGTCGTCACGTCGTTCTCGATGAGAAAGGTCGACCCGGCGTTGGGGCCGTGCTTGACGAGAAGGAGAGCCTGTCCGGGCTCGAGCTCGTCGTGCGGGAACGGGAACTCATCGGGTCCCTCACCTTCGACCTCGATCGCGGTGATGCCGACGGTGGTGTCGTCGTGCAGGGCAGCTCCACAGTTCGCGCAGTAGCGCGCCTCGTCCTTGTTCGGATGTCCACAGCGGGTGCAGTACACCTTCGAGCGCTCCTAACCCCGTCTCTCGACCCCACGGTGCAGGTCGAAGCATCAACCTCGACCTCGATCGTACGTAGACGCTACCGCTCGCGTTCCGGGGGGTCAACCGTGGGTTGCGTCGAGGTCGACTGCGGTTGAGGGTCCAGGTCACCTGCGCGTTCGGTCAGGCTCCTCCGAGGGCTGAGGCGGGATGAACGATGGCTTCAGCCGGACTCACCGATCGGATGAGGCGTGGGTGACGTACGGGTCGACCCGACCCAGTGATGCGGATCGAGGTTCAGCTCTCCTGCTGCTCCACGAGCGCTCGGTACGCAGCCGCGTCCATCAGCCCTTCGACCTTGGTCGCCTCCGACACCTCGAGGACCACGATCCAACCATCGCCGTACGGCTGTTCGTTGACCAGCTCGGGCCGCTCTTCGAGAAGTCCGTTCCGCTCGGTGACCGTGCCGGATACGGGCGCGAAGACGTCGGAGACCGACTTCGTCGACTCGACCTCGCTGAAGGCCTGGTTCGCGGTGACCTCGGTGCCGACCTCCGGAACGTCCACGTACACCACGTCGCCGAGGGCGTCCTGCGCGTAGTCCGTGATGCCGACGCGGACCCGCCCGCCACCCTCGTCGCGCACCCACTCGTGCTCCTTGGTGTACCGAAGGTCTTCGGGGAACTCCATCCGCGGTCCTCTTCGGTCGATGCGTCCGGGTCGTTACGAGCAGAGGGAACGTAGCACGAACGCGCGTCAGCGCTCGGCCGCGATGGCGGCTCGGAGATCCCCGGCGTACAGGGCCGCGGCGACGTAGGACTCGACGATCCCGAGGCCGTAGAAGGACCAGCCGACCGCGAGAAAGGCGGGCGCGAACGCGTACCCGAGGTTCCCCCAGGCGATGCACCCGATCGCTGCCATGAGCAGGAAGGTCGCCATCTTGCCGATGTAGCGGACCTCGATCCGCACCCGGCGGGCGGAGAGCAACACGACCCCGGCGATCAAGATCAACGCGTCGCGTGCCAGGATCAGGAGCGCCGCCCATAGCGGGAAGGCGTCCCGGACGACGAGTGCGATCAACCCGGCGCCGATCGCCAGCCGGTCCGCGACCGGATCGAGCACCTTGCCGACCTCCGACACCTGGCCGGTCGCCCGGGCGATCGCGCCGTCCACCCAGTCGGTCGCGACGACGACCCCGAACACGACCAAGCCGGTGAACGTGGTGCGGCGTTCGACGATCAACCACACGAACACGGGGATCAACGCGATGCGGGCGAAGGAGATGACGTTCGGAAGCGTCAGGATCCGGTCGGTTCCGGGCGAGGCGTCGTCGCTCAACGCCCGGAACCCTTCATCGCGTCGGGCCGGCGGGATTTGAACCCGCGACCTTCTGACCCCCAGTCAGACGCGCTAACCAAGCTGCGCCACGGCCCGTGAGTTCGAAGTCTACTCGGTGGACTCGGCCCGGCTGCGGCGTCCCTGCCCCTGACGGAACCGGAGGCGGATCGGAACCCCATCCAGATGGAACGCGCGCCGCAAACGGTTCTCGAAGAAGCGCTGATAGGTCGCGTCGGGCGGGCGGGCCCCGAAGATCACGAAGGTCGGCGGGCCCGCGCTCACCTGTGTCCCGTAGCGGTAGCGGGCACCACCTGGGGCGGAACGCTCCGCCTGCGCTTCTTGGAGGACCCCGTTGACGGCGGCCGTCGGCGCGCGGCTGGCCCAGCGCCCGTGGACCTCCAGCAGCACGGGAGGGAGCCGGAGCACGCCGGTTCCCGTCTTCGCGGAGGTCCGGAGCACCGGGGCATGGGCGAAGGGGGCGAGCTCCTCCACCATCGCCTTGTAGGTGCGGTCCTTCTCCTCCACCAGGTCCCACTTGTTCGCCACCACCACCAGTCCGCGGCCGAACTCCATCACGCGCGCGGCGATCCGTTTGTCCTCGGCGGTCAGGCCCTCCGACGCGTCGAGGACCACTACCGAGACCTGCGCGCGCTCGATCGCCTTCTCGGCTCGCAGGAAGCTGTAGTAGTCCACCCCTTGTACCTTCGCGGCCCGCTTGAACCCGGCGGTGTCGACGAACCGAACCGTGCCGCCCGGCCACTCGACGAGGGCGTCCACGGCATCGCGCGTCGTCCCGGCCTCCTCGAAAACGACCGAGCGCTCCTGCCCCACGAGCTGGTTGAACAGGCTCGACTTGCCGACGTTCGGCCGTCCGACGAGCGCGAAGCGAGGCTCATCCTCCTCGTCTTCGGTGGCGTTCGGCGCGTCGGGCAGGAGCTCCACGACCCGGTCCAGAAGGTCCCCCGAGCTCCGGCCGTGCAGCGCCGAGACCGCGATCGGGTCGCCGAGCCCCAGGGACTGGAACGAGAGCGCGTCCGATTCCTCCCGGTCGGTGTCCACCTTGTTCACGACGACGAGCACCGGCACCTCGGCTCGCCGGAGGCGGCGCGCGAGGGTCACGTCCTCCTCGACCGGGCCCGTCTGCACGTCGACCACGAGCAGGATCAGGTCGGCCTCTGCCGCGGCGCGTTCGGCCTGCTTCGTGACCTGCTCCTCGATCCCGCGCGCGCCGTGGACGTACCCGCCCGTGTCCACCAGACGGAAGGTTCGCCCGCGCCAGGTCGCCTCGATCTCCACACGGTCACGGGTCACCCCGGGGGCCTCGTGCGCGATGGCCTCACGACCGCCGAACAGGCGGTTCACGAGGGTGGACTTCCCCACGTTCTGCCGCCCGACGACGGCGACGGCCGGCGTGCTCACCGGCCGGCGGCCTCGAGGCGGGCTCGGACGAGACGGAGCGCCTCTTCGAACACGACATCGGCCTCGAGCCCGGTCGTGTCGATCGCGAGGGCGTCCTTCGCGGGCTCGAGCGGGTTGGTCCGAGCGTCGAGGGCGTCGCGTTCCGACAGCGCCCGGCCGACCGGTTCCGCGTGAGCGCCGCGCTCCTGGGAACGACGCGCGATCCGCTCGGTCTCTGCGGCCTGGAGGAACAGCTTCACGTCCGCGCCGGGCACGACCACCGTGCCGATGTCTCGACCTTCGACCACCCCGCCGGCCTCGGCCAGCCGGCGCTGCTCGGTTCGAAGGACCTCGCGAACCTCAGGGTGACGCGCCACGAGAGACACGGTTGACTCGACCTCCGGACTCATCAGGCCCGGATCCGGCCGTTCGCCCTCGATCACGAGCTCCGCGGGCCGAACCGTCGCGTCGAGGTCGAACCTCATCCGGCTCGCGAGGGCCGCGAGCGCAGGCCCATCCTCAGGGTCGACATCCGTGCGGAGCGCCTCGAGGGTGAGGGCTCGGTACATCAGGCCCGTGTTGAGATACGGCAGGTCGAGGGTCTCCGCGAGACGCCGCGCGAGCGTGCTCTTGCCCGATCCAGCCGGTCCGTCGATCGCGACGATCGCTCGGCGCCTCACGGCTCGATCCTCGCTCCCAGTGCAGCAAGCGCCCGCGCGAACCCCGGGAACGAGATCTCGGCCGCCTCCAGACCCTCGACCACGACCGGGCCAGACGCGGCGATCCCCGACACGGCGAACGCCATCGCCATCCGATGGTCTCCGAGCGAGGAGACCGTGCCGCCGCGAAGGCCGCCGCCCTCGATCACCAGGTCGTCACCCTCGACTCCCGCCCGCCCGCCCAGCGCGCGGATCCCGCCCGCGATGGCCGCAAGCCGGTCGATCTCCTTCACCCGAAGCTCGGCCGCCCCACGGAATCGCGTCCGGCCCGTGGCGTTGGCGGCCAAGATCGCGAGCACCGGGACCTCGTCGATCAGCAGCGGCAGCTCGGCGGCCTCGACGGTGACCCCCGTCAGCGCGCTCGGCGGCTCGACCTCGAGCGTGCCGGCCGGCTCGCCGAGCTCGTCTCGGTCCACCGTCGGCCGGCTGTGAACGCCCATCCTCGAGAGGACCTCGAGCAGATGGGTCCGCGTCGGATTGAGACCGACGTCGTTGATGACCAGTGACCCCCCCGCGAGCGCGGTCGCCACCACAAGGAACGCCGCGGACGAGATGTCGCCCGGCACTTCGCCCTGGAACCCGGGATGGCGGAACGCCGACACGGTCACCGAGGAGCCCTTCGTCCGAACGGGAGCGCCGAGATGCTGGAGGGCTCGCTCGGTGTGGTCGCGCGTGGACACCGGCTCCACGACGGTCGTCGGACCTTCGGCCGCCAGGCCCGCCAGGAGGACGGCTCCCTTCACCTGCGCGCTCGGGACGGGGGCGACGTGCCGGATCCCGTCGAGCGGCCCACCCCGGACCGTCACCGGAGGCCGGCCGCCGGTCGTGCGAACGTCCGCGCCCATCGCCCGGAGCGGCTCCGCGACGCGCTCCATCGGCCGCACGGTGAGGCTGTCGTCTCCGGTCAGCCTCGCCTCCACCGAGTACGAGGCGAGGACGCCGGCCATGAGGCGCATCGTCGTGCCCGAGTTCCCGCAGTCGAGGTCTCGCTCGGGGGCCCGAAGTGCCACTCGACCCTGAGCCTCGAGGGAGATCGAGCTCGGTCGAGGTTCACCCTCGTTCACCGTGGAACGCTGACGCTCTGCCGTGGCCGCGGCCTGTGAAGCCCAAGCCTCGAGTGCAACTCGAACTCCCTCCGGCGCGATCCCCGCCAGAACCTTGGCGGTCGACCGGACGTCGAGGGCGAGCGGCAGCCCTCGTAGCTCGCTTCGACCTTCGGCCGTGGCCCCGAGGATGAGCCAGCGGTGCGCGATGGACTTGTCGCCGGGGACGCGGACCTCCCCGCCCACCGTGCCGCCGGGATTCACCGTGACGCGCACACCGCCCCCTCACGCGAGCCGGAGCGGCTCGAACCAGCGCTCGCGCAGGGCGCGCTCGGCGTCGTCCGCACTCCCGGCCGCGACGGTCAGGTGAACCGTGCCCCGGCCGCCCTCGGGCGAGTGCACGATTTGCAGGTCCTCGATGTTCACGCTCGCCTCGCCCATCGTCGCCGTCAGCTCGGCGAGGACGCCCGGGCGGTCGGGCACGGGGACCTGGAGGACGGCGACCCCGGCCTTGACCTGTGGCTTGGCGGCGAGCGTCAGCCGGGCGGCCTTGGCGTCGGCGAAGGTCGCTTCGACCCCGCGCGCGTCGCCGGCCAGCACCTGGTCGCGCAGAAGGACCAGGCGCTCCACGTAGCGGTCCACGGCCCCGGCGATCGCCTCGGGGTTCGCGAGCAGGATGTCGCTCCACAGGTGCGGGCTCGAGGCCGCGAGGCGCGTCAGGTCTCGGAACCCGCCGGCGGCGAGGAGCAGGATCTCGGGCTCGCCGGCCTCCTCGATCGCTGCGAGGCCCATGAGGGCGGTTGACGCGACCTGCGGAAGGTGACTCACCACGGCGACCAGCCGGTCGTGGCGCTCGGCATCCATCCGCACCGGTCGGGACCCGACCTTCGTCGCCCAGGTCTCGACGCGCGCCGTCGCGGTCTCGTCGGTGTGCGCCCCGGCAGCGAGGACCCAGACGATCCCATCCAGGATCGAGGGTGAGGCGTGACCCGGCCCCGAGCGCTCCGAGCCTCCCATCGGGTGGCCGCCGACGTATCGGCCCAGGTCCTCGGCTCGCGCCTTGGCCTCGACCTCGAGGATCACGTGAGACTTCACGCTCCCGACATCCGTCACGACAGCGTCCGGCGCCCGCTGCAGGGCCTCGATCACGACCTCAGAGACCGACGGGATCGGCGTACACACGAACACGAGGGTCGCGCCCCGAAGGCACTCCTCCACGGTCTCCGAAGGCACGAGGCCCGAACGCTCGGCCGCCGCCGCCAGCACCGCGACATCGGTGTCGAACCCCCGGACCTGGTCGCCGGCGCGCGTGGCGGCCATGGCGATCGAGGTGCCGATCAAGCCCGTGCCGACGACCGCGACGCGTTCAGCCGAGGTCATCGCGCAGCGTCTCCGCCCCGTCCAGGTAGACGTGCACGACCCCGGCCTGGGCGCGGTCCGTGTGGAAGTGCACCAGGATCCTGACGACGCGGGGCATCGAGCCGGCGACCGGGATCTCCTGTGCGCACAGGAGCGGGACGCGGCCGAGCCCCATCCGCCGGGCGGCCTCGGCCGGGAACACCGAACGCAGGTCCTGCGTCACGGTGAAAAAGGCGCTCACGATGTCGTCACCGACCACCGCATTGCGCTCGAGCATCGCCGCGAGCAGCCGTTCGGTGGCGGATAGGACATCCTGCGCCGTGTCCTTGTCCACCCGGATCGCGCCCCGGGCGGCGCGCACCGTCGTTTCGGCCATGGGGTCATCCATCCTTCGCCGCCGCGTCGGGCGACAGGCTACAAGGCCGCTCGGCTCCCAGAGCCCGGTTGCCGTCTTCTAGAGTCCGGCGGTGTGGTACAGGTCTCGGACCTCGTCGTGGGAGAGGTCGCGAAGCTCCCCCGCCTTCATCCGTCCGAGCCGAACCGGGCCGACCCGCGTCCGGATGAGCCGTCGGACCGGCAGACCCACAGCCTCGAGCATCCGTCGCACCTCTCGCTTGCGGCCCTCGGTCATGACGACCCTGACCGCGAAGCGGCCGCCGGCCCGGCCGACGGACCGGGCGTCGACGGCCTTGGCGATGCCGTCGTCCAGCTCCACGCCGCGCCGCAGCCGGCCGATCCGCGCCGGCGTGGGCGAGTCGTCGACCTCGGCGAGGTACTCCTTCTCGACACCGTGCCGCGGGTGCGCGAGCCGGTGCGCGAGATCGCCGTCGTTCGTCAGCAGGAGCAGGCCCTCCGTGTCGCGGTCCAGGCGGCCGACGGGGAACACCCGCGGACCCTCCGGAAGGAAGTCTCGGAGGTCGCGCTCGGCGTGGCGATCGCGCATCGTCGTCGTCACCCCCTTGGGTTTGTGCAGGGCCACGTATCGAAGACCCGGATCGACGCTCACGCGCCGGCCGTCGACGCGCACCTCGTCTTGCTCGGGGTCCACCTTGTCGCCGAGTGAGGCGGGACGTCCGTTGACCTCCACGCGCCCGGACCTGATGAGCTCCTCGCTCCCCCGTCGGGAGCTCAATCCGGCGCGAGCCAGGGTGCGCTGCAGCCGCTCGATCGCCATCCGACCGGCTATTCGCCGGCGGCCTCGGCCTGCTCCCCCTCGGCATCGGCCTGGGGTTGACCGAGCAGAGGAGCGAGCGAAGGAAGCGCCGAGAGCGAGGGAAGTCCGAGCCGTTCGAGGAACTCCGGCGTGGTCCCGTACAGGACAGGCCGGCCCGGCGTCTCCTCGCGCGCGACCTCGGCCACCAGGCCGCGGTCGACGAGGGCGCGGAGCACGCCGTCGGAATTCACTCCGCGGATCGACGAGATCTGGTGCCGGGTGACCGGCTGCTTGTAGGCGACGATCCCGAGCGTCTCGAGTGCCGCCTTCGTGAGCCGCGCGTGACGCGAGGAAAGGACGTAGCGCTCGACGAGCGGAGCCGCGTCGGCACTCGTCGCGAGACGCCAGCCGCCGGCGACGTTGCGGAGTACGAGTCCGGCCTCGCGCTCTTCGTACGACCGCGCGAGCGCCTCGCACAGCTCCTCGGCCTCCCGGCGCTCGACGTCGAGCGCCTGAGCGAGGACGACCGGGGCGAGCGGCTCGTCGGAGACGAACAGGATCGCCTCGAGCGCCTGCAGCAGCCCGGCGCGGGCGGCCTCGTTCACGTCAACGACCTCTCCGCTCACGTCGCATCACCCTCCCGGCGCTCACGCTGCATCTCCCTCCCAACGGACCTGGATCTCGCCGAACGTCTCGGCCTGTGCGAGATCCACCTTCCCCTCACGGTAGAGGTCGAGCAGGACGAGGAACCGGACGACGATCTGGATCCGCTCGTCGCAGTCGGCGACCAGGTCCCGGAACGTCGTCTGGCCTAGCCGGTCCAGGTGCGAGCGCACGGCCGCCCGCGCCTCGTCCATCGTGTAGCGGATCGGCGTGACGTGCGAGAGATCGAGCAGCGGAGAGGGCCGCAGCACCGAGGCTGCGAGCGCAGCGAGATCCTCGGCAAGGACCTTCTCCATGACGTCCGGATACAGGTGCGCGAACTCCGGTGGCGGTCCCGCCTCGCGCGTGAAGTGCAGCGACTCCTCCTCCAGGCGCCGGACGATCTCGACGGCGACGAGCCGGAACGCCGCGAGCTCGATCGACCTCGCGTACAGGAGGTCGGGCGACACGCCGAGGAGGTCCTCCTCGTCGGGCGTCTCGCGCCGCGGCATCAGCCGGCCGACCTTCAGCTCGAGCAGGAGGGCACACGCGGCGAGGAACCACGTCGCCTCGTCCAGGCTCCACCGCTCGGCGTCCTTGGCGTGCTCGAGGAACCGATCGGTGATCGTGGCGATCGGAACGTCGCACACGTCGATCTTCTGATCCAAGATCAGGTCCGCCAGGACCTTGAAGGGTCCGGCGAAGACGGGGAGCTCGACCGCGAAGGTCCCCGCGGCGTCGGCCCGCTGCTCGTGCGTGTCCGGGCTCATCCGAGACTCATCGCCGAACGCACGGCTTTCATCGTGTCCTCGATCACGGGGCGAACCTTGGCCTCGCCCTCGGACAGGATCGTTTCGGCGAGGTTCGGCGTGCGCTCGAGCTCAGCGAGCTTCTCGCGGAACGGCTCGTAATACGCCACGACCCGATCCGCGAGGTTCGTCTTGCAGTCGACGCATCCGAGCGCGCCGCTCCGGCAGTTCTCCTCGGTCCACTCGTAGATGTCCGGCGAGAAGAGTCCGTGGAGCGAGAAGATCGGACAGATCTCGGGGCGGCCGGGGTCCCCGCGACGCACCTTCTGCGGATCGGTGATGAAGCTCCGGACCTTGCGGCGGATCGTGTCCTCGTCGTCCCGGACGTCGATCGTGTTGTCGAGCGACTTGCTCATCTTCCGGCCGTCCGAGCCTGGGACCGACGGCGCGTGCGACAGCAGCGCCTGCGGCTCGACGAGCACGTCGCCGTACAGCCGGTTGAACCGACGGACGATCTCGCGCGAGAGCTCCAGGTGCGAGACCTGGTCCTCGCCGACCGGAACCAGCTCGCCCTTCACGATCGTGATGTCGACGGTCTGCAGGACCGGGTAGTTGAGCAGCCCGAGGTTCGCGATATCGCGCTCGGCCATGTCGCGGAGCCGCTCCTTGTACGTGGGGACGCGCTCGAGCCATCCGAGCGGGGTGATCATCCCGAGCATGAGGTTCAGCTCGGCGACCTCCTTCACGTCGGACTGGCGGTAGAAGGTCACCCGCTCGGGGTCGACTCCCGCCGCGACGAGCTCGAGCGTCAGCTGCCGTACGGTGGCGGGCAGCTCGTCGGTCCGGTCGTAGTGCGTAGTGAGCATGTGCCAGTCAGCGATGAAGTAGAAGGCCTCGTGGTCCTCCTGCAACCGGATCATGTTCGTCACGTTGCCGAACCAGTGCCCGATGTGGAGCGGCCCGGTCGGCCGGAAACCGGTCAACACGCGCCCCTTGGCGTCCGGCGGGGCGACCGTGCCGTCGTGACGCGGCCGGTCCGCGGCGGTGGTCTCCGATGCCTCGGTCACGATGCGGCCCATGATAGCCGCACGCTTGGAGCAGACCTCGGTACGGGCCGGTCCGCGGTTACGGGCAGTTCGCCGTGCCCGCCAGGACATCGCAGATGGTGGCGAACAGCGAGTTCACGATCGACAGGAACGGTCCTCCGAGCAGGAAGAAGATCAGGAGGATGAACAGGACGAGGTACTCGTCGAGGTTGACGTAGACCTCTCGAGCTCGACCCCGAAGGACCCGCGCGAGCAGCTTCGAGCCGTCGAGGCCGGGAACCGGCATCAGCTGGATCAGGAACATGAACGCGTTCACGATGAGGAACGCGTACGCCACCTGCGCGGCGTCTCCCGTCAGGCCGACGCGAAGGGCAAGTCCCGCGATGGCGGCGATCGCCAGGTTCGCGAGCAGCCCCGCCCAGACGACGATCAGGGAGTGGCGTCGGGGATCGCGGAGGTAGTTCGGGTCGAGCGGCATCGGCTTCGCGTACGCGAAGACCGGGATGAGGAACGCCGCCCCCGAAGCCACCAGGATGAGCGCGAGGCCCGGAAGGATCACCGTGCCGAACGGGTCGATCAGCGGCTTCGGGTTCAGCGTCAGGCGACCCCAGCGCCTCGGGCTCGGGTCGCCGAGACGATCCGCGGCCAAGGCGTGCGCGTACTCGTGCAGGACGAGCGCGGGCACCAGGGCGATCAGCAGGTAGAGCGCGAACTTGACGTTGTCCAGGTCCACCGAACGCCTACTCCCCGTACCAGCCGTAGACGAGCGGTGGCGGCTCCACGGGCTCGTCGCCGACGGTCAGCGCCTCACCGATCCGCGCGAGACACGCCCGGGCATCCCCCTCGTTCCGGGCGTGGACGGACCCCATCTCCCGGCCGGCCTCGAGCCGGTCCCCCACCTTCGGCCGGAACACGATGCCGACCGCCGGGTCGATCGGGTCGCCCTTCTTCTTCCGGCCGGCGCCGAGGTCGCCGCTCGCCCGGCCGAGGGCCTCGGCGTCGACGGCGGCCAGGTAGCCGTCGCGCTCGGCGAGGACGGGCGTAATGACGGGTGCTTTCGGCAGGACGGCCTGCGGGTCGTCGACGACCTTGGGGTCGCCGCCCTGCGCCTCGACCATCCGGCGGAAGGACTCGACGGCCTGTCCCGAGTCCAGCGCCGCCGCGGCCTGAGCGCGTCCCTCACCCATGCCCGCCCCCGTGAGCTGGCTCAGCGCCTCGCCGGCGAACATCACGACCGCATCGCGCAGTCGGCCCTGCATCTCGCCGCGGAGCAGCTCGAGCGCCTCGGTCACGTCCAGCGCGTTGCCGATCGCGTCTCCCAGGGGCTGCGACATGTCCGTGACCGCGCAGCGGGTCCGATGGCCCCAGTCCGCCGCCAGCTTGGCACACGCCTTCGCGAGCACCTCGGCGTCCTGCGGCGTCTTCATGAACGCGCCGCTTCCCGCCTTCACGTCGAGCAGGATCAGGTCGCTCCCCACGGCGAGCTTCTTCGCCATGACGCTCGCGGCGATGAGCGGGATCGACGGGACGGTGGCCGTCGCGTCCCGAAGCCCGTACAGCGCGCCGTCCGCGGGGACGACGTCGGCGGTCGGCGCGGCGACCGCGCACCCGATCTCCTCCACCTGGCGCTCGAACTCCGACGGCTCGAGGTCGGTCCGCAGCCCCGGGATCGACTCCAGCTTGTCGAGCGTGCCGCCCGTGTGCCCGAGCCCGCGTCCCGAAAGCTTGGCGACCGCCAACCCGAGCGAGGCGGCGAGCGGCGCGAACGCGAGCGTGACGCCGTCGGCGACCCCGCCCGTCGAGTGCTTGTCCACCTTCGGGCGCGTGACGCCCTCCAGGGGCAGCGTCCTGCCCGAATCGACCATCGCGCGGGTCAGGGCCAGGGTCTCCTCGTCGTTCAGTCCCTGGATGAAGGCGGCCATCAGGAACGCGGCCGCCACGTAATCGGGGATCTCGGCTCTCGCGTAGGACAAGACGAATGCCCGAAGCTCCTCCGAAGGCACATGCTCGCCGTCTCGCTTGGCGGCGACGACATCTCGAGGGTCGGCGGACGTCACGGCCACCCTCCTCGGCTACTCGATGGTGCCTGGAGGCCACCCTCAGGTTGACGTCGAGGGTGCTGATCCGTGCGCGGGGCTCGAACCCTGCACCTCGACCGGAGGAGACCCTTCATCAGAACCCCACCTCGCCCGCGAAGCTTCGGCCCTCGAGGTCCCAGGGGACCCCGAGCAGGTCGGCGGCCGTCGCGCCGAGGTCGGCGAACGTGTCCCTCGCGCCCACGTCGTAGGGCCCTCCGAGCACACCCGCCATCAGCATCGGGGTGCGCTCCCGGGAATGGTCGGTGGGACGGGTCGTCGGATCGCAGCCGTGGTCCCCGGTGAGGAGCAGCACTCCCCCGCCGAGCGCGCCGACGAGCTCGGGCATCCGCCGGTCGAGCGCCTCCACCGCGCGCCCGTACCCGGGCGGGTCGTTGCGATGCCCGTACTTGCTGTCGAAGTCGACGAGGTTGCTGAACACGAGCGCGGGACCGGGCCGTTCCAGGTACCGGAGCGTGAGATCGACCCCGTGGTCGTTGGAGTCCGAGTACAACGCCTCGGTCAGGCCCTGCCCGGAGAAGATGTCCTGGATCTTGCCCACCCCGTACACGGCGACCCCGTGCCGCACGCAGAGGTCCAGGAGCGTAGGACCGGGCGGCGGGACGGAGAAGTCCCGTCGCTCCGGGCGGCGCTCGAACGCTCCGGGCTTGCCCGTGAAGGGACGCGCGATCACCCGGCCGACGTTGTGCTTGCCGGTGAGGAGCCGGCGCGCGATGCGGCTCCACTCGTAGAGCTGCTGCAGGCTCACCACGTCCGTGTGCGTCGCGATCTGGAACACGGAGTCCCCGCTCGTGTACACGATCGGCCGGCCGGTCTTCAGATGCTCCTCGCCGAGCTCCGCGATGATCTCGGTTCCCGACGCCGGCTTGTTGCCGAGGACTTCGTGTCCGACCTGCTCCTCGAAGGGCTCGATGACCTCGGGCGGGAAGCCGTCGGGATAGAGCGGGAAGGGCTCGGACAGGACGATCCCCGACATCTCCCAGTGGCCGGTCGTCGAGTCCTTGCCCGCCGAGCGCTCCGTGAGCCGCCCGTGGGCGGTTCCCGGTTCGGCGCGCGGCTCGATGCCCTCGATCGCGGTCAGCAGGCCGAGGCCGAGCGCCCCGAGGTTCGGCGCGGCGATCCCGCCGACGGCCCTGGCCGTGTTCCCGAGCGTGTCGGAGCCCTCGTCACCGTACTCGGCGGCGTCGGGAGCGTCTCCGACCCCGAACGAGTCGCAGACCAGGATCAGAACGCGCGGGACCGCCGCCTCGCTCCTGGACGACACGTCAGCGGCCTTCGCCGAGACGAGCGCAGTCCACGCACAGGATCGCCCACGGGAGGGCTTCGAGCCGTTCCAGCGGGATCGCATCGCCGCAGCGCTCGCACGTCCCATAGGTCCCGAGCTCCATCTTCGTGAGCGCTCGGTTCACCCAGCGCAGGTTCGCGCGGAGGGCCTTCATCACCGAGAGGAGGCGGGCGCGTTCGGCCGTGCTGTGCGCGCTGTCGGCGAAGCCGCGCTCGACGTCGATCGAGGCGTCGTCCGAGTCGGGATCGGCGCCCTGCTCGACGAGCTCCTTCCTCAGGTTCTCGCGCTGCTCCTCGAGCGCCGAACCGAGCTCGACGAGCTTCCCTTCCTCGATCACGCCGGTTCCTTTCCCTTACCTTCTGGCCTCTTTCCCGACCGCGCTCGCGGGTGGGACGTGAAGTACACCTCTCGCAGGTGCTCCTTGCTCACCAGCGTATAGACCTGGGTGGTGGCCACGCTCGCGTGCCCGAGCAACTCCTGAACGACGCGCACATCGGCGCCGCCCTCGAGCAGGTGCGTGGCGAAGGAGTGCCGCAGCACGTGCGGGCTGACCTTCTTGCGGATGTTCGCGTCCGCGGCGTGCTTGCCGACGATGTTGGTGCACCCCTGCCGCGTGAGCCGGCCGCCGCGGAGGTTCAGGAACAGCGCGGAACGCGAGCGCTTCGTGGCGAGTTGCGGTCGCACCCGGGTCAGGTACGCCGAGATGGCGTCGCGCGCGTACCGCCCGATCGGGACGTCCCGCTCCTTGCTCCCCTTCCCCAGCACCCGCACGCTCCCCTCCTCCAGATCCACTTCGTCCACGTCGAGCCCGGCCAGCTCCGAGATCCGAAGACCGGCCGCGTACAGGGTCTCGAGCACCGCGCGGTCGCGGAGGCCGGCGGGGGTCGTGGGGTCGGGTTGAGCGAGCAACCGCGTCACGTCCTCGAGGGACAGCGGACGCGGCAGCTGGCGAGGAAGCTTCGGCCGGATCACTCCCGCCGTCGGGTCGCGGTCGCTCTCACCCTCTCGAAGCAGGAACCGGTGGAACGCGCGGATCGACGAGAGACCTCGAACGATCGAGGTCGCCCGGTACGGCTTCCCGTCGCCGTGCGTCGACGCGGACACCGTGGCGATGTGCGCCGTCACGTCCTTCTCGGTCACCTTCCGCGCGTCGGCGATCTCCCGGGTCCGGAGGAAATCGACGTAGCGATCGAGGTCCCGCCGGTACGCGCCGATCGTGTTGCCCGACAGGCCGCGCTCGACCAGCAGGTGATCGAGGAAGCGTTCGGCCTGCGTTCCGATCCGGTCTCGCACCGGGACCCCGCGAGCGGTCAGCCGAGCCCCACGTCGGCGAGCGGGACGAACGCAAGGCCGTGGGCTGCGGCCACACCTTCGTTCGTGACCGCACCCGCGTACACGTTCACGCCGCGCGCGAGCTCCGGGTCTTCGCGCGCCGCGCGCTCCAGCCCCTTGGTCGAGATGTCGAGCGCGTACGGAAGGGTGACGTTCGTGAGCGCGTAGGTGGACGTATTGGGAACGGCCCCGGGCATGTTGCCGACGCAGTAGTGGACGACGCCGTACTCGACGTACGTCGGCTCCGAGTGCGTGGTCATCCGTGCTGTCTCGACGCAGCCCCCCTGGTCGATCGCGATGTCGACGATGACGGAGCCCGGCCGCATCGACTCGACCATCTCCTTGGTGACCAACTTCGGAGCTCGCGCTCCGGGAACGAGCACCGACCCGATCACGACGTCCGCCTCGCGCACCCGTTGCGCGAGCGTCAGCCGGTCGGACATCAGCGTGATGATGCGTCCCTTGTGGATCTGGTCGATGAACCGCAGGCGGTCGAGGTTCTTGTCGACCACGACGACCTCGGCCTCCATCCCGGCGGCGATCCACGCGGCGTTCGAGCCCGCCATCCCCGCACCCAGCACGAGGACCTTCGCCGGCCGCACGCCGGAAACACCACCCATCAGGATGCCGCGGCCGCCGTGCTCCTTCTCCAGGAGCCGTGCCGCGACGTGCGGGGCCATGCGGCCGGCGACCTCGCTCATCGGCGCGAGGAGCGGAAGCCTTCCGTCGGCCGTCTGGACCGTCTCGTACGCGACCGCCGAGACCTTGCGTTCGATCAGCGCCTGCGTGAGCTCCCTCGATGCGGCCAGGTGCAGGTAGGTGAACAGGATCTGTCCCTCGCGGAGCCGGCCGTACTCCTCGGGCACGGGCTCCTTGACCTTCACGATCATGTCCGAGCTCGCCCAGACCTCTTCGGCCGTGGCGACGATCTCGGCGCCGGCCCGCTCATACCGCTGTTGCGGGATGCTGGAACCGGCCCCGGCGCCGTCCTCGACGAGGACCTCCTGTCCCGCGCGCACGAGCTCGTGGACGCCCTCAGGCGTTGCGGCGACCCGGTACTCGTTGTCCTTGACTTCTTTGGGGATCCCGACGATCACGCCGGCGCTCCTCCTCGTGGTCGCTCTTCCGCGAAGCCTACCCGAGGTTCGCGACGCCCCGGGCCTCGCCGAGCAGCAGCGCCACGCAGGTCTTGGCATCGCGCACGCGCCCCGCCTTCGCGGCCGCCGCCATCTCGGCGAACGGCGTTCGCACGAGCTCGATGCCCTCTTCGGGATCGCGGGCGGGTTCGGCTTCGGTCCTTGCCCAGAACAGGTGTACGTACTCGTCGGAGAAGCCGGCGCTCGTGAAGATGCCGCCGAGGAACTCGATCGACGTGTGCCGGTAACCGGTCTCCTCGAGCAGCTCGCGCGCGGCGCACGAGAGCGCGTCCTCCCCGTCCACGTCGAGCAGGCCGGCCGGCACCTCGACGAGAGTCTGCCGGATCGCGGGGCGGAACTGACGGACGAGGAGCACCTCGCCTGTCGGTGTCACGGGCAGGACCGCGGCGGCGCCGGGGTGACGGACGACGTCGTAGAGGTGCTCGGCTCCCGGCCAGCGCTCGCGGACGACGGAGACGATCACGCCCCGGTACGCCGGCTCGGAGGACTCGGGGGTGTCGGTGGTGTCGGGTGTGTCGGACATGCCGCCGGTCAGCCGGGGATAGCGACCTGCGGCTCCGCACCCGTCTCGGTGCGCGCCCGCTCCCGCGCCGCACCGATGAAGTCGCGGAACAGCGGATGGGGTCTCGTCGGGCGCGACCGCAGCTCCGGGTGGAACTGTCCTGCCATGAAGAACGGGTGCCCCTCGAGCTCGACGATCTCGACGAGCCGGCCGTCGGGCGAGAGTCCCGAGAAGACCATCCCCTTGCCCGAGAGCGCATCGTGGTACGCGGGGTTGACCTCATAGCGGTGACGGTGTCGTTCGTAGACGACACGTTCGCCGTAGACCTGCTCCGCCTTCGTGCCGGGCACGATGTGACAGGGCTGCGCGCCCAGGCGCATCGAGCCGCCGAGGTCCGTCACGTTCTTCTGCTCGGGCAACAGGTCGATCACGGGATGCGGGGTCGCGGGGTCGAACTCCGAGGAGTTCGCGCCTTCGAGCCCGCACACGTTGCGCGCGAACTCGATCACGGCACACTGCAGTCCGAGGCACAAACCGAGGTACGGGACACCCCGCTCGCGCGCGTAGCGGATCGCCTCCAGCTTGCCCTCGACGCCGCGCCACCCGAACCCGCCGGGGACGACGATGCCGTGCATCCCGGCGAAGGCCTGCGCCACGTCGGCGTCCTCGAGGTCGTCCGAGGAAACCCAGTTCAGCTCGACCTTCACCCCGTGATGGAATCCACCGTGCCTGAGCGCCTCGATGACCGAAAGGTACGCGTCGCGAAGGTTCACGTACTTGCCGACGATCGCGATGTTGACGGTCTCCGACGCGGCGTCGATCCGATCGACCAGGTCCTGCCATTCCGAAAGGTCCGGCTCCGTGTCGATGCGAAGGTGATTCGCGAGCTCGCGGTCCAGGCCCTCGCGATGCAGGACGAGCGGAACGCGATAGATCGAGTCGACGTCGGGTGCCGAGATGACGCCCGAGATCGGCACGTCGCACAGGAGGCTGACCTTCTCCTTCAGGTGCCGGCCGATCACCCGGTCGGAGCGGCACACGATCGTGTCGGGCTGGATCCCGAGCGAGCGCAGCTCCTTGACCGAATGCTGCGTGGGCTTGGTCTTCAGCTCTCCCGAAGGCCCGATGAACGGCATCAGGCTCACGTGCACGAACGCGCATCGATCGCGGCCGACCTCGTTGCGGAGCTGGCGGATCGCCTCGATGAACGGGAGCGACTCGATGTCGCCGACCGTGCCGCCGATCTCGACGATGACGAGGTCCGCGTTCTCGGCGGCGGCGTGACTGCGGACCCGCTCCTTGATCTCGTCGGTGATGTGTGGGATGACCTGCACGGTCTTGCCGAGATAGTCCCCGCGGCGTTCCTTCTGGATGACCGCGGAGTACACCGCGCCGGTCGTCACGTTCGAGCCGCGGTGAAGGTTCTCGTCCGTGAACCGCTCGTAGTGCCCAAGGTCGAGGTCGGTCTCGGCGCCGTCGTCGAGCACGAAGACCTCGCCGTGCTCGAAGGGGTTCATCGTCCCGGGGTCGACGTTCACGTACGGATCGAGCTTCTGGAGGGCGACCCGGAGGCCACGAGAGCGGAAGAGTCGGCCGAGCGAGGCGGCGGTGATCCCCTTGCCGAGGCCTGAGGCCACTCCGCCCGTGACGAAGATGTACTTCGCTTGTTTGCCGATCGGGTCTGTCTGCACCTCGGGACGAAATCGTAACAGAGCGGTCCGGGGCGGCCCCGGTGTTCGATCCGGAAAGTGCGCGCGATGCGCGGAAAGTTCGCCGACGGCGTGACGGACCTCGCTCTGGCGGGCGTGCCGCGGTCAGGCCTTGCGGCCCATCGAGTCATACCAGCGCAGGGGCCGCACGATCTCGATCAGCCGCGTGAGCGTCACGGTGTCCGCCAGGACGTTCAGGGCCACGGCCACCAAGGCGGCCGCGACCAGCGCCCAACCGTGCACGAGGTGGAACAACCCGAGGCCGGCGGTGAAACCGAGGAGGTTCGCACCGGCATCGCCCAACATCGCCCGCTCGCCGGCATCCCACGGCAGAAGCAACAGGGCGCCGAGCGCCACGCCGGGCAGGAAGGGCTGCACCGGCCACGGCCCGGCCAGCACCGCGATCGCGACCGGCAGGAAGAACTTGATCGCGCGGCCCGGCCGGACGTCGAGACCGTTCCACACGTTGGCCGAGGCGGCGATGAGCAGCGCGCCGGCTACCCGCGCGATGCCCGTGCGCCCTGGGACGGCCGCCGCCGTCACGGCGGCGGCGCCGGCGACGACGACCAGCTTCACGATGCCCGTCGAGACCCGGCCGGCGGCGAGTGCCCGCAGGTGGTCTCGCAAGCCTCGGGGACCGGAGGGGGTCAGGTCGTCCACCAGCCCGGCGGCGAGCACGAGCGCGAGGGCGGCCGTGGCGATCCACCCGGCCCGGTCGACCCGGTCCAGGAGCGCCACCGCCGCCACGGACGCGGCCGCGAACCCGCCCAGCGTCAGCCCGAGGATCGCGGGGATCTCGACCCCGCGATGGTTCGTGACCCGGAGACGCTCGATCACCGCAGTCCCAGCATCCGCGGGAACGCGGCTCGCAGGATGTCCCATCCCTGCCGTCCCCGGTGCGCGAACCCCCGGACGTCCCGGTGGGTCGGCCGGTGCCCGAGCTCGGCCGGCACCTCGAGGACGCGGAGCCCCGCGCGGACGGCGTCGATCGTCATGGCGGTCTCGACACCGAAGCCACGCGCGAGCGGTCGCACCGCGTCGAGCGCTTCCGCGGTGAGCGCCCGCTGGCCCGAGAGCGGCTCGCGAACGTCGAGGCCCGAGCCCAGCCGGATCGCGTGCCTCGCGGCCCGCTTGACGAGCCCGAAGCCGCCCCCCTGACCGGGAGGGAACGTCGCGATCGCGAGGTCGGCCTCACCGGCCATCACCGGAGCCAGCACCGCGTCCAACGACACGGCCGTCGCCGCAAGGTCGCCGTCGGCGAGCAGCCAGACGTCCGCGGCACGATCGCGCAGGCGGGTGAGCGCCCCTTCCAGCGCCCGGCCCTTGCCCCTGGCCCGGTCCAGGCGCAGCACGGTCGCGCCGGCTGCGAGCGACCTCGGGGCCGTCTCGTCACGAGAGCCGTCGTCCACCACGACCACCTCCGTCACCGGCTCCAGCGCCCGCAGGGCGATCACCGTCTCGCCGATGCGGTCGGCCTCGTCGCGCGCGGCGACGAGGGCCACGACGCGTTTCACGAGAGCGTGAGCGGGGGCAGCGGCTCGGCTCCGTCCTTGAACCCGTAGGCGCCGCCCTCCCCCCGTTCGAGGAGGGCTTCCAGGCCGAGGACCAGCGCCGCGCCGCCCATGCTCAGGTCGAGGTCGTCGACGGTCACGGCCCCGTCCGTGCCGTCCTCGAGGATCAGTCCCACGAACGGCACCAGCGTGGTCGAGGACTCTCCGGCCGCCACCGGGACCTCCATCGAGATGAGCGAGCGCACGAGGGGAACACCGAACTCCTCGAGGGGAAGCACCGGCTCCTCGACGGACCCACCCCCGAGGACCACGACGACCTGTCCCGGCGCGCCGATCTCCTGCAGGGCGGAGCCGGAGACGCCGGTCCCGACGGGCGCGAGGAACCCCGCAGACAGGAGCTGGTTCAGCAGGTCCTCGCTCGGCGAGCCGATCCCGTTCCCGAGCGCCAGCCGCTCCGCGATCGCGGCGGCCGCGAGCGACGGGAGGTCCTCGGGGACCGCGTCGGGTTGCAGGAGGATCTCGGCGAGGCCCGCCTGCGTCTCGGGATCCTGCGAGGCGAGCTCATTGCGGGCCGACAGGACGGCGAGCACCTCGGCTCCGCTGTCGACGAGCGACCGCTGGGTCTGACCGAGCACGGCATCCTCGACGCCCTCCTGGGAGACCACCACGACCTTCGCGCCGACGAGCCGATCCGACGTGAGGTACGGAAGCGTGGCGTCCGCGAAGGCGGCCAGCGCGGCGACCTCGGCCCTCGTCTCGGTCAGCGCCTGGTCCCGCTCACGCAGATCGTCCCGCAGGCGGTCTGTCTGGATCCGGAGCTGGTCGACGAGCTCGGGCTGGACGAACGCGCTCCCCGCCAGCAACCCGATCGCGAGCGCGAGGAACACCGCCACGATCGTGACGATGTGATACCGGAACGAGATCACAGGAGCTCCTTCAGGTTGAACACCCACTGTCGGAGCTGCTCGAACAGCTGGCTCACGTAAAGCCGGAGCGGCGGCGACACCACGATCACGGCCGCGATCGCCACCATCGCGGCGCCGACGAGCAGCAGGCTGTCGCGCGTTCGGATCCGCGGCGAGTACACGCGGGACACGCCCTTCGCGTCCATCAGGATCTCCCCGACCCGGAGCCGGATCAGGAACGTGCTCGCCATCCCCTCGCGCCCTTTGTCCAGGAACTCCGGGAGGTTGCCGTGGCTCCCCACGGCAACGATCGCCTCCGCGCCCTTCTCGTGGGCGAGCAGGAAGGCGACGTCCTCGCTCGTGCCGGCGGCATCCACCACCGCATACGGAACCCCGAGCGCTTCCAGACGCGCGCGGCCCGGAGCCCGGCCGTCCTGATACGCGTGCAGGACGAGCTCGGTGGGGAGCCGGCGGCCGAACCAGCGGCGCTTGCCCTCGGCGGAGGCGAGCAGCAACGCGCGATCCGAGACGCTGTCCATGTCGCCCACGATGAGGTCCGGCGTGTAGCCGCCCTCGATCAGTGCGTCCGCTCCCCCGTCGACGCCCAAGAGCACCGGCCGGACGTCGCGGATGTACGAGCCCAGCACGGCCAGGTCCTCTTTGTAGTTGTAACCGCGCACGACGACGAGCACCGGCCGGTGCGAGAGGTCGTGGCGCAGCGTCGGCAATCCGAGACCACCGAAGAGCAGGTCTCGCTCGCGCTGTATGAAATCCACTGTGTTCGTCGCGAACCGCTCGAAGTTCTCGGCCAGCGACAGCTGTGCCTCGGCCATCGCGCCGCGCACGGACGTCTCGCTCTGCCGGATCCCGACGCCGACGAGCCGGTCCCCGACGAGGACGCGGTCCCCGTCCAGGCGCACGGCATCACCCTCGCGCACCTTGCGCAGCAACAGGGGGCCAACGCAGTCGATGACCGGCACCCCCGCGCGAACGAGCATCAGAGGTCCGAGGTTCGGGTAGCGGCCGCTGATCGACCGGGCCGCGTTCACGACGCCGGCGACCCCTGCCTCGACGAGCGCCTCCGCCGAGACGCGATCGAGGTCTTCGTGGTCGATCACGGCGATGTCCCCGGGGTCGGCGCGCTGAACGAGCTGCTTCGTGCGCGTATCCACGCGAGCCACGCCCTCGCGCGGCCGCTGCCGCCGAAGGGGCCGCCGAAGCAGGCTCCTCGACCTCGATGCCGTTGGGATGCCCTCCTGAGCGCGGGCGCCGGCGCGGGCACCGGCGCGGCGATTCCGTTCGCAACCGCGCTCAGAGCCTACCCTCCGGCGCGCCCCGGCGAGGCCTAGCCGCCGTTCTCGCGCTGACCCGGCAGGTCGAACTTCCGCCGGACCAGCTCGTGGAACGGCGGGGCGTCCTCGCGTCGCACCAAGCGCGAGGGCTTGGGCGCGGCCCCGATCTTCACGCGAGAGCCGATCGGGAGCTCGAGCGACGATCGTCCGTCCGCCGACAGCAGTCCCGGCTCCTCGCCGAGGACCTCCAGTGTGACGCACTCGTCCACCTGTAGCACGAGCGACCGGTCGAACACCATGTGCGCGGCCACCGGCGTCACGACCGTTCCCGCGACCGACGGCGACACGATGGGACCGCCGGCCGAGAACGAGTACGCGGTCGAGCCGGTCGGCGTGGCGACGATCACGCCGTCGGCGGCGAACGTCGTGACGTACGTGTCGTCGACCTCGACGGCGAGCCCGATCAGGCGGTGCCGCGCGTTCTTCTCGACGATGACCTCGTTGAGCGCCCACTGCGGCGCGAACGCGCCGCTCTCTGATTCGGCCAGGACCGCGAGCCGTTCCTCGATGCGAACCGTCCCCCCGAGGATGCCCTCGAGCACCCTGGGTGCACCGTCGGGCTCGACCTCGGTGAGGAACCCGAGGCGGCCGACCTTGACGCCGAGCACCGGCACGTCTCCTCGCGAGGCGAGGTGCGCCGCCCGCAGGAAGGTGCCGTCGCCTCCGACCGCGACGACCAGGTCGAGGTCGTCGGCGAACGCGTGCGCAGCCGCCTCGTCCTCCGTGTTCGCTCCCTGTGAACGCCGGACCTGAACTTCCCGCTCGCCCAGCCAGCGCTCGAGCTCGTCGGCCGCATCGCTCGCCTCCCGCCGCGACGGATGCACGACGAAACCCACCCGCTTCACGCGGTCCCCCCGATCATTCGCCCCTCGGCGACCGCTTCGTCCAACACCTCGGCCGGGAGCGATCCCTGGGCGGAGCCCGACTCGGCCACGGCGTGAAGGAAGAACTCCACGTTCCCGGCGGGACCGGCCAGCGGCGAGGCCATCGCGCCGCGCGGCGGAAGGCCGGCGTGCGCGAACGAGATCGCGACATCCTCGACGACCCGTCGCCAGACCTCGGGATCGCGGACGACGCCGCCACGTCCCACCTGCTCGGGCCCGGCCTCGAACTGTGGCTTCACGAGGACGACGAAGTCCGAACCCGGCTCCGCGACACGCGCGAGCGCCGGGGCGGCCAAAGACAGCGAGATGAACGAAAGGTCGGCGACCACCAGGTCGGGAGCGTACGGCAGGTGAGCCGGGGTGAGCTCGCGGACGTTCGTCCGCTCGAGCACAGAGACGCGTTCATCGGTGCGGAGCGACCAGGCGAGCTGGCCGTAGCCCACGTCGAGCGCGACCACGTGCGCCGCCCCGCGCTGCAGCAGGCAGTCGGTGAACCCCCCGGTGGAGGCTCCGGCGTCCAGGGCCCGGCGCCCGGCGGGCTCGACCCCGAAGCGATCGAGTGCGGCGGAGAGCTTGTCTCCCCCGCGCGAGACGAACCGCCGCGCGGGCGCGACGAGCTCGAGCGGGTCGGCGGGGTCGACCAGTGTCGACGGCTTCTCGGCGGGACTCCCCGAGACGAGGACGAGGCCGTCGCGCACCGCCGACTGCGCCTCGTTTCGACTGGCGACGAGGCCTCGGCGCACGAGCTCGGCATCGAGGCGGCGGCGAGCCAAGGCGCGCACTCACGCCCCCGCGGGCGAGGGGATGCCGAGGGTCGCCTTCGTGAACCTTCGGAACTCGCCCAACCGCACGGGGTCCTCCTCGCACACTCGTCCGCGGCGTTCGGCAAGGATACTCGTGGCGGAGCACCGGCTCCGGCCGGCCCAGGAACGCGCTACGCTGCAACGATGCTGGCGGTCCGCGGACGGCGCCCGTGATCCCGATCCGCGACGCCAACCCGACGTCTCGAGTGCCGATCATCACCCTGGCCATCATCGCGGCGAACGTCGCCGCGTTCCTGCTCTGGCAGCCGACGTTCGGGACACCGGACGAGCAGCAGTTCTTCTTCTTCTGCAACGCGGAGATCCCCTGGGAGGTCTCGCACCAGACGAACCTCGCGCAGGGCGGTGTCGAGGCGCGTCTCGCACTCGACCAGGATCTCGGGTCGGGCGCGGGCGACTTCTACCAGACCTTGACGCAGCGTTCGTGCCCGGAGAAGAGCTGGTTGATGTCGATCTTCGTGGCGATGTTCCTCCACGGTGGCTGGCTGCACCTGGCCGGCAACATGCTCTTCCTCTGGATCTTCGGGAACAACATCGAGGACCGCCTGGGGTACTTCGTCTTCCCGGCGTTCTACCTCCTGGGCGGCGTGGCGGCCGCGGGCCTGCAGCTGGCGTTCGACCCCAACTCGGCCGTTCCGAACCTCGGGGCGTCGGGAGCGATCGGCGCGGTGCTCGGCGCGTACGCCGTGCTGTTCCCTCACGCGCGCGTCACGACGCTGGTCATCTTCTTCTTCATCACCGTCACCGAGATCCCGGCGGCGTTCGTCCTCGGGGTGTGGTTCCTGCTCCAGATCTTCAGCGGCGTCGGCCAGCTCGGGGTCGATGTGAACGTCGGCGTCGCCTACTGGGCGCACATCGGCGGGTTCGGATTCGGGGCGATCGTCGCGCTGCTGTTCTACCGTCGCCGCGGCCCACGGCGTCCCGAGCTCCACATCTACCCCTCGCGCCCCGGCTCCTTCTGAGGGTCGCGTGCCTCCGGCGCGACATCGTCACGCAGCAGGACGGTGAGGTCGGGGGCCACGTACGTCGGGCGGAACGGTGAGGCTTCGAGCTCGCGCCGGTCCGAGACGCCCGTGAGCACGAGCAGCGTGTCCCAACCGAGGGCATCCGCGCCGGCGATGTCGGTGTCGAGTCGATCCCCGATCACGAGCGGCTTCGCCCCACCCGAACGCCGGAGCGCGGACTCGAACAGCGGCGGGAAGGGCTTGCCGACCACCTCGGCCTCGACGCCCGTCGCGGTCGCGATGGCGGCGACCAGCGCTCCCGCCCCCGGCCACAACTGTCCTCCCGAGGACGGGAACGTGCGGTCGGCATTCGTCGCGACGAGGTGGGCGCCGGCCCGCACGAGCACGCACGCGGTGCGCAGCTTCGCGTAGGTGAGGTCCTCGTCGATGCCGACCACGACGTGGCTCACGCGAGCCGGCTCACCGTCGACCACCGAGATGCCGGCGTTCTCGAGGGCACGGATCACCCCTTCTCCGCCGATCGCGTAGGCGCTCTCCACGCCGCGTTCCGCGAGCAGATCGGCCGTGGCGAGCGCGGACGTGACCACCTCCGAGGGATCCGCAGGGATGCCGAGACGCGTCAGCTTCGCCGCCACCTGCTCGGGCGTGCGCGAGGAATTGTTCGTGACGAAGACGATCCGAGCATCCGCCTCGCGCAGCGCCACGACGGTCTCGGGCGCGTTCGCGACGGGCTCCTCGCCTCGGAACAGGACCCCGTCGAGGTCGAACAAGAGGGCGTCGTACCGCGCCGCGAGCATCAACCGGCGAGTCGCGCGAGCGCCCGCTCGTAGTGCTCGATGCCCGGCCGCATCACGATCGCGAGCTTCAGGTGCCCGATCGCGCGCGACCGCTGGCCGGTGCGCTCGCACGCGAGCGCGAGCCCGAAGTGCGCGTAGTCGTTCGCCGGATCGATCTGCACCACCTTGGCGAATTCCTGCCGCGCCCGCCCGGGATGGCCGGCCATGAACAGGGCGCGCCCGAGCGCTTCCCGGATCGACGCTTTGTCGGGCTCGAGCAGTTTCGCCCGAGCGAGCAGCATCGAGGCCTGGTGCGGATGACCATCCGTGAGGAAGTCCACCCCCCGCGAGAACAGGTCGTACGCCGTCTCGGTCTCGCTCTCGGGTCGCCTGCTATACATGGTTCGTGCCCCGGATCTCTCCGTTCGTCGGCCTGCGCTTCGACCCCGAACGCGTCGGCTCGATGGACCTCGTCACGGCTCCACCTTACGACGTGATCTCCGAGCGGGAGCACGAACGCTACCTCGCAGCGAGCCCGTACAACGTGATCCGGCTCGACCTCGGAGACTTCGCGACGGGCGAAGACGAGGCGACCGACGGCGGGCCCGATCGCTATGCGCGGGCGGCCGCGGATCTGGCCGCCTGGCGCGACGAGGGCGCGCTGCGCCCGACCGATGCCCCCGCGTACTTCCCCTACGAGATGCGCTTCACCCTGCGGCGCTGGCCGCGCCGCGTGCGAGGGCTCATCTGTGAGGTCGAGCTCGAGGACTGGGGTGGCGACATCGTTCCGCACGAACGGACGATGCCCGGCCCGATCGAAGATCGCCTTCGCCTCATGCGAGCGCTCGAGTCGAACCTCTCGTGCATCTACGCCGTCTTCACCGAGCCGAACGATCGGCTCGCCGGCTGGCTCGACTCCAGGACCAGCGATCGGGAGCCCGCGGCGGAGACGACCGACGAGGACGGCGTCGAACATCGTCTGTGGGTCGCCGATCCGGCCCCGGCCGTCGCCGGATGGATGGGCTCGGCGTCGCTGATGATCGCCGACGGCCACCATCGCTACGAGACGGCGCTGCGATACCGCGACGAGATGCGCGAACACCGCGGCCCCGGCCCGTGGGACCGCGTGATGATGTTCCTCGTCGACGCGACGACGGAGCAGCCGCCGGTCCTGCCCTTCCATCGCATCCAGCTCGAGGGCGACGAGCCCGCCGCGGGGCGACGCGTCCGCAACCTCGAGGAGGTGCTCGCAACGGTGGACGATGCCGAGCTCGTCTACGGGATCGCGACCCACGAGCGTGGAGCGATCGTGCATCGCGTGGCCGAGCTCACGGGCCGACCCCCGGCGGTCTCCCGACTTCACGAGCAGGTGCTCGACGGGCTCGAGGGATTCCGTTTCACGCCGGACGCCGTGGCCGCCGAGGAGGCGGTGCGAAGCGGCGCGGCCGTCGCCGCCTATCTCCTTCCCCCGACCGACGCCGCGACAATCCGGTCCGTCATCGATGACGGCGACCGCCTCCCGCAGAAGTCGACCTTCTTCTGGCCGAAACCCCGCACCGGCCTCCTGATCCGGCCGCACGACGCCGCCGACGAGAACGCTCCGGCCTCGAACCGGCCACGCCGAGTCGTCGGCGCTACTCCTCCTCCGGCTGCTCCAGCTTCTTGATCCCGGACGCGACGACCTCGGTGAGGCTCCGCGCTCCGGCTCCGCTCCGGTAGAAGCGCCTGACGAGCTGGCCGTACACGAGCACGTCGTCGCCCTTGCCGAGGCCTTTCAGCGCTCGCTTGCCGACGTCCTTGTGCCAAGCGGCCACAGGGAGGGGGAGGAGGCGTCTGCCCGCCTCCGGAACGGAGAGCCGGAGCTCGGTGACCTCGTCACCCGATGGCATGCGCCGCTCGACCGGATCGGCCGCAACCGTTCCCGCGAGGACGACGACGTTGACCGCAACCATCTCGCTCCACCCCCCTTCCGGAACGGACGCTAGCATCGGGCACCGACACGTCGGCAGAACGACGACGTCTAGACTCGTTCGCGTGGATGCCGTCGTCTTCGAGGTCGCGGACGGGATCACCGCGATCGACACCTTCTACGGCGGGCGCGAACGCTACACCGCCGCCTATCTCCTGCACGGGAACGAGCCGGCGATCGTGGAGACCGGGCCGACCACGTCCGTGCCGCACGTCGTCGCCGGGCTCGAGCGTCTCGGCGTCGGGCCCGGCGACCTCGCGCACATCGTCCTCACGCACATCCATCTCGACCACGCCGGTGGTGCCGGAACGCTCTGCGAGCGCTACCCGAACGCGACCGTCTGGGTGCACGAGCTCGGCGCGAAGCACCTCGCCGAGCCGGAACGGCTCGTCGCGAGCGCCACGCGCGTCTACGGCGAGCTACAGATGGCCTCGCTGTTCGGACCGGTGACGCCCGTTCCCGCGCAACGGATCCGGGGCCTCTCCGACGGTGACGTGATCCGGCTCGGCGACCGCTCGCTGACCTCCGCGGCGACCCCGGGGCACGCGAAGCACCAGGTGGCCCTCGTCGACTCGACCTCGGGTGCGGTCTTCACCGGCGACGCGCTCGGGATCCATCCGCCCGACCTCCCGGTGCTCCGGCCGGCCACGCCTCCACCCGACTACGACCTCGAGCTCGCGGTCGGAAGCATCGAACGGATCCGCTCGCTCGCCGGCGAGCTCCTGCTGTTCTCGCACTTCGGTCCCGTCGCCGAGGTCCAGCGCATCTGCGACCTCGCCGTGAAACGCTTCCGCGACTGGACCGAGGCGGTCCGGATCACGATGGAACGCACGACGGACCTCGACGAGATCGTGGAACTCCTCGAGGAAGCGGCGAATCGCGACATCGAGACCGGTTCGCAGGCGGAGGTCGATCTCGGCCGTCTCGAGATCCTCTCGGGCGTTCGGATCAACGCGATGGGGATCATGCGCTACTGGCAGAAGCGGCGCGAGCGCGAGGCCGAGTCCCGGGAGCGCTGACCCCGCCGGTCGAGGTTCAGGCGAGCGCCGCGGCGCGCTCGGCGGCGTCGAACGCGCCCGCATCGTGCCGGACGATCTTGCGGAACTCGCGCACCGCGTCCTGCGGGCGCCCGGCGCGTTCCAGGATGTCCCCCGTCACGTACCACACCCGGAGCACCTCGGGACCCGCGACGTCGTCTCGCGTGCGGACGCGCCGCAGGAGACCGAGGGCCTGGTCGTACTTCTTGAGGTCCGCGAGTGCGCTCGCCGCGACGATGACCGCCTCGGCCTTGGCGGCGAGAGGGACGCCGCGAGCGCCGAGGGCCTCCTCGGCCAAAGTCACCGCCCGCTCGGGCCGCCCCACCGCCCGAAGCGAGTCCGCGATGATGTGGTTCTGGTCGGCCCTGCCCGACATCCGCCGGTAGGCCTGCATCTCCGTCAGCGCTTCCTGGTATCGCTCGAGCTGGTACAGGGCCATCCCGAGCACCTCGCGGACCGCCGGCGATCGCGGGGCCAGGTCCTTCGCCTTGTGCGCCTCGGCGGCCGCGCCTTTCGCGTCGCCGCGTTCGAGCAGCTCGACGGCGCGCTCCAGGCGCGAGATCGCGTCGTCGGCCTTCCCCGCACGAGCGGTCTGCCGCAGCTCCGAGACGATCTCGCCCGGCAACGTCGAGCGCTTGCGTCCACTCGATGAGTTACCGCGCGGCTGACCGGGACGGGGACGCAGGGCCTTGGGCATGGAGCGGCCAGCGTACCCGGGAAACACGAAGAGCCGCCTCACTGAGGCGGCTCTTCGTCGATCAACGATGTCCCGGCGACGACCTACTCTCCCACCCAGTTGCCCGGGCAGTACCATCGGCGCTGGAGGGCTTAACTTCCGGGTTCGGGATGGGACCGGGTGTATCCCCTCCGCTATGGCCACCGAAACGGTGTCTCCCGATCTCTCGGGACGTTCCTGGGAGCGCGGCCCCCGAGCAGAGCTCGGGAACTGCGATAGCGAGCGCGAGCAAAGTCAAGTCCTCGGCCTATTAGTACCGGTCGGCTCAACACCTTGCGGTGCTTACACCTCCGGCCTATCAACCTCGTAGTCTGCGAGGGGCCTTACCAGGTTTGACCCTGTGGGAGACCTCATCTAGGGGCGAGTTTCGCACTTAGATGCTTTCAGCGCTTATCTCTTCCGAACGTGGCCAACCAGCCGTGCCGCTGGCGCGACAACTGGCACACCAGAGGTTCGTCCGCCCCGGTCCTCTCGTACTAGGGGCAGCTCCCCGCAAGTCTCCTACGCCCACGACGGATAGGGACCGAACTGTCTCACGACGTTCTAAACCCAGCTCGCGTGCCTCTTTAACGGGCGAACAGCCCGACCCTTGGGACCTGCTCCAGCCCCAGGATGAGACGAGCCGACATCGAGGTGCCAAACCGCTCCGTCGATATGGACTCTTGGGAGCGATCAGCCTGTTATCCCCGGGGTACCTTTTAGCCGTTGAGCGACGACCCTTCCACATGGAGTCGTCGGATCACTAGGCCCTGCTTTCGCATCTGCTCGACCCGTCGGTCTCGCAGTCAAGCTCCCTTGTGCCCTTGCACTCGACGCCTGATTGCCAACCAGGCTGAGGGAACCTTTGGGCGCCTCCGTTACACTTTAGAAGGCAACCGCCCCAGTTAAACTGCCCACCAGGCGCTGTCCCCGACCCGGATCACGGGCCAAGGTTAGAGTCCCAACAGATGAAGGGCGGTATTTCAAGGGTGGCTCCACCCGAGCCGGAGCCCGGGCTTCACAGCCTCCCGCCTATCCTACGCAACATCTGCCAGAACCCAACACCAAGCTGCAGTAAAGGTCCCGGGGTCTTTCCGTCCTGTCGCGGGTAACGAGCATCTTTACTCGTAATGCAATTTCGCCGAGTCCCCGGTTGAGACAGCGCCCAAGTCGTTACACCATTCGTGCAGGTCGGAACTTACCCGACAAGGAATTTCGCTACCTTAGGACCGTTATAGTTACGGCCGCCGTTTACTGGCGCTTAGGTTCGAAGCTTCGCCTCCCGAAGGAAGCTGACCTCTCCCCGTAACGTTCCAGCACCGGGCAGGTGTCAGTCCGTATACGTCGTCTTGCGACTTAGCACGGACCTGTGTTTTTAGTAAACAGTCGCTTGGGCCTGGTTTGTGCCACCACATCGGGCTTCGGCCGCGAGGGCCTGCACCCTACCGTGGTCCTCCTTCTCCCGAAGTTACGGAGGCAATTTGCCGAGTTCCTTAACCAGGGTTCTCTCGATCGCCTGAGTATTCTCTACTTGCCCACCTGAGTCGGTTTGGGGTACGGGCACCTCATCTGCTCGCTAGAGGCTTTTCTCGGCAGCATGGGATCAGTCGCTTCGCCTGAAACGGCTCGGCATCGTGCCTCAGGGTTGATGGCTCCCCGGATTTGCCTGGGGAACCCCCCTACGCACTTACCCCACGACGACCATCGCGTGGGTCGACCTACCCTCCTGCGTCCCCCCTTCGCTTCCCTAGTACCGAGCGGGTCGGTAGCCCCGAAGGGTTCCCTTAGCAGCTCGGATTCGGGATGGGCGCGGATGAGGTGGTACTGGAATATCAACCAGTCGTCCATCGCCTACGCCTGTCGGCCTCGGCTTAGGTCCCGACTAACCCTGGGCGGATGAACCTTCCCCAGGAACCCTTGGGCATTCGGCGGACGGGCTCCTCCCCCGTCTTTCGCTACTCATGCCGGCATTCTCACTTCTTGTGCGTCCACCGCTGGGTTACCCCGCCGCTTCACTCGCACAAGAACGCTCCCCTACCGATCCCTCGGCCTGGACGCACGAGGCCTCCCTCGTGCGCCGAGCCATATGAGAGATCTCGCAGCTTCGGTGTCGTGCTTGAGCCCCGTTACATCATCGGCGCAGGACCACTTGACCAGTGAGCTGTTACGCACTCTTTCAAGGGTGGCTGCTTCTAAGCCAACCTCCTGGTTGTCAGGGCGATCCCACATCCTTTCCCACTTAGCACGAACTTCGGGACCTTAGCTGGCGATCTGGGTTGTTTCCCTCTCGGCTACGGAGCTTAGCCCCCGCAGCCTCACTCCCGGACTCTGGAGCATCGGCATTCGGAGTTTGACTGAGATCGGTAAGCTTGTAGGCCCCCTAGCCCAATCAGTGCTCTACCTCCGATGCTGAACGTCCGAGGCTGCCCCTAAAGGCATTTCGGGGAGAACCAGCTATCACCGAGTTTGATTGGCCTTTCACCCCTACCCACAGGTCATCCCCCAGGTTTTCAACCCTGGTGGGTTCGGTCCTCCACGAGGTCTTACCCTCGCTTCAACCTGCCCATGGGTAGATCACTCGGCTTCGGGTCTAGGGC
>CAZMNP010000051.1:0-5150 GCA_964567675.1 uncultured Actinomycetes bacterium
CCGTCGCCGTCGCCGTCGCCATCGCCATCGCCGTCGCCGCCACCGCCACCATCGCCGCCGTCGCCAGCGCCGTCGCCATCGCCGTCGCCATCGCCAGCGCCATCGCCATCGCCGTCGCCGCCACCATCGCCGCCGCCACCATCGCCGCCACCATCGCCGCCGCCACCATCGCCGCCGCCACCATCGCCGCCGCCACCATCGCCGCCGCCACCGCCACCATCGCCGCTGCCACCGCCACCATCGCCATCGCCGCCATCGCCGCCGCCTGTGTTCCCCGAGCCGTCACCGGGGGCCTGGCCGACGCCCGTCGTCGGGCCGATCACTACCTCGGAACCGCCGCCGGGATCGTCTTCGTCCGGCAATGTCGGGTACAGCCCGCCGAGGATCCCAGACAGCGTCACGTTCACACGCGCTGGCAAGCCACCGACGATCCCTTCAAGGCGAGCCGCGATCGCAGCATCCAGACTGCCAACCGCGAAGCCGACGGCGATCGCCTCGCGTCGTGCTTCCATCAACGCCTGGGCGTAGACCGTCGCGAGGACGTAATTGCCCTCCCGCAGCGCGTCGACGAGGCGGGCGAGCGCGACCTGCGCGTCGTCCAGCGCGTCTGACGCGACGACGACCGTATCGGGTCGGGTCGTGTCGGTCGTGTCGGCCGGTGGAGGAACGATCCCGTTGGTGGCGATCATGGCGATGAGACCCCACACGATCAGCACCGACCCGCTCGCGATGGTCGTGAGCTTCGCGACCGCACCCAAGGGCCGCGATGGTGCACCGCCGGAGCCGGCAGCGCGGTTGACCGCCTGCGTGCCGGTGGCCGCCGCGACCCTCGTGTCGCGCGCCACTCCACCTGCTGCCACGCCCGCCGCAACCGGTTGTGCGACGGATGACTCGTCGGCGATCAGAGCAACGAGCAGAGCGGTGAGCGCGGAGAGTCCCACACCTTTCTCGAGGTACCCGTCGGCTCCGCTGGGCGCCGACGCTTGCTTGGTCGGGCTGGAGGTGAACACGATGATCTTCACGTCGGGGGCCTCGCGGCGGAGCCGCGCGATCATCCCGGGGTCGAGCAGCGCATCGTCCACCACGACGGCGTCGGGCTCGCTTCGGCGGATCGCCGCGGCGAGGTTCTCGCGCGAAGGTGCCTCGCCGACGACCTCGTAACCGTCGTCCTCGAGGAACCGTCGTACCAGGGTGCGATTCGCGTGGATCGTGCCGGCGACGAACACGCGGATACGACCTGGAGCCATCGAACCGTTCCCCTCTCCGTGGTTCCGTCCGGCCCCGGCATGGTAGCGCGACCGTCACGCGGACCCGCTCAGCTCCGATGCTCTCAGGGTTCGGGGGGAAGCCACTACGGCCGAAAGGCCGAAAAAGCGCCAGGAACGTCCCGTCGGGTCGAGGCGTCCCTAGGGAAAAGCCTACGAGGAAAGCTCGTTCTCACGCGTGGCGAGCGCTTTCCGGGCCGTGAGTAGGTCTTCGATCCCCTCCAGCGGCAGGGCTTCGGCGAAGTAGAACCCTTGACCGAGGTCGCACTTCATGGCGAGGAGACGTTCGAGCTGGTCGGCCCGCTCGATGCCCTCGGCCACCGGTCGGAGACCCAGGATCCCGGCGAGGTCGATGATGGCCGCCATGAGGGCGGACTCCTCCCCGCCGTCGTTGACGCCGTCAACGAAGGATTTGTCGATCTTGAGGATGTCGACGGGGAAGCGGCGGATGTAGTTGAGGCTCGAGTAGCCGGTCCCGAAGTCGTCCACCGCCAGCTTGACGCCCAGTTCCTTGAGCTCGGTCAGACGCTGGATCGACAGTTCCATGTCCTGCATCATCACGGACTCGGTGATCTCCAGGACGAGGCTCGACGGGTCGAGCCCGGTCTCCATCAGCGTGGCCGCGACGTCGTCGACCATCTCCGGTCGTTGCAGCTCGCGAGCGGAGAGGTTGACCGACATCTGCAGCGGCGGCTCCATCGGGAAGCGTCCCTGCAGCTCCTTCGCTCGAAGGGCGGCCTCGCGAAGGACCCACTTGCCGATCGGAACGATGAGTCCGGTCTCCTCGGCCAGCGGGATGAAGTCGAGCGGCGGGACCATGCCACGTCGCGGATGCATCCACCGGATGAGCGCCTCGACGCCTTCGATCTGACCGGTCGGCAGGTCGATGACCGGTTGGTAGTGAAGGATGAACTCGCCGTTGTCGACCGCGCGTTGGAGGTCCGCCTTGAGCTCGAGCCTTGCCAGCGCCGTGTCGTGCATCGCCGGCTCGAACACCTGGTACCGGCCCTTGCCCGCTTCCTTCGCCATGTACATCGCGACGTCGGCGTTCCGAAGGAGCTCCTCGGAGCCTTCGGGTCTGGTCACCTCGGCCTGATCGGCAGACGCGATGCCGATCGAAGCGCGGACGGACACGTCATTCCCCTCGAGATGGAAGGGTGCCTCCAGACGTCCGAGGATGCGCGAGGCGACCTCCGCGGCGTCGACGCCGTCCCCGCCGTCCTCCAGTAGGACCGCGAACTCGTCGCCGCCCAGACGGGCGGCCGTGTCGCCCGCGCGCAGCGAGCCTTTCACGCGTTCGCCGACCTCGGCGAGTAGGCGATCGCCCGCCGCATGGCCCAGCGAATCGTTGATCGTCTTGAAGTCGTCGAGGTCCATGAACAGGATCGTCACCGGGTCGCCGTCGCGCCCCTGTCGTTCGATCGCGTGCTGGACCCGGTCCTTGAACAGCGAGCGGTTCGCCAGCCCGGTGACCGAGTCGTGGAACGCTTGGTGCGCGAGCTGTTCCTCGAACGCCTTGCGCTCGGAGACGTCGCGGGTGTTCAGGACGATCCCCCGCACGTTCTCGTCGTGCAGGAGGTTCGTCCGCAGGGCCTCGACGTTCACCCAGAAGTCGAGCTTGTGCCGCATCCGGAACTCGGTGAGGGCGGGGTGGTCGTCGGCGTTCCGTTCGGCCGAGCTGAGGAACTGCAGCACGTTCGCTCGCTCTTCCCGCTGGATGAGTCCGGTGAGCCTCGTCCCCTCCAGCAGGCTCGGCGCGTAGCCGAGCATCCGCTCGACCGATGGGCTCAGGTAGCGGATCGTCGAGTCCGCGTCGACGACCATGATGACGTCGGTCGCGTTCTGCACCAGCGAAGCGAAGCGCGCCTCGCTCTTGCTGGTGAGGAGCTGCTCGGTCGCGTACGCGCTGTCCAGCGCGAGCGCGATCTGGGTGGACAGGGTCTCCATCGAGTGGCGGATCGCCTCCGGCGCCTGTGTCGGGCGGGCGGCGACGACCATGCCGCCGAGCGTGTCCTTCACGAAGAACGGACAGTTCAGGACGAACGCGGCCTCAGAAGGTAAGCCGAGTGGAGCGGCGAGCTCCGACTCGCGGACCGGGACCTGGTACGAGCCGTGGGATTGCAGCACCTGGCGCTTCCAGGGCGGAAGGATCGACAGGCTGATGCCGACCCCGACCATCTCCTCGAGACCGCCGGCTGCGGCCACGACCGTGAACTCGCGTGCCTCCTCGTCCTCACCGGCGACCAGAAGGCGGATCGCGGCGTCCTCACCGACGAGCGAGCGAGCCGCCTCGAGCGCCGCCGCGTAGATGCCGTCGCGGTTCGTCGCCGTCACCAGCGCGGAGCCCGCGGTGCGCAACGCCATCTCGCGCACCGTCGACTGCTCCTGCCGGTGGACCAGACCCGCCATGCGGACGACCACGAGGATGAACAGGACGACCGCCGCGCCGACCACGACGGGCAGGTCGACGGACAGGCCCTGCCATTGCTGGAGCACCATCACGGTCGGAGCGATGAGCGAGGCGCCCCCGAGCAGCAACAGGCGAGCCTTCGACGGGCGCGGTGGCAGTTCGGGCGCGCGATCCGCGATCGTTCGCATCGAGGGGTGCAGCGCCGCCGCGCCCCAGAGGAAGTAGAAGAGCGCCCATCCGGCCTCGAGGATCCCTTGCTGGTTGTACACCACTCCCTGGACGACGATGTACGTGTACGCGCTGTCGGTCAGGAACAGCGCCAGCGCAGCGGCGGCCATCAGGTACATCGCCGGAGCGCGCTTGCCGGCGCCGAGGGCGAGGCGGACGACCGCCGTGAATAGGAACAGGTCCATGAGGGGATACGACATCCCGACGAGCTTCTGCAGAGCGCTCGATGCGGAGTCGTGCGCCACCGGGGACATGAGGAAGATCCACTGGAGCGTTCCGATCCCGATCGCCACCACCAGGGCATCGATCACGCTGTCGCGGTCGCGTCCGGGGCTGCGCCTGCGGGACAGCACGAGGAGCCCCGCGATCAGGCAGGGGTACACGGCGATGTACAGCACGTCGCCGACCGATGGGTAGGGGAGGTCGACACCGAAGAAGACGTCGTAGTTGTAGGTGATGACGTCTCCGGCCACGAACAACGTCTGGCCGAGAGCGAACAGGTACCACGGTGCCCGAACCTCGGGCTTCCACACGCGTACTGCGATCACGATCGCGAGCGAGGACGAGACCGCGAGGAGGTTGAACACCCATCCCTGCCGGGCGCCCGGCACGACCAGGTAGGCGCCGAGGCCGGTCGCGCCGAGGCAGGGATAGAGGAGCCACGCTCGCCGCGCCATATGAAGCTATCGGCGCAGGCACGACGCGACCTTAGGTCGAGGGCCGTCCGCCCGATGGGCGATCGACCGCCGAGCGGCCTATCGGGCGGGGATCGAGGGAAGAAGCGACGGGCGAGCCCGCTCGTAGGCGGCGACGGAGTCCTCGTGGCGAAGCGTCAGGTCGATGTCGTCCAGGCCTTCGAGCAACCGCCAGCGCGTGTATGGATCGATCTCGAACGGCTGGCGGATCGCCGGCGCCGTGACCGTCAGCGCCTGCAGGTCGACGGTGATCTGGATCGAGGGATCCACGACCACCGCATCGATCAGCGCGCGGACCGTCTCGGACGGGAGCTCGACCGCCAGGACGCCGATCTTTCCGCAGTTGTTCCGGAAGATGTCGGCGAAGGAGGGCGCGATCACGACACGGAAGCCGGCATCCTCGAGCGCCCACACCGCATGCTCCCGGCTCGATCCGCTTCCGAAGTTCGCGCCGGCGAGCAGGATCGTCGCGCCCTCGTGCTCGGGCCGGTTCAGCACGAAGTCCGGGTCCTTGCGCCACTCCGCGAACAGGAAGGGGCCGAACCCCGAGCG
>CAZMNP010000052.1:0-9526 GCA_964567675.1 uncultured Actinomycetes bacterium
AGCTGGCCGATCGCGATGTGCGCCTCCTGGATGTGAGACGTCTCGTCACTCGGAACCGCGATCTCGATGTCCGCCAGGGGACCGAGCTTGCCCGGAGACCGGCCGGTGAACGCGATCGTCCGTAGCTCTTGCGTGCGGGCCCGCTCGAACGCCATCACGACGTTCTGCGAGTTCCCGCTCGTCGAGATGCCGAGGAGGACGTCGCCGGCCCGGCCGAGCGCCTCGACCTGCCGGGCGAAGACCTGGTCGAACCCGTAGTCGTTCGAGATCGCCGTGAGCAAAGAGGTATCGGTGGTGAGCGCGACGGCGGGGATCGCCGCGCGGCGGCGATCGACTTTCAGGGTGCTGACGAACTCGGTCGCGAGGTGTTGTGCGTCCGCCGCGCTGCCGCCGTTCCCGCAGATCAAGAGCTTGCCGTCGTCGCGAACTGAGTGAACGATCGCCGCGGCCGCAGCAAGGATCGACTCGCCGCACTCCGCAGCGACTTCCGCCATGGTCCGAGAGGACTCGAGCAGGTACGCGCGGACCGGTTCCAGGTTCACCGTCCCGCCCCCGTGAGGACCTCGTCCCGGATGGCGGCCGCGGCGGCCGGCAGGTCGGCGACGACGCGGTCGGTCAGGTCGCGCGCGGCCTCCAACTCTTCCTCGCCGTGTCCCGACCGAACGAAGATCGTGCGAGCTCCGACCGCGCGGCCGAGTGCCATGTCGCCTGCATGATCGCCCACCACGAACGCCTCGGCCGGGTCGAAGCCGAGGTCGGCTGCCGCCCGGTCGACCATGCCCGTCCGCGGCTTGCGGCACGGGCAGTCGTCCTCGGGAAGGTGGGGGCAGTGCTCGATCGCATCGACGTCCGTGCCGGCGGCGCGCAGGAGCTCGCGCAGGCGGTCGTGGATCGCGGCGAGCTCGGCCTCGGTGATCCAGCCGTGACCCACCGGTGACTGGTTCGTCACGACGACGAGGCCGAGTCCGAGCGCGCGGAGGTCGCGGATCGCCTCGGCCGCGCCGGGGATCAGCCGAAGCTCGGCGGGGGAAAGGACGTAACCGATCTCCTCGTTGATCGTTCCGTCGCGGTCGAGCAGGACGAACCGCCGGCTCACGCCGGCCTCCAGACGCGATCGCCGAGCCGGGCTTCGACCCCGCGACTTCGGAAGGAGAAGTCCGCGAGCTGTCCGCCGAGCGCCTCCAGGGCGGCGCGCACGGCCGGTTGGCGATCCGGCCGGCACGCGAGGAGCAGGTAGCCGCCGCCGCCGGCGCCGCAGATCTTCCCGCCGGCCGCGCCGGCCTCGTGAGCGGCATCCATCAGGCGCTCGATCGGCGTTCCCTCGGCGATGTGCGGGTTCATCCGTTTCTTGCTCTCGTACGCCTGACGCAGGAGCCCGCCGAGCGACGCCAGATCGCCGGCCTCGAGCACATCACGCATCTCGTAGGCCATCTCGTGGAGCTGTTTCATGCCCACGATGGTCTCCTCGCGCCCCTCTCGGTACATGCGGATCTGGGTGTCGATCAGTCCCAGGTCGGTTCGAACGCGGCCCGTGTAGCAGAGCAGGAGGTGGGACCGCAGCTCGGAGAGCGCGTTCTCATCGAGCACCACCGGGGTCACGGTGACGCCGTCCGAGGTGAACTCCAGCAGGTTGAACCCGCCGAACGCCGCCGCGTACTGGTCCTGCCACCCTCCGGCGATCTGGAGGTCGTCTCGCTCGATCGCGTACGCGAGCCTCGCCACCTCGAAGGTCGAGAGCGGCAGCTCCGCCAGCGCGGCGAGTGCGCCGACGCAGGCTGTCACGAGCGCCGACGATCCACCGAGCCCGCTTCCGGGAGGAGCGTCCGAGGCGATGTCGACGTCGAGCCCGGCACGGGATCCGATGCGCGCGATCGCCGCCTTGGGAAGGTCCATCACCCCGTCGTAGACCGGGTCCTCCCCGAGGTGGTACTCGACGAGGTGCCCGAGATCCAGCGACCGGATCGTGACCTGGCGATCCTCGCGAGGGGTGACGTCGACGTGCGCGCAGTGATCGATCGTGGCCGACAGGACGGCGCCGCCGTTGCGCTCGAAGTAATGGGGGAAGTCCGTCCCCCCGCCAACGAAGCTGATGCGGAGCGGCGCGGTGGCGCGCACGGTGGACTCGGTCATCGGCCCGCCAGTATGGGCACCGGCTGAGCCGGTGACCAGCGCGTCCTCAGGCGACGAAGCGGACGACCCGGCGGCGCTGCTGCTCGGTCAGGCCGCCCCAGACCCCGTAGCGCTCGCCGTTCTTCAGCGCCCAGGCCAGGCACACGTCGCGGATCCCGCAGGCACCGCAGTACGCGAGGGCCGGCCCGGCCTCTTCCTCCGAGGTCGGGAAGAACACGTCGGGGTCGATGCCGTGACAGGACGCCTTCTCCTGCCACATGTCCGGGGGTGAGGGGTTCGTTGGGAGGGATTTCAGGTCGATACCGGCGATGCGTTCCTTGGTCACCAGCAACTCCTGCCTCGTCGGACGATGCGCCCGCCGCGGCCGAGTTCGGGGCCGGGGAGAGGCGACCCCCCGGTTGTATCAGTCGGGCCCGAATAGAAAACAGTCTTGAAAACTTGGAGTTGGAGTAGTAGTGGAAAAACCCTCAGCGAGTGTGGAGAAGCGTCCCCGATGAGGTCGCGAGGTCGGCATCGCGGGCATCCCAGCGAACCCGGACGATCCCCAGGCGATCGGCGGCGCTCGTCAGGAGGCCGGCGCCTTCTCCGCTCCCGGTCCGAACCGTTTCGCCTTCGTCGATCGGGGCGTCGGCTTCGACCGGGAACACGACGCGGGTCGGATGGCCCAGGTTCGCCACCTTGGCGACCGCCTCCTGCCCGAGGAAGCAACCCTTCGCGCGATCGGTGACCGGGGCGACGTCCAGGCCCGCCTCGGCCGGCAGCGAGTCGGTGTCGAGGTCCCTGGGGAAGGCCGCCTCTCCGCGGTGGATGCGTCGAGCCTCGACCGCCTCCGGACCGGCCGGCAGGAGTCCCTCGGACGCGAGACCCCGGCGGAGGTCGTCGAAGACCGCGTCGTCGCTCGCGCCGATGAGGAGGTCGTAGCCGCCGCCGAGGACCGACGGGTGGTAGGCGTTGCCGAACCGGTCGGGCGGAGCGGCACCGCCGGGGACGGCGAACAGCCGCAGCCGGGAGGGAGAGAGGGCGACGTCCGACGAGAGCACGTACGGCGCCAGGACGTTGGAGATCGGCTCCGGCTGATCCATCGGCTGGGCGAGGGCGAAGTCGCGGTCGCCGAGCGCGAGGACGTGGAAGCTCGCCCGGATGCGGCCGGTCGGCCCGAGGAGCAGGGAGGGGCGCGACTGGAAGCGGTCGAGGGTCTGGACGTCGGTCGTGACGAGGTCGTTGAGCCAGGCCCGGGCGTCGGATCCGGAGACGAGCGTGAGGGCGACCTCGTCCAGCTCGGCGTAGGCCCGCCCTTCTTCGAGGGCCTCCACCTCCTTCTCGAGCGGGAGCGCACGCACCGTCTGAGAGGATAGGCGCCCGTGGACGTTCCGAAGACGCTGCTCGTCACGAACGACTTCCCTCCTCGGGTCGGCGGCATCCAGCGAACCCTCGGGGCGCTGGCCGGAGAGCTCCCCCCCGAACGCGTCGCGGTGCTGGCCCCTTCGTGGGACGGAGCCGAGGCGTTCGATGCGAACGCTCCCTACCGGGTGTTCCGCCAACCCGAGCGCTTCCTGTGGCCGACCCCCGCCGTGGGTCGCCGGGTCGACGCCGCGGTGCGGGCGCTCGGGGCGGAGGTGGTGCTCTTCGGCGCCATCTACCCGCTCGCCCTGTTGGGACCGCGCCTCGCGCGGAAGGGAACCCCGTACCTAGCTGCGGCTCACGGGTTCGAGTACTGGCTCTCGATCGCGCCCGGAGCCCACGCGCTCGTCCGCAAGGCGACCGCTCGAGCCGCTCGCGTCCCCGTGATGTGCAGCGAGTTCATCGCCCGGGTCGTTCGGACGGCGGTCCCCGATGACGTCCCGGTCTCGGTCCTGTACCCGGGCGCCGACGTCGACGCCTTCCATCCGGATCTTCCGTTCGAGGACCTCCGGGAGCGCCACGGAGTCATGGATCGTCCGCTGGTCGTGTGCGTGAGCCGGCTCGTGCCACGCAAGGGCCAGGACGTGCTGATCCGCGCGATGGGACGTGTTCGCAGCCGGGTACCCGACGCCGCTCTGCTGATCGTGGGCGGGGGGCCGTACACGAAGGCCCTCGAGACGCTGGCACAGGACTCCCCGCCGGGTGCGGTGGTGTTCGCCGGCGAGGTCTCCGAGCAGGACCTTCCGCGCTACTACCGCGCGGGGGACGTCTTCGCGATGCCGTGTCGAACGCGCCGAGCGGGACTCGAGGTCGAGGGATGGGGCAACGTCTTCATCGAGGCCGCCGCGTGCGGACGTCCGGTGATCGCCGGCGATTCGGGCGGCGCGCGCGAGGCGCTCGTGGACGGGGTCACCGGACTGCTCGTCGACGGATCGAACGTCGACGCGGTCGCGGACGCGGTCGCCTCCCTGCTCGAGGATCCCGAGCGCGCCCGGGGGATGGGGGCGGCGGGCCGGGCCCGCGTCGAACGCCACTACGCCTGGCCGCGCGCGGCCGAACAGCTCGCCGGTTGGCTGCGCGAGGCCGTGGGCTAGGTACTGGTCCGCGAAGGCGAACCCACTACCCTGGACGCGTGAGCGAGGAACGCCGGTGTCCGAACTGCGCGGCCCTGGTCGCGGCGGACGCGGAATGGTGCGGACAATGCTTCACGGCGATGCCGCTCGAGCGCGCCGAGGTGGCCGAGATCGATGTCTCGGCGAAGTCGCCCGCGGCGATCGCGTTGGCCACCCCGGGCGGCGGCGCGATCGAGGTCGAGCCCGGAGGCAAGCCCACCTGGACCTGCTCGGTTTGCTCCGAGCCGAACCCGATCGAGGCCACCTTCTGCGCCACGTGCGGTGCCCCGTTCGGGCGTCTGCTCGAAGAGCCGACCCGGCGCCCCGAGATCCGGCCGCAGACGGCCGCCACGTGGTCGTTCGTCTGGCCGGGGGTCGGTCACTGGAAGGCGGGCTATCGAGCCGACGGCGTGGCCCGGATCGTGTTGTTCGCCTGGACGTTCGGGACCCTGATGGTCTTGCTCGTCGCGCGGTTCGGGACCGGGGGTCTCGGGCCGGTGTTCCCGCTCGTCGCCCTGTTCCTCGTCGCCGCGAGCGCCGTCTACACGGTCTCGGCCATCGATGCGTACCGCCTCGCCGGTGGCGACCCGCCGCTCGTCTCGTCTCGGGTGCTGTTGTGGGCCTCGGCGGTTCTGATCGTGGCTTCGGTGGCGCTCGCCAGCTTCCTCACCTTGCCGGCCGCCCGCCAGTAGCATTCCTTCGATGAGCGAGCAGACCGAGGGCCAGATCGTGATCGACGCGGGCGCCGCCGAGATCATGGACGTGCTCACGGACTTCGAGGCCTATCCCGAATGGGCGGACGTGAAGTCCGTGGAGGTGCTCGAGCGCGGTGACGGTGGCGTGGGGACGAAGGTCGCGTTCGCGGTGGAGGTCCCGCTCCTGGGCAAAGCCAACTACACCCTCGCGTATCGGTACGCGCCGGCCGACGGCGGGATGTCCTGGGTCTCCACCGAGGCGCACGGCGCCGTCTCGAAGATCTCGGGCGAGTACTTGCTCTCCGAGGTCGACGACGACGAGACCAAGGTGATCTATCGGCTCTCGGTCGATCTCGGGATCCTGCTCCCGGGGTTCGTGCGGACTCAGGGCGAGAAGCGTGTGATCGAGAACGCGCTCGAGGGCCTGAAGCGGCGCGTCGAGCAGGGCTGAGCGCACGCGGGTCCCGTCACCGAACGGGACTCGGTAGGCTAACCGCAGATGCGGGTCCTCCTGTTCACCGGCAAAGGCGGCGTGGGCAAGACGACCGTCGCGGCCGCGACGGCCGTGCGAGCCGCCGGGGCCGGGAACCGCACGATGGTCATGAGCACCGACCCCGCGCACTCGCTCGCGGACTCGTTCGACGTCGAGATCGGCGAGCACGCCACGCCGGTCGCGAAGAACCTGTGGGCCGAGCAGATCGACGCGCAAAGCCGGCTGGAGTCCAACTGGCGCGAGATCCAGGACTACTTCGTGCAGCTGATGAACTGGGCCGGCGTCGACACGATCCAGGCCGAAGAGCTGTCGGTGATCCCCGGTCTCGACGAGATCTTCAGCCTCATCGACGTGAAGACGCACGTCGAGGAGGCCAAGTACGACCTGCTCGTCGTCGACTGCGCGCCCACGGCCGAGACACTCCGCCTGCTCTCGCTGCCGGAGATCATGAACTGGTACATCGAACGGATCTTCCCGGTACAGCGGAGACTCGTGAAGGGCGTCCGCCCGATCATGTCGAAGATGACGTCGCTTCCGATCGCGGGAGATCGGTTCTTCGCCGCGATCGAACGGCTCCACCGCAACCTCGACGCGGTACACCGCATCCTGACCGACGAGGAATCCTCGACGGTCCGCCTCGTCGTGAACCCGGAGAAGATGGTCATCGCCGAGGCCCGCCGGACCTACACGTACCTCGGGCTGTTCGGGTACCGGGTCGACGCGATCGTCGTGAACCGGATCATCCCCGACGACGTGACCGACCCGTACTTCGGCAAGTGGAAGGACATCCAGGCCGAGCACCTGCAGACCGTTCGCGAGTCCTTCGAGCCGGTACCGATCCTCACGGCGCGGCTGTTCGACCGCGAGATGATCGGCGTGTCATTGCTCGAAGAGATGGGCAGAGAGGTCTACGGCGACCGGCCCGTGATCGACGTGTTGTTCCGCGATCACCCGATCCGCGTCCGCAGGCGCGGAGGCGGGTACGTGCTCATCATGCGGCTGCCGTTCGTCGCTCGCGAGGACATGGACATCCATCGACGCGGCGAGGAGCTCTACGTGCGTGTCGGCACCTACAAGCGGAACCTCATCCTGCCGCAGAGCCTGCAGCGCCTCGAGGTTCGCGGTGCGAACTTCGTCGGTGATCAACTCGAGATCGTCTTCGCGAAGGCGCCCGCCTCGGACGCCTCCGAGACGGGGAGGAGCGCGCGTGGCTGAGACCAAGAGGACCACGAAAGCGGGACGGACACGACCGGTTGCCGAAGTGCCGCGTGCGAACGATGCCGACGACGGACGGCCTGTCTGCACCGTCGCCTTCTGTCCCATCTGTATGGCCGTGACGGCCGCGCAGGCGGTGGCACCCGACGCCGTCGAGCATCTGCTCAACGCCGCCCGCGAGTTCCTGCTCGCGGCACGCGCGGTCGTGGACGCTCGCGCGGACGACCTCGAGAGCCAGCACGGCAAGACGAGGAACCTCGAGCGGATCGACATCGCGTAGGAGGGGGCGTCGGTGGGAGACGGCGAAGCGATCGGCATCGACGTCGGCGGCACGAAGATCAACGCGTTCCGGGTCGCCCGGGACGGCGAGATCCTCGACCGCAAGAACATCCCGACGCCCGCCGACGACGCCGAGGCGATGCTCGCGCAGATGGCCGACCTGGCGCGGGCCATGCTCACGGACGACGTGATCGCGGTCGGCGTGGGGGCGGCCGGACTCGTTGACGCGGCCGACGGGGTCCTGCGTTTCGCACCGAACCTCCCGTGGCGCGACCTGCCGATCGCCGCGCGCTTGCGCGAGTCGCTCGGGCTGCCGTGCCAGGTCGACAACGACGCGAGCATGGCCGCCTACGGCGAGTTCCGTTTCGGGTCCGGACGCGGGTACCTCCACCTGTTGCTCGTCACGGTAGGGACCGGCATCGGGGGAGGGATCGTGTCCGACGGCCGGCTGTTCCGCGGCGCCCACGGGTTCGCGTCCGAGATCGGCCACATCATCGTCGAGCCGGGAGGTCCGCGCTGCGGGTGCGGCAACCTCGGGTGTTGGGAGCAGGTGGCCGCGGGCCGTGCGATCGACCGATTGGGCCGCGAGGCCGCGCGCGAGCATCCGCGGTCGGCACTCGCTCAACTCGCCGGCGGGGACCCCGAGAAGGTCACGGGCCGGTTCGTCACGCAGGCGGCGCAGGAGGGGGACGACGCGGCGATCGCCGTGCTGGATATCGTCGGCCGCCGGCTGGGCCAGGGGATCGCGGGCCTCGTGAACATCCTGGACCCGCAGATCGTCGTCGTCGGCGGCGGAGCGATCGTCGCCGGAGACCTGCTCCTCGATCCCGCCAGAGAGGCGTTCATCGCCGCGGTCGAGGCCCCCGAGCACCGCCCGCGCGTTCCGATCGTGGCGGCGCAGCTCGGCAACGACGCCGGAGCGGTCGGGGCGGCGACCCTCGCCCTCGAGGAGCTCGGGCGCGTCCGTTCGTGAGCCGACTCCGGATCGGGCTCGTGTTGCCGATGTCGTCGAGCGATGCCCAAGCCTTGCCGGCGCTCGCGCGCCATGCCGAGGAGCTCGGATTCGACGGGCTCTTCGCGTTCGACCACTTCTTCCCACCCCGCGCGGCGTCGGACCGCCCGTCGCTCGAGGCGTACGCGACGCTCGCCGCAGTCGCCGCCGTGACGACGCGGGTGAGGATCGGAACGCTCGTGACGCGGGCCTCGCTCCGTCCGGCCGGTCTCCTGGCGAAGCAGGCGGCGGCGCTCGACGACATCAGCGGGGGACGGTTCGTCCTCGGCATCGGGACGGGCGACGAGGCGAGCAAAGCAGAACACGACGTGTTCGGCCTGCCGTACCTCGGGAAAGAGGCGCGGCGCGCGCATCTCATCGAAACGGTCCGCGCCGTGCGAGCGCTGTTCGCCGGCGAGGCGTGGCCCGGCGGCGAGCACGTTCCTGCGATGGAAGGCCCGCTCCTTCCACGCGCGAGGCCGGGTGGTCCGCCGATCTGGATCGGCGGCGAGTCCGAGCCGGTCGTGCGGATCGCCGCTCGCGAGGCCGACGCATGGAACGGGTGGGCCCTGGACGAGGAGACGTTCACCGATCGCGTTCGGCTCCTGCGGGCCGAGGAGAACGGTCGTCCCGTCGAGCCGACGTGGGCCGGGCCGGTGGTCGTCGGACACGATGCGGGGGAGGCGGACCGGATCGTTGCCGCCCGCCGCGAGAAAGGGAGCATGCAGGAGGCCTTCGCCGGCGATCTCGATGCGACGGCCGGGTGGCTCGAACGGCTGGCCGAGGCGGGTGCCACCTGGGCGATCCTGCTGGTCCTCGGAGGAACCGAGCGGATCGACCTGATCGGCGAGGGACTGCTCCCTCGCCTCGTCGCACGAGCGTGAGCGAGGACGCATCCCACCGTCTGAAGGCGCGGAAGCGCGCCGTTCGGCGCGCCGCCATCGAGCGCCGCGACCTCCTGAGGGCGCAAGAGCGCTCCGCCAAGAGCGAGCGGATCGTCGAGCGGGTGCTGGCGCTCCCCGAGGTCGGCGCGGCGCGAACGGTGATGGTGTTCTGGTCGTTCGGCTCGGAGGTCGAGACCTCGGCCCTGATCGAACGGCTGCACGAAGCCGGCAAGCGCGTGGTCCTCCCTCGGATCGCGGAAGGAGAGATCGCGGCCGTCGCCTACGCGCCCGGCGATCCGGTCACCGCCACCTCGTTCGGAGCCATG
>CAZMNP010000053.1:0-3693 GCA_964567675.1 uncultured Actinomycetes bacterium
TGCGGGTCGTCGAAGGGCAGCGTGTGTGCGACGGCCGGTCCGTTGACGCTGGCGCCGCGCACTTCCAACGGGGCGCCCTGCACCGCCCGGTCCACGTCCATCCGGGCGATGGCCATGGACCGGTTCGTGAGTGTCGAGTACATCCCGCAGGTGATGACCCCGACCTTGCGGCCATCGGCCCACAGCTCGTCGCCCTCGGCCGTGGCCGTGTCGCCATCCACGAGCACGCCGAAGATCCTGAACCGCTCCCGGCCCTTGAGCCTGGCGTGCTCCTCCGCGCCGCGGAACCCGTTCTTGCCCGGGGTTACCGTGAACTGGAGGCCGAGCTCCCAGAGCGTGTCGCCTGGTCCCTCGTCCTCGAACGGGTACATCTGCGAATTGTCGTACGGATAGAACAGCAGGTAGCTCTCGACCCGGAGCATGTCGAGCACGGTGAACCGGCAGGGGATGATGCCAATGTCCGCGCCCTCGGACAGGATCGTGTCCCAGAGCAACGGCGCGTCCTGGCCGCGGCAGAAGATCTCGTAGCCGCGCTCGCCCGTGTAGCCGGTCCGCGACAGCATCACCGGTGCGTCGAACAGCCGGGTCTGCACGTGGTGGAAGTAGGGCAGGTCCCGGATGCCCGGCACGTATCGCTGCAGGAAGTCGACTGCGAGCGGGCCCTGGAGGGACAGGTCGTGCAGGTCATCGTCGAACAGGACGGCGACGTTCTTGCCCACGGCTGCGCGCTGCAGCTCCTCGTGGCCCGTGCCCGAGCCGTGGACGACCATCCATGCCGTGGGGCCCGTGCGGTAGACGATGCAGTCCTCGGCGAACATCCCTCGCTCGTCGAGCATGCACGCGTAGGCCGAGCGCCCCGGGTAGATGCGGTGCACGTCGCGCGTCGTGGCACGGTCCAGGACGTGCGCCGCGTGCGGCCCGACGAGGTGGACCTTCTTCAACCCCGAGACATCCATCAGCCCGGCCTTCGTCCGGATGGCTCGGTGCTCCTCGTGGATGTCCTTGTCGTACGTCCACGCCGTGCCCATGCCGTTCCAGTCCTCGAGCGCAGAGCCCAGGGCACGGTGCCGATCGGCGATAGCCGAGAAGCGCCAGGACGCGGTCATCTCTCCACCTCACGCCAGCATCGAGCGAGCATCAGAACAGGGTCAGGTACTGGTCGATCTCCCAGCGGCTCACGTCGTTGTGGTAGCGCACCCACTCCTGGCGCTTGACCCGGATGAACTCGGCGGCGAGCTGCGGCCCGAGCGCGCCCTGGACGACCTCATCCGCCTCCAGCTCGTCGATGGCCTCGGACAGGCTCTGCGGCAGGAAGCGCAGGCCCTCGCGGCGAGCGTCCTCGAGGGGTGTCTCGTACATGTTCCGGCCAATGAGCGGATCGCCCGGGTCCAGCTCGCGCTCGATGCCGTCCATCCCCGCCGCGATGAACGCCGCGGTTCCGAGGTACGGGTTGACCGCCCCGGACACGACCCGGCATTCGAACCGGCCGGCGTCGGGGGTCCGGAACATCTGGGTCCGGTTGTTGTCGCCGTACGTGATGAAGGCCGGAGTCCACGTGAACCCGGAGCGCGCCCCGGTCAGGTAGGCGCCCATCGACAGCCGCTTGTAGCAGTTCACGGTCGGGGCGATGATCGCCGACAGCGCCCGGGCGTGGGTCAGCAGCCCGGCCAGGAAGTGGTAGGCGAGCTTCGACTGGCCGAGACCGCGAGCGTCGTCCTCGCCGAGGAAGGCGTTCTGCCCGTCCTCGTCCCACAGCGAGAAGTGGAAATGGCTGCCGTTGCCGGTCAGCTTGCTGAACGGCTTGGGCATGTGCGTCGCGATGGCCCCGTACCGCTGGGCGACCTGGTTGGTCATCATCTTGAAGAAGGTGTAGCGGTCGGCCGTGGTCAGCGCGTCGGCGTACTTCCAGTTGAGCTCGAACTGTCCGGTCGCATCCTCGTGGTCGGACGCGTACGGCTCCCAGCCAAGGTCCTCCATGTAGGTGACCAGGGTGCGAAGGTAGGGCAGGCTCGCGGCGAGGCTCTTGAAGTCGTAGCAGGGCTTCTCGAGGGTGTCGAAGCCGGACGGGTCGAACGGCGCGATCGAGCCGTCCGGGCGACGGGTCACCAGCATGTGCTCGGCCTCGACGCCGACCTGGATCACGTAGCCGATCCCGGCCAGGCGCTCGATCTGTCGCTTCAGGGCGGTTCGCGAGCAGTACGGCCACGGCTCGCCATCGACCTGGATGTCGCAGGCGAAGCGGGCGACACCCTCCTCCCAGGGCACGGGCGTGTAGGTCGCGAGATCCGGCATGCCGATGAGGTCGTGGTCGTGCGGTCCCTGCCCCATGCCGACCGTGGCCGCGCCCGCGAAGCCCGCGCTCCCGCCCACGAATTGGTCGAAGGCGCTGGCCGGGACGCCCTTGCAGCGCGGCGTGCCATGGATGTCCACCCACTGGGCGAGCATGTAGGTGACGCCGTCGTCCTTGAGCCGTCGCTCGATGTCCCCCTGGTTGGGTCCAGCGTCCGCCGTGGCCTCGACCATGTTCGCCCTCCTTGCCTGCCTGGAGCCTCGCTGCTAGTGCGACACCGCCGCCGCTGCCTTCTCGCCGATGAGCGTCCCCGTGGAGAATCGTTCGATGGTGAAGGGCGCCAGCACCTCGGGCGTGCGCCCGGTCGCGATGAGCTCCGCGACGCGCCGGCCGGAGACCGGGCCTGCCTTGAACCCGTAGGTGCCCCAGCCGACGTCCAGGATGAACCCGGGTACGTCAGGGACCGTCCCGATGATCGGACTGAAGTCGGGTGTCATGTCGCAGATCCCGGCCCACTGGCGCAGGACGCGGACACCGGCGACTGATGGCAGCAACTCGAGGACATGCGCGGCGGAGGTCTCCATGAAGGCGAGCGTCGAGCGATGACTGTACGACGCGTAGGGGTCGATCTCCGCCCCGATCACCAGCTCGCCTCGGTCGGTCTGGCTCACGTATACGTGCAAGGTGGCCGACACGAGCACCGGGTTCAGGAACGGCTTGAGCGGCTCCGTGACGAGCGCCTGGAGCGGGTGCGTGACGATCGGCAGGCGGACGCCGGCCATGTCCGCGATGGTGGTGGCCCAGCCGGCCGTGGCATTCACGACCGTCCCGGCGCGGATCGGCCCCTGGTTCGTCTGGACCCCCGCGATCCGGCCGTCGGCCAGGTCGATGGCGGTGACCTCGACGCCCTGGTGGATGTCGACGCCCAGCTCGGCCGCGCGCCGGGCATAGCCCCAGACGACCGCGTCATGCCGGATGATCCCGCCCGGCGGGTGGTACAGGGCGGCGTGGATGGGGTAGCGCGGCCGATCCGTGAGGTCGAGAGCGGGTGCGATCTCCCGGATCTCTTCGCGTTCGAGGACCACCGAGTCGACGCCGAGCAGCTGGTTGACCTCGGCCCGGACGCGCAGGCCGGCCACGGCCGAGTCGGTGTGGGCGAGGGTCAGGTGTCCGTGCTGGCTGAACAGGACGTTGAAGCCGAGCTCGACCGAGAGCCGCTCGTAGATGCGCACCGATTCGTCGTAGAAGGCGACGCCCTCCGGGGTGCGGTAATTGGAGCGCACGATGGCCGTGTTCCGCCCGCTCCCACCGGCGCCGATGTACCACTTCTCGAGTACGGCCACGTTCCGAACGCCGCGCTTGGCGAGTTCATAGGCGATGGCGAGGCCGTGGACCCCGCCGCC
>CAZMNP010000054.1:0-4037 GCA_964567675.1 uncultured Actinomycetes bacterium
GGCATCCCCGTCCGGGACATGGCCGAGGTGCACGCCTACCTCGAAGGCCGCGACACCGTGCTCGTCGGACCGAACTGTCCCGGCGTGATCTCTCCCGGCGCGGCGAACGTCGGCATCATCCCGGGTGAGATCTGCGCGGCCGGAAGGGTCGGCCTCGTCTCTCGCTCGGGGACGCTCGTGTATCAGATCGTCCACGAGCTCACGCAGCGCGGGATCGGACAGTCGACCTGCATCGGGATGGGCGGCGATCCCGTCCACGGCGTCGGCTTCATCGAGGCGCTCGAGCGTTTCGAAGCCGATCCCGGGACCGAGCTCATCGTGATGGTCGGGGAGATCGGCGGCGACGACGAGGAGCGCGCGGCCGCGTTCATCTCCGAGCATGTTGCCAAGCCGGTCGTGGGGTACATCGCGGGGTTCACGGCCCCGCCGGGCAAGCGGATGGGTCACGCCGGCGCGATCGTCACGGGGTCCTCGGGGACCGCGCAGGCCAAGGCCGAGGCGCTCGAGGCCGCAGGCGTGAAGGTCGGCCGAACGCCCACCGAGGTCGCCGAGCTCGTCCAGGCCGCCCTTCCGTGACCGGGGTGGCCGGCCGGCCCCGGATCCCGGCCGGTTGGCCAGACGCCCTTGCGCGCGGGTTCGTCGCGTTCCTCTCGATCACCGCGATCGGCCAGGTGCTGGCCTTCCTCGCGTGGTTCGTGTTCGACACCGGCGCCCCCGCGGCGGCGGTGGTCCGGCTGGGATGGATGTACTTCGGCGCCTTCCATCACGTGACGATCGAGCTCGACGTGTTCGATCTGGACCTCGTCGCGCCCGGCGCCGCACCCGGCTCGACGTCGCTCTCGATCGGCGTCGCCCTGCTGTCGGTCACCGCGGTGGCGGTGCTCCTGTTGTTCCGCGCCGGCCGCGGGGCCGCCGATCGCGCCGGCGGGTCCGCGCGCGCGCGCGTGCTGCTCGGCGCCGCGGTGGCTCCGTCCTACGCGCTCCCGGCGTTCGTGGCGGCGCTGCTCGTCGACGTGACGACGCCCCTGCGAGCCGGCGCGTTCGCCACCGGCGAGCTGCACGTCGCGCTCTCGACGTGGCAGGCGCTCGTGTTCCCGTTCGCGATCGCCGCGGCTTCCGGGGCGGCGGGAGGCTTCCGCTCGGCGTTCGGCGCCGAGGGACGGAGCGAGGACGTCCGAAGGATCGCCGCTGCGAGCGCGGGTGCGGTGCGGATGCTCGTCGTGGGGCTCGGGCTCTCGCTCGCCGGGTTGTTCGTCGCGGGTGTCGTGCAGCCGGACGAACCGGTCGCCTTGCTCACGCCGTCGACGGCTCGGTACTTCGACACGGTGTTCGAGCGACCCGCGGCCGGGCTCGTGATCCTCGGACACCATCTCGCGCTCGTTCCGAACGAGGCGGTGTGGACGCTCGTCCCCGCGATGGGCGCGTGCGATGGGGTTCGGGGGAGCGCGAGCCGCGACCTCCTCTGCTACTCGCAGTTCCCGAACCGGCTCGACACGACCGTACCCGCGCTCCAGGGCCTGGCGGTCTCGTCGCCCTTCGGACCGGTGATCTTCCGCCGGGCGCCGGCCGGGTATCTGGCGTTCCTGCTCGTGCCGGTCGCCGCCACCCTGCTGGGCGGCCGGTTGGCGGGACGGCGCTTCGGTGCCTCGCGGCGTGAACGCGCGCTCGTCGGCGTGACCGCTGGCGCGATGTTCGCGCTATCGATCGGCGTCCTGTCGGTGCTTTCGAGCATCACGGTCGGGTACGGCGCCGCGTTCGGCAGCGACGGATCGGCAGGGTGGATCGTCGTCGGGCCGAACGTCGTGACGGGAACGCTGTGCGCGCTCGCCTGGGGCTGCGCCGGGGGAGCGCTCGGCGCGGCGACGTCGGACCGGCCCCACCGCTCACGGGCCTAACCGGACGGCCTACCCGGAGGCCAGCGGATTCTCCACCGTTCCGGTCGCGAGCAGCACCAGCCAGAGGATCCACAGCGCCAGTCCCACCCACCCGAGCACGATCCCGGCGCTCGCGAGGCTGCGATCCGGTGGTTGCCCCGGCGGCGCGCCGGCGGAGCGCGCCCGGTGGCCGAGCACGAGTGCGACGATCGAAAGGGGGCCGAGCAGCAAGCCGAGGATCCCGAAGACCAGGCTTGCGGTCGCCATCCCGTTCGCCGGAGGGCGTGCAGCCGTGGGCCCGGGGGACGACCATCTCGTGGGCGCGATGCCCACCTCGGCGCTATTGGGCTCTTGCGCCACGAACGCGAGCCACGCTTCGCGCCAGCCGTCATCGGTTCGTGGATACCGGGAAACCGGCTGCGCGGGCTCCTGCCGGTCCCAGATGCCGAAGAAGTCCGCGCCGTAGCCGAGGAGATATCGCTGCCCTGAATGCGAGTACTGGAGCGCCTCGTCCCGGGCATCGGGGGCGGGGGGCGCCGGGAGCATGCCCCGATCACCGGTGACGAGCACGGTGCCGCAGTGAGGGCACCGGGTCGCGTCGTCTTCGATCTCCGAGGTGCAGGACGGGCAGGGCTTCACGGCGAGCGGCATGGTATCGGGGAAGCGGAACCGGCGTGGACGCGCGAGAGGCCCGGCAACCCGCCGGGCCTCTCGAGTTCGATCGAAAGGTCGATCAAAGGTGGTTCGAAGCTAGCTCGTGAATCCGCCGCTGGTGTCGGTGGGCGGACCCATCGCCATGCCGCCCGTCCCGCCGCTCGCCTGGTGCTCTTGCCAGCGCATCCAACCGCCGTAGCCGATCGCCAGGGCGAGGAGCAGGCCGAGCCACGCGAACAGGTAGATGGCCTCCATGTCGACCAGGATCTTCAAGATCGTGAACAGGAGGATCCCGCCGGCGAGCGCGGCGCTGATGAGGGCCCGAGGCGCCTTGATGTCGACGTTGGCCATGGCCATCCCCTCCCAGACGACCAGGGCGAGCACGAGGAGCAGGTTCAAGATCCCGATGCCCTCCATGCCGCTCGCCGAGCCGCAGATGTCGCCGAGCGGCCCTGCGTCAACGCATGCGCGGTTCCACGGTAGGAACAGGTCGATCAGGTACAGGACCCCGGCGCCGAGCAAGATCTTGCTCGCCGTCGACATCTTCGACATATCGAATCCACCCGCCTGTGACATGGCGCTCCTTTCCAGCTTCCCCAGCGGTCAGGTACCAGGCTTACCCGGCCTCACGCCGGCGACCTATCGAACACCCGGCTCGGCGCGGAGTCAAACATGCGAAGGCTCGTGCTCGCGGGCCTTTCGTCGAGCCGAAACCGACGCTCCGGCCGCGATCACCCCCGAGACAAGGGCCGCCCACGGCCCCACCCACGGCGAGGTGAACTCCGGCGGCCGAAGGAGCGCGAGCGCCGACGCCGAGACCACGAAGGCTCCGGCGACCGCCAGGAGCACGTCCCACGCGGGCCCGGGGTTCGCGGCGAACCGGCGGGCGACCGACAGCGCGAGGCCCGCCACGGCGGCGATCGCGGCGACCATCGACCACGTCGGCGACCGGCTCCATGCCCCGAAGGGCTCGGATCCGGCCCCGAACCGGCTCCACGGAAAGATCGTCGCCAGCACCGCGACCGCGAAGGCGACGCGCGCCAGCGCGCGGGCGGTGGCCCCGGGTTCGATCGGTGCGGCCTCCGCCGGAACCGCGTGAGGTCCGAGCGCCGACGAGAGGCACTCCACACCGAGGGTCCCCCCTCGCACGGGGATCGCGCAGGCGAGGCACATCCCCCGGCCGCAGCCGTCGCAGCGAGCCACGCTCAAGCTCGCCGCGTGAAGGCTGCAGCGTTCGGCTCCCTTGCTCGCGCCTTCCTCGCCCGGCACGTCCGAAGGGTACCGCCCCCCCTCGCGCGGGCAAGCCTGTTGACGGCCGGACGCGCGATGCCTACGGTGCGCGCCGTGGCGGAGGCGCGGGTGGCGGTCCTGGCATCGGGCGGGGGAACGAACCTCCAGGCGTTGCTCGACGACGCCGTCGTCGGCCCGTGGATCACGGTCGTCGTGAGCGACCGCAACGATGCATACGCGCTCGAGCGGGCTCGCGCTCGTGGTGTGGATGCCGTCTTC
>CAZMNP010000055.1:0-2568 GCA_964567675.1 uncultured Actinomycetes bacterium
CCACCTGAGCCCGGTCCCGAGTTGTCATCGGACCCCGAGTCGTCGCCCGAACCAGGCCCGGAGTTGTCGTCGTCGTCCCCGCCCTGGGACGGAGAGGGCGTAGCGCTCGGCTCCGGGCTCCGCGACGCGGGATCATCTCGACCGACGGATGGCGACGCGCGCGGACCCAGCGATGGCGTGAAGACCGGCGGATCACCCGGCTCGGCGATGTCTCCACCGACGAGCGCGAACGCGCCCGCAGTGAAGACTAGGGCGACCACGAGGCCCGCCAGACCCCAGATGAGCACGGTGAGAACACGCTTCGCCACGTCCTGAGCGTATCGACCCCCCCGATAAGAGCGGGTAAAGCCGCTACGAGGGGGCGAGCTGCAAGGCGACCTCGACTCGCGTCCCCTCTCCCGGGGTGCTCGTCACCTCGAGAGAGCCTCCCCACTTCTCGGCGAGGTCGCGCGCGATCGCGAGGCCGAGGCCCGACCCCCCCGCAGGCATGCCGCGTCCTCGATAGAAGCGGTCGGTGACCCGCTGGAGGTCGTCCACGGGGATCCCCGGCCCTGAGTCCCTCACGGTGAGCACGGTGCTGCCGTCTCTTCGACCGGTCTCGATCGTCACATCGCCGGGCGCGTACGAGATCGCGTTGTGGATCAGGTTGTCCAGGATCTGGTCGATATCGGACGGGTCTCCCTGTGCGGTCTCGCTGGGTCCGCGGGTGATCAGGGTGCTCTCCAATTGCTCCGCCCGCTCGCTCCATCGCGTGACCGCTCGAGCGATGGCGTCTCCGAGATCGACGTGCGTCGGCTTGCCCTCCTCGACGCTCCGAGAGGTCGCGAGCAGCCGGTCCACGATCTCGGACAGCCGATCCACCTCGCGTTCGGCGGCGGCGAGCTGTCGCTTTGCGCCTTCGTCTTCGGTCTCGGCGATGGCCGACTCGATGCGAAGTCTCATCCCGGTGAGCGGCGTCCGGAGCTGGTGTGACGCGTTGGCGACGAACTCTCGCTGAGCTCGCACCGTCCGTTCGAGCCGGTCGGCCATCTCGTCGAACGAGCGGCCGAGGTCCTCGATCTCGGTCGCCCCGCCGACGTCCTGGGCACGTGCCGAGAGATCTCCCGACCCGAGTCGCCTGGCAGCACGGGCGAGGCCGACCAGCGGCCGCGAGAACGATCTCGCCAGACCGAACGCCAGGAGCAGGCCTGCGAACAGCGCCGCGCCGCCGATGGCGAGCAGACCCAGGGTGACGTTCCGCACGCGGTCGTTCACACGCTGAACGCTCCTGGTGACCCGGACGGCGCCGACGATCCTGCTCTCGTCGGGGATCGGAACCGCCGTCGCCATGATGTCCTCCGACAGATCCTGGCTGTCGCGGATCTCCGAGTGCGGCGAGCCGTCGAGCGCGCTTCGGATCTCCGGACGACCGGGCGTGGCGAAGAAGGCGCCGCGCTCCGCCGGCCCTTCCGAGTCCACCACGAGCACCCCGTCCTCGTCGACGATGATCACGCGGCCGCCGACCTGCGCCGCGGCTTGTTCGACGATCGGCTGGAGCTTCTCGGGGTCGTCGACGTCTTCCGGATCGATGGCCGCGGCGATGCCCTGTGTCTCGATCAACGCTTCCCTCTCGAGCTCGGCCGTGGCTCGCTGCTGAAGCGTGATCGTGAGCGGCAGGCCGAGCGCGATGAGCATGACGACCAGGACGTAGGTGAATGCGAGGACGAGGCGGGTGCGGACCTTCGTGGGAGCCTCCTACGCCTCGTCGGTTGCGAGGAACCGAAAGCCAACGCCGCGGATGGTCGTGATGTACCGGGGTTTCGAGGGGTCATCCTCGATCTTCTTGCGGAGCCAGGAGATGTGGACGTCGAGCGTCTTCGTGGGACCGAACCAATGCGGATCCCACACCTCGTCCATGATCTTCTCCCGCGTGAGCACTTCACCCGGATTCGACATCAGCAGGTGCAGGAGGTCGAATTCCTTCGCGGCGAGCTCGACTGGTTCCCCAACCTTCGTGCACGTCCTCGAAGCCGGATCGAGGCGAACTTCAGCGATCTCGATCGGGCCCCGGCGCTCCGGTCCTCGTCCCCGACGCATGATCGCGCGGATGCGCGCCGTGAGCTCACGCATCGAGAACGGCTTCACGACGTAGTCGTCCGCGCCGAGCTCGAGCCCCACCACCCGGTCGATCTCCTCCCCGCGGGCCGTGAGCATGATGATCGGCACGTCGGACTCGCGCCGAATCTCCCGCGCCAGATCTCGACCGTCGCCATCGGGAAGCATCACGTCGAGCAAGATGAGGTCGGGCATGGCTGCCTGAACGGCCGCCCGCGCGGATTCGAGCGTGGAGGCGACCTCCGGCTCGAAGCCCTCGCGCGCGAGACTCTCCGCGAGCGGTTCAGAGATCGACGATTCGTCCTCGACGACGAGGATCCTCGGCTTCATGGCAAGGATGGTACAGACGCTTTTGGCGTTCTTGACCTCGGTGAGCGGGGGTCTCCATGATGCCAGCCCTCAGCTCGAAGAGGAGGCTCCGGTGTCCGTCACGACGAACGCCGCCACGGTCCCTAACGGGCTTCCCCGCCAGGC
>CAZMNP010000056.1:0-34780 GCA_964567675.1 uncultured Actinomycetes bacterium
CCCTTGTCGCGGAAGAACCGCGCGAGATCCTCGGCGATCACCACCGAGCGGTGGCGCCCGCCGGTGCACCCGACGGCGACCGTCAGGTACGACTTGCCCTCCGCGACGAAGCCGGGCGTCATGAAGCCGAGGAGCGAGCGGAGCCGCCGCATGAACTCCCGATAGGTCTGCTGGCCCCGGACGTAGGTCCGAACGCGATCGTCGGTGCCGGGGAGCGGCCGGAGCTCGTCGACCCAGTGCGGGTTGGGAAGGAAGCGGCAGTCGATCACGAGGTCGGCGTCGCGGGGTGCGCCGTACTTGTAGCCGAACGAGATGATGGAAACCTGGAGCCCCGCCTCGGGTGCCGTATCGGCGAACGCGTCCCGGACCCGGTCTCGAAGGTCGTGCGGCGTCAGGCCGGAGCTGTCGATGATCAGGTCCGCCTCACCCCGAAGGCTCTCCATCATCAGCCGTTCCTTGCGGATCCCCTCGACGACCCGGTCCGCCGGAGCGAGCGGGTGGCGCCGGCGCGTGGCCTCGTAGCGGTTCACCAGGTCCTGGTCGGAGGCCTCCAGGTACAGGATCCGATACGGGATCTTCAGCTCCTCCAGCTCGGCGAGCGCCTTTGACAGCTCGCCGAAGAAGACGCCACCCCGCACGTCGAGCACGATCGCGACCTTTCCCGGCCCGCCCGGCTTCGCCGCGAGCTCGGCCATCTTCGCCAGGAGCGAGGGCGGCAGGTTGTCGACCACGAAGTAGCCGAGGTCCTCGAGGCACCGCGCCGCTTCCGAACGCCCGGCCCCGGACAGGCCCGTGATGATCGTGAACCCCTGCCCGGCGGGTCGTCGCCGCGTCCGTCCGATGGTGACCGGGGACTTTGCCACCCGCGGCGCCTGCCGCTTGCTCTCTGCTCGCTCCGGTGCGCTCATGCGCTCACCCTGCGCTCGCCGGGGGTCGGGTCCGTCAGTCGCTCGTGGATCGCGCGGGCGACGGCGGGTCCCACGCCGGGTGTGGCCGCGATCTCTTCCTCGCTCGCTCGCGAGAGCCGTGCCAATGAACCGAAGCGTTTCATGAGGGCCTTCTTGCGACTCGGGCCGACGCCCGCGATCTCGTCGAGCGGGGAGGCGAGCGCGCGCTTGCCTCGCTTCTCCCGGTGGTACGTGATCGCGAAGCGGTGCGCCTCGTCGCGGAGATGCTGCAACACGAACAGCGCCTCGGATCCGCGAGGGATCAGGAGCGGGTCGGGTCGGTCGGGGAAGTAGACCTCCTCGAGCCGCTTCGCGAGTCCGACGGCGGGGATGTGGAGCCCCTCCTCGGCGAGAACCTTCGTGGCGACCGAGAGCTGGCCCCGGCCGCCGTCGACGACGATGAGCGCCGGCGGATAGGCGAACCGTCGCCGCTTAGGCTCCGTCTCGGACGCGTCGCGGCGGAGACGGGCGAACCGGCGACCCAGCATCTCCTCCATGCTCGCGAAATCGTCCTGCCCGGGCACTCCCTTGATCTGGAAACGCCGGTAGTCCGAGCGCTTGGGCAGCCCGTCCTCGAACACCACCATCGAACCCACCGTGTCGGTCGGTCCGAGGTTCGAGATGTCGTAGGCCTCGATCCGCAGCGGCGCGTTCTCCAGGCCGAGCAGCGCGCCCAGCTCCGCGAGCGCGCGGGACCTCGCTCCGAAGTCCGAGGCCCGCTTCAGCTTGTGCCGCTGGAAGTGCTCGCGAGCGTTGTGCGCGACCGTCTCCATCAGCTTGCGCTTGACGCCACGCTCGGGGATCGCGAACGCGACCCGTCCCGTCCTGCGCGTCGAAAGCCACTCCGTCAACAGGTCGGCGTCGGCGGGGATCTCCGGCACCAGGATCCTGGGCGGCACCTCCTGACGCTCCATGTAGAGCTCGCGCACGAAGGACGAGATCAGCTGCGGGCGGTCCAGGTCCTCCACGCGGTCCACGACCCACCCCTTGCGTCCCATCACGCGGCCCTTGCGGACGAAGAAGACCTGGAACGCCGCCTCGAGGTCGTCCTCGGCGAACCCGACGACGTCGAGGTCCTCCGGCTGCGTGAGGACCATCTCCTGGTTCTCGAGCGCGCGCCGGGCGGCGATCAGCTGGTCTCGGAGCTTCGCGGCCAGCTCGAACTCCTCGCGCCCGGAGGCTTCCCGCATCTCCCGTTCGAGGCGCTGCAGGACGGGCCGCTCGTTCCCGGCGAGGAACTCCGCCAGCGCGTCGACGTGCGCCCGGTAGCTCTGGTCGGTCACGCCCGTGACCTCGGGCACGCACGGCCCGGCGCAGCGGCCGATGTCGTAGTACAGGCACGGGCGGCCGGCCCGCGCCCGTTGGTCGAAGAACGCGTTCGAGCACGTCCGGACGGGGAAGACCCGCGTCAGCGCGTCCAGCGTCTCGCGGATCGCGTAGGCGTGACCGAACGGGCCGAAGTACTTGACGTTCTTGCGCTTGGCACCCCGAAGGACCTGTGCGCGAGGCCACCGCTCGCCGACCGTGAGCGCCAGGTAGGGGTAGGACTTGTCGTCGCGATAGCGGACGTTGAACCGCGGCCGGTGCTCCTGGATCAGGTTGTACTCGAGCATGAGGGCGTCGACCTCGCCCGAGGCCACGATCCACTCGACCGAATCGGCGGCCCCGACCATCGCGGCCGTCCTTGGATGGAGGTCGCGGGCCCAGTAGTTCGCGAGTCGCTTGCGCAGCGACCGAGCCTTGCCCACGTAGACCACGCGTCCGTCTGCGTCCCGGAACAGATAGGCGCCGGGAGCGTCGGGGATCGAGGCGGGATCGGGCCGCGGAACGTTCACGCAGTCATCGTAGCGCGGGCGTCCGGAGCGACCGGAGAAGGAGAGCCGGTTCGGGTCAGGCGACGACGACGATGCCGTTCATGTCCGGGTGGATGTCGCAGTGGAAGTAGTACTCGCCGGCCTCGAGAGGCGGGATCGGATAGTCGATCGTGTCCGGTCCCGTGATGATCTCGCCCCGGAAAAGGCTCTCGGACAGCGAGTCGTCCGTGAAGATGGCGATGTTGTGCTGGACCCCGGCGTCCTGGTTGTCGAACGTGATCGTGTTCTCGGTGTCGGCGGAAAGCTCGATGGTGTCCGTGTCGAACGCGATGCTCTGCGCCGTCACGGTGACGGCGGACCCGCCGCCTCCACCACCATCACCATCGTCCCCGTCACCACCCGTGGAACCCGTGGCTCCGGTGGCCCCCGTCGCGCCGCCCGCTCTGCCCTGGACCGCATTCCACGTACCGTTCATGTCCGGGTGGACGTCGCACTGGAAGTAGTACTCGCCCGCCGCGAGCGGGTCGGCCTGGTACTCGACCTGGTCCACCCCCGTGACGATCGCGCCGTCGAACAGGGCGTGCGCCACGTCGTCGGCACTCGCGTAGATCGCGACGTTGTGGTGGACGCCCTCGTCCTCGTTGCTGAATGCGATCGTGAACGGTTCGCCGGCGGAGACCTCGACGCAGGAGGCGTCGAACGCGTTGCCGAGCGCGGTGAGCCGGACGACGCCACCGACGGATTGGGTGCATTCGGCGCGGGGTTGGACGACCGGTGGCACGCCGACCGGCTCCGGGCTGGGTGCCGCGATCGCCAAGCCCTCGATCTCACCGTACTCGCCGACGAGCGCGTCCTCGTGCTCGGTGTCGTACCACGCGACGAACGCCGTCGAGCCGTCGGGCGTGACGTCCACCGACGGCATCGCGCCGCTCGCGGTATCCGGTTGGGTGTCGACCGCCGTGAAGCCCTCGTCGCCGCTCGAGGCGAACACGACGCCCTCGTCGGCGTCCAGCCAACCGAGCCAGATCGTTCCCTCATCGTCGACGGCGATGGAGGTCTCCGCGCCGTCCTCCTCCCCCGAGCCCTCGGCGACGGTCCCCGCCGTCGCCGTGTCGAAGGACCCCGTCGACGATCCCGTCGCCACGTGCACCTCCGTGCCCGCGTAGTAGGAGAACGCCATGCCGTCACCGGTCGCCGCCCCGCTCAGTCCCTGTCCGCCGTGGGGCTCGACATTTCGGCTGGACCAGCCGTTCTCCCCGTCGTTCGTCGCCACCTGGACGGAGGTCCCGGTGGAGAAGGCAACGGCGAGGCTATCGGGCGTCGCGACCACGGCGGTCTGGCAGGTTTCACAGCTCGGTGCTGTCGAGATCCTTTCCATCGACCATCCGTCACCCTCGGGCCGGGCCAACTCGACGGAGGCCAGCGATGACGGCGCGGAGATGGAGTACGCGATCCGCGGGCTTCCGCTGACGACGGCGATCGAGGGGCCGAACGCCGCCTCATCCGTCACCTGCGAGACCTGGACCTGTTCCGTCGAGGCGGGGTCCGTGGAACCGGTCGCGTAGTACAGGCCCCCGTCCGATCCCCACGCCACGTGGAACGCCTCCTCGTCGACGACGAGGTCCAGGCCGGTCACGTTGGAGGCGGTCAGGTCGGCGATGTTCTCGTCGAAGGCCGGGTTGAACGGGATCTGCACGTTCGGGATCGAGGCCTGCAGCGCGATCGCGCCTCGGGTCCAGATGCCCTCGGAGCTCACGGTCGCGAGCATGACGCCGGGGATCGACGGCGCGCCGACCGGCCTCGTCTGCGGGAGCGCATCCCCTTCCGGTACCTCTTCGAACGCGAGATAGGCGACGATCGGGAGTCCCTCGGAAGTCACCGCGACCGAAGGCTCGACGCCCGAGTTGTTCAAGGAGTCCGCGACCATCGGGACGAACCGCAGGCCGGAGCCGAACTCGATATCGGCCACCGGGGGCTCCGCGCACGCGGCGGCGACGAGCGCCAGAACGAAGGCGAGCGGCAGCAGCTTCCTGGGCATGAGCGGGCGCAATCCTAGCAAGCCCCTCGTTGCTCGCGGGTCAGGAGGTGTGCGACCGCCGCGCCCCTACGGGCTCGAGCGGAAGCGCTCCGAGCACCTCGGCGAGGAAACGGCCGGTGTGCGAGGTCGGATGGGCCGCAACGGTCTCCGGCGGTCCAGCCACGACGATCTCCCCGCCCGCGTCCCCGCCCTCGGGGCCGAGGTCGACGATCCAATCGGCGGTCTTGACGACGTCGAGGTTGTGCTCGATCACGACCACCGTGTTGCCCTGGGAGACGAGCCGCTGGAGCACTGTGAGGAGCTTTCGGACATCCTCGAAGTGCAGACCCGTCGTGGGCTCGTCCAGGATGTACAGCGTGCTTCCGGTCGCCCGCTTCTGAAGCTCGGATGAGAGCTTGATCCGTTGCGCCTCGCCCCCCGAGAGCGTGGGCGCGGGTTGCCCCAGCTTCACGTACCCGAGACCGACGTCCGAAAGCGTCTGCAGATGCCGGTGGATCACGGGGATGTTCTGGAAGAACTCCAGGGCCTCCTCGACGCTCATCTCCAGTACGTCGGCGATCGAGCGGTTCTTGAACTTCACCTCCAGCGTCTCGCGGTTGTACCGGTGGCCCTTGCAGACCTCGCAGGTCACGTAGACGTCCGGGAGGAAGTGCATCTCGATCTTGATCTGACCGTCTCCCGCGCAGTTCTCGCATCGTCCGCCACGCACGTTGAAGCTGAAGCGCCCCGGCTGGTAGCCGCGCACGCGCGCTTCGGGGATCTGGCTGAACAGCTTGCGGATGTGATCGAACATGCCGGTGTACGTGGCCGGGTTCGAGCGGGGGGTCCTGCCGATCGGCGACTGGTCGATGTCGATCACCTTGTCGATCTGCTCCCAGCCCACCATTCGCCGGTGCTTCCCCGGGAGCGCGCGCGACCGATACACCTTCTGCATCAGGGCGCGGAGCAAGACCTCCTGGACGAGCGTCGACTTGCCGGACCCGCTCACGCCCGTCACGGACACGAAGAGCCCGAGCGGCAACTCGAAGTCGATGGTCTTCAGGTTGTGCTCGCGGGCGCCGAGCAGCTTCAGCCACCGGTCGCTGGGCGCACGTCGAACCTCGGGCGTCGGGATGACGCGGCGTCCCGAGAGGAACGCGCCGGTGATCGACTCCTCGCACTCGAGCAGGCCTTTCAGGTCGCCCGCGTAGACGATCTCGCCGCCGGCGTTGCCTGCGCCCGGACCGATGTCGACGACGTGGTCCGCGGCCTCGATCGTCGCTTCGTCGTGCTCGACGACCACGAGCGTGTTGCCGAGATCCCGCAATCGGATCAACGTGTCGATCAACCGGCGGTTGTCGCGCTGGTGCAGCCCGATCGACGGTTCGTCCAGGATGTAGAGGACGCCGACGAGCCCGCTTCCGATCTGTGTCGCCAGCCGGATCCGTTGCGCCTCACCGCCGGCGAGAGAGGCGGAGGCGCGCGAGAGCGTGAGGTAGTCGAGCCCGACGTCCACGAGGAACCGGAGCCGTTCGCGGATCTCCTTCACGAGCCGTTCGGCGATCATGTGCTCGCGCTCGGAGAGCTCGATCGTGTCGACGAACGCGAGCGTGTCGCGGATCGAACGGCTCGTGAGCTCCGCGATGTTCAGGCTGCCGACCGTCACCGCCAGGGTCTCCGGTCGCAGGCGTGCGCCGCCGCACGAACGGCATGGGATCTCGCGCATGAACTGCTCGAGCTTGTCGCGCTGGCTCTCCGAATCGGTCTCGGTGTGGCGACGCTCGACGGCGGGCAGCACACCCTCGTACGTAGTCCAGTACGAGCGCGTCCTTCCGTACCGGTTCTTGTAACGGACGTGGATCTCCTCGTCCGAGCCGTACAGGAATACATCCCTCGTGCGCTTGGCGAGTTTCTTCCAGGGGGTGCGCAACGAGAACCCGTGTGTTTCCGCCACTGCCTCGAGGACGCGGTACCAGTACTCGAGCCGCGAGCCGGCCCACGGCGCGATCGCGCCTTCCTCGATCGAGAGATCCGGGTCGGGGACCACGAGCTCGGCGTCGACCTCGAGCCGGGTGCCGAGCCCGTCGCACGCCGGGCAGGCCCCGTACGGCGAGTTGAACGAGAAGTTCCTCGGCTGGAGCTCGTCGAAGGACAGGCCGTCGAACGTGCAGGCGAGCGTCTGGCTGAACGTCTGGACGTCCTCGCCCTCGTGGGTCTGGACTGCGATCGAGGCGATCCCCTCGCTCAGCTGCAGGGCCGTCTCGATCGAATCGGCGGCGCGGCGGCGGATGTCCGGCTTGGCCACCAGCCGGTCGACCACGACCTCGATCGTGTGCTTGTAGTTCCGGGGCAGCTTGATCGGTTCGGCGAGGTCACGGACCTCCCCATCGATCCGGGCCCGGACGAACCCCTTCTTCGCGAGGTCCTGCAGGAGCTTCTCGTACTCCCCCTTCCGCCCGCGCACGACCGGCGCGAGCACCTGGAACCGGGTCCCCTCCGGCAGCTGCATGACCTGGTCGACGATCTGCTCCGGCGTCTGGCGGCCGATCGGCCGGCCGCACTTCGGGCAGTGCGGGTGCCCGATCCGGGCGAACAGGACGCGCAGGTAGTCGTAGATCTCGGTGATCGTCCCGACCGTGGAGCGAGGGTTCTTCGAGGTCGACTTCTGATCGATCGAGATCGCCGGTGAGAGCCCCTCGATGAAGTCGACGTCGGGCTTCTCCATCTGTCCGAGGAACTGCCGCGCGTACGAGGACAACGATTCCACATAGCGTCGCTGGCCCTCGGCGTAGATCGTGTCGAACGCGAGCGAGCTCTTGCCGGAGCCGGACAGGCCCGTGAACACGATCAGTTTGTCGCGCGGAAGCTCCAGCGTGACGTTCTTGAGGTTGTGCTCACGGGCGCCGTGAATCACGAGTGTGTCGGTGCCCACGCAGGCATTCTACGGGCACGCCGACAAGCCTCCGGGGCTCGTCCGCTCCCCCGGGTCAAGCGTTTCTCGAGCCCGGCCGATGGAGGAACATGGGAGCGGCGACCGGAACCGTGTCGGTTCGACCCGCGTGGGCACGGAGCTGGCCTCCCGCCGCCGACCGGGAGGGGATGGAGCTCTCCGTCCCAGCCGTCCTGGCGATCCTCGTGATCGGGTGGCTGCTCATGCTCGTCATCTTCGCCGCCGCCGGGCCCGGGCTCGGCCAGCCGACACCGCCCGACTCCGATTCCCCGACGCTGCTCGTGACACGCCAGTTGGTGGTCCCGAGCGCCGTCACGGTGGTGATGTCGCTCGGCATCATCTTCCTCCTCGGATGGCACCGCGCGGTGGGCCTCGGGATCGGCAACGCTTCCCGGTGGGGCATCGTGCCGCTCGTGACCCTCCTGGTCGCGAGCGTCGTGACGCTCGGCCTCCCGCAGGTTGCCGAGGCGGGGCCGGCATTCGTCGCCCTGTTCTCCTTCGGTCTGCTCTTCGCCGCCCTCGCCGAAGAGATCCTGTTCCGGGGCTTCCTCCATCACGGACTGACGCGGCAGATCGGAGGTCGCCGGGCCGTGCTGCTCGGAAGCCTGCTCTTCGCGGCAGCCCACATCCCCACACTGGTGGTCCAGCGTCAGCTCAACGTCGTGACGCTGGTCGCGATGTTCGGCTTCGGCGTCCTGTTGGTCCGGATCCGCGCGGCGACCGGCTCGATCTGGCTGCCGACGGCGATCCATACCCTCTGGAACTTCGTGACCATCGTTGCCCTCGGATCCGCCCGATCGATCGAGGAAAGCCCGGTAGTGCTCCTCGGCGTGTTCCAGTTCGTCCTGATCGTGATGGGCGTCGTGATCGGCGTTCGTCTTCTCGCGCGCACGCCGGGTCCGAAGCGCCCGGCGGCACCGATGATCGTGTTCACCACCCAGCCGGGACTCGCCCTGCTTCCGCCGCCGCCACCGCCGCTCCGAACCGAAGCCTGAGAACGACTCGGCGAACGCCCTCACGTGGCCGGGTATCGTCGGCTCCCGTGGCCGAGCCGAGCGCCCCGACGCAGGTTCCGTTCCGCGACGCGTTGCGCTTCTGGGTCCGACTCGGATTCATCAACTTCGGCGGACCGACCGGCCAGATCGCGATCATGCACGACGAGCTGGTCGAACGGCGCCGCTGGATCGACGAGCCGAGATACCTCCACGCCCTGAACTTCGCGATGCTGCTGCCCGGTCCCGAGGCGCACCAGCTCGCCATCTACATCGGGTGGTTGCTGAACGGCGCGCCGGGTGCGATCGCCGCGGGACTCCTGTTCCTCCTTCCGGCGTTCGGGCTGATCGTCGGGTTGTCGTGGCTCTACGTGGTGCACGGCGATATCTCGTGGGTCTCGGGGATCTTCGATGGACTCGCGTGGGGGGTGGTTGGGATCGTCGCGGCCGCGCTCGTGCGCATCGGGACCCGTGCGATCACCACACCGTCGATGCTGGCGATCGCGCTCGTGGCGTTCTCGGCCCTGTTCGCGTTCGGGGTCCCGTTCCCCGTCGTGGTCCTCGGAGCCGGCGTCGTCGGTCTCCTCGTCGGCCACCGTCTCGCCGGACGCGCGAGGGCCGGCGGCGAGGCCCCCATCGTCGGACGGCCCGGCGTTCAGCCTTCCTGGCGACGGGCAGCCCGCGTCCTCGCCGTCGGGCTCGCGGTTTGGCTCGGGCCGCTTGCGCTGATCGTGCTCGCCACGGGGACCGACGGCGTGATCGCCGACGAGGCCGTCTTCTTCTCGCTGATGTCGCTCGTCACGTTCGGAGGCGCGTACGCGGTGCTGGCCTACGTGAACCAAGCGGCGGTGGTTCGCTTCAGCTGGCTGACTTCGGGTGAGATGGCCGTGGGTCTGAGCCTCGCCGAGACAACGCCGGGACCGCTGATCCTCGTCGTCGTCTTCGTGGGGTTCGTGGCGGCGTACCGGAACCCGGGCGACCTCGGGCCCCTCCCGGCCGCCCTGCTCGGATCCCTCGTCACGGCGTGGGCGACCTTCGTCCCGAGCTTCCTGTGGATCTTCCTGGGCGCGCCGTCGATCGAACGACTCCGCGGGAATCGCCGGCTGTCCGCGGCGCTCGCCGCGATCACGGCCGCGGTGGTGGGGGTGATCGCGAATCTCGCGCTCGTCTTCGCGATCGGCGTGCTCTTCGACGACCGGAGCACCGAGCGTTTCCTCGGCAACGACGTGGTCCTCCCGGTGCCGGGCTCGGCCGACGCCCTCGCGATCGCGGTGGCCTTGATGGCGTTCGTCGCCATGCACCGGTTCCAGGTGAACGTCGTCTGGGTCGTCCTCTGCAGCGGCTTGGTCGGTCTGCTCCGGACCGTGCTCTGACCCCAGGGGGACCGAGCGGCTACGCTTGGACCGTGCCGACACGCTCCGAGCTCGAGTCCCTCACGTCGCGGGAGCTGCACGACCGCGCGACCCGGCTCGCGTGGCGCCGGTTGGACGTCGGCTTCCTGTGGGACCTGCTGAAGACGATCCCGGAAGCGCGGGCTGCAGCAGGAGACGAGGACCGCAGCGAGAGCGACATCATGCGGCCGCTCGCGCTCCTGAACGATCTCGTCGACGCGGACCGGGGCGACCTCGCGGACGCGCTGCGGCCGTTGTACGTCGACTATCTCCTCGAGCACGCGGCGGACGACGAGGAGCAGCTCGAGGAGAACGACGACGGCTGAACGCAGCCTCGAGTCGTACCGGGGCGAGTTCCCGGTGCTCGCGAACAAGACGTACCTGATCAGCGCGTCCCTCGGCCCGCTCTCGAACCGTGGACGGGCCTCTCTGGACGGCTTCCTCGATGCCTGGGCGGCCAAGGGCGCGCCCGACCACGTCTGGTTCGAGGACATCTTCCCGCGGATGCGCGGGCTGAAGGAGTCCTTCGCCGGACTCGCCCGGTGCGATGCGGACGAGCTCGCGATCACCACGAACATCTCGATCGCGATCTCGACGATCGCCTCGGCACTCGACTTCACCGAGCGCAACAAGGTCATCCTGTCCGAGCTCGACTTCCCCACCGACGGGCACGTGTGGCTCGCTCAGCGGCGGCGCGGCGTCGAGATCGAGTGGCTCCGCTCCTCCGACGGACTCACGATCCCGCTCGAGGAGTACGACCGCGCGATCGATGACCGAACCGCGGTCGTGATGGTCAATCGGGTGCTGTATCGCTCGAGCGCGGTCGCGGATGCGAACGAGATCTGCCGCATCGCGCGCGAACGCGGCGCCATCTCGTTCCTCGACGACTACCACGGGATCGGGATCGTGCCGCTCGACCTTCACGAAGTCGGCTGCGACATCTACGCCGCAGGGGTCTTGAAGTGGCTCTGTGGCGGACCCGGTCTCGTCTTCCTGTATGTCCGGCGCGATCTGATCCCGACGCTCGAGCCCGCCGTCACGGGATGGTTCGGCACGGCGGAGCCGTTCTCCTTCGACACGGAGCATCTCGAGTACCACCCGACGGCGCGACGGTTCGAGCACGGTACACCGCCGGCCCCCGTCTACTTCCTCGCCCAAGGCGGGCTCGACATCATCGCGGAGGTCACGCCCGAGCGCATCCGCCAGCGCCAGGGAGAGCTCACCGACCACTTGATCGCCCGCGCCGACGAGCTCGGCCTGCCGGTGCGAACCCCTCGGGATCGGAACGCCCGCGGCGGCGTCGTGAACGTGGGCGTCGGTCCCGAGGCGGGAAAGATCTGCCACGCGCTCCTCGAACGGAACGTGTGCACCGACCATCGCGGCGACGGCCTTCGGATCAGCCCGCACTTCTTCAACACCGAAGACGAGATCGATCGCTGCTTCGAAGAGCTCCGCTCGCTCGTCTGACGGATCCGTGGACCGAGACGGTCGACGTCACGGCGTTCAGCCAGGGACGACGCGCCCGGCGCGGACGACGAGCTTCAGGTCGCGGAGTGCGTCCAACTCCTCGAGCGGGTCACGGCCCAGCGCGATGAGGTCGGCGGGCGCACCGGGTTCCAGCCGTGTCGCGGTCATGGCGGTGAGCACCTCCTCGGGGCTCATGCGAACGGCCTCGTGCAGCAGGAGCGCCTCGCGGACGTCGATGCCCGGTGGGATCGCACCGTTCCCGAGGTCCGTTCCGTAGACGACCTGTCCCCCCGCCGCGCGGAACCGAACGAGGTTGTCGCACGCGGTGCGGAGCTCCGGCGTCACGTCGCCGAACGACAGGATGTCGAGGGTCGAGACCACACGCATCGTCCGGGCGGCCGCCTCGAGCAGCTGCTCGGACAACCGCTCGGTCCACGGCGCGTGGGCGAACTCGTCGAGGCCGGCGCCGACCGCGCGCTCCGCCTGTCCCACCCCTTGCACGTGCGCAGCAACCGGGAGACCTCGGCCGTGGGCGCTCTCGACGAGCGCCGTGAGCTCGGCATCGGATGGCGTGGGTCCGGCCTCCGCGTTCAGCGAGACCTTGATCACTCCCGCCCCGCGGCTCGCGAGCTCGTTCACCGCCCGGGCTGTGTGTTCCGGACCATCGAGCTCGAGCCCGGTGCCGGGCGGCGCCCAGCTCGCCTTCGTCGGGTAGCCTCCGCGTCCCGTCAGCATGGGGCCGGCCGCGCGGATCAGCGGGCCGTTGAAGCTCGGTAGCTCCGAAGCATCGGCGAGCGCGAAGATCTCGTCGGCCGCCCAGGCGAGGTCGCGGACCGCGGCCACCCCGCCGAGCAGGACCGCGCCCGGATCGGCGAGCCGAACGTGCACATGCCGGTCGGCGATCGCCGGCATGAGGAACCCGTCGACCTCCAGTCGCTCGTCGGCAAGGGGCGAGCCGGCGGACGGTCCGGCGAACGTGATGATGCCGCCCTCGGCGATCACGGCCGCGTGCCGGACGAGGCGGCCGGGGCCGAACCACGCCAGAGGAGCCTTGACCTTCAGGGACGGGCTCACGCGCGAACCCTAGCCGCCGCGGAGGCGGCTCGCGTCAGGAGCCGACGCCGGCCTCTCGCAGCGCTTTGAGCTCCTTGCGGAGATCGACGACCTCGTCGCGGAGCCGCGCCGCGTACTCGAACCGGAGGTCCTTCGCCGCCTCGTGCATCTCCTCCTCGAGCTGTTGGATCAACCGCTGGAGCTCCTCGGTCGGCATCTCGGGATGCGCGCGCTTGCGGCGCCGCTTCTCCGGTGTCGGCGCCCTGCCCGAGTCCACGGACATCGTGAGCAGGATGTCGGAGACCTTCCTGCGGATCGTCTGGGGGTCGATGCCGTGCTCGCGGTTGTAGGCCATCTGGATCTTCCGGCGGCGCTGCGTCTCCGAGATCGCGTGCTTCATCGAGTCCGTCACCTCGTCCGCGTACATGAGGACCGCGCCCTCGACGTTGCGCGCCGCGCGGCCGATCGTCTGGATCAGCGAGGTCTCCGAGCGGAGGAAGCCTTCCTTGTCTGCATCCAGGATCGCGACCAACGAGACCTCGGGCAAGTCGAGCCCTTCGCGCAAGAGGTTGATCCCGACGAGGACGTCAAACTCGCCCAGTCGCAGGTCCCGGATGATCTCGATGCGCTGGATCGTGTCGATCTCCGAGTGTAGGTAGCGGACCCGCACGCCCATCTCGAGGAGATAGTCGGTCAGGTCTTCGGCCATCTTCTTGGTGAGGGTGGTGACCAGGACCCGCTGGCCGGCCTCGGCTCGCCGGCGGATCTCCTCGATCAGGTCGTCCACCTGCCCCTTGGTCGGCCGCACCTGGACCTCGGGGTCGATCAGGCCGGTCGGACGGACAATCTGCTCGGCGATGCGCTTCGACACGCGGAGCTCGTAGGGCGCCGGCGTCGCCGACATGTACACGGTCTGCGGGACCTTCTTCACGAACTCCTCGAACCGCAGCGGCCGGTTGTCGAGCGCGGAGGGGAGGCGGAACCCGAACTCGACCAGCGTCTCCTTGCGCGTCTTGTCTCCCTCGTACATACCGTGGATCTGCGGCACCGTGACGTGCGACTCATCGAGGACGACGAGGTAGTCGTCGGGGAAGTAATCGAGGAGCGTGTACGGGGCCTCGCCGGGCCGACGCCCGTCGATGTGGCGCGAGTAGTTCTCGATGCCGCTGCAGAAGCCGACCTCGCGGAGCATCTCGAGGTCGTAGGAAGTGCGCATCCGCAAGCGCTCCGCCTCGAGCAGCTTGCCGTTGGCCTCGAGGTAGGCGAGGCGTTCGCGCATCTCCTCCTCGATCGTGGTGACCGCGCGCTTCATCCGCCAGTCCGATGCGACGTAATGGGTGGCGGCGAACACCGTGATCTCGGAGAGGTCCCCGAGCACCTCGCCGGTGATCGGATCGAACCGCGTGATGCGTTCGATCTGGTCGCCCCACCACTCGATGCGGACGGCGGTCTCCTCGTACGACGGATGCACCTCGAGCACGTCGCCCTGCACGCGGAACTTCCCGCGCGCGAAGCTGGCCTGGTTCCGCTGGTACTGGATGTCCACCAGGCGCTGCTTCGCCCACTCCATGTCGGTGGCGACGCCGCGATGGACGCGGAGGATCTGCCCCTCGTACTCCTCTGGCGAGCCGAGGCCGTAGATGGCGGAGACGCTCGCGACGATCAACACGTCGCGCCGGGTGAGGAGCGCCGCCGTCGCCGAGTGCCGGAGCCGCTCGATCTCGTCGTTCACCGACGAGTCCTTCTCGATGTACGTGTCCGTCTGCGGCACGTAGGCCTCGGGCTGGTAGTAGTCGTAATAGCTCACGAAGTACTCGACCGCGTTCTCCGGGAAGACCTCGCGGAACTCGTTCGCGAGCTGAGCGCCGAGCGACTTGTTGGGCGCCATCACCAGGGTCGGCCTCTGGACGCGCTCGATGACGTTCGCGATCGTGAAGGTCTTCCCGGTGCCGGTGGCGCCGAGCAACGTCAGATGGGGTTCACCGCGCTGGACGCCCTCGGTGAGCTCTTCGATCGCCTTCGGCTGGTCGCCGGTCGGTTCGTGGTCGGCGTGGATCTTGAAGGGGGGCACGCATCGATGCTAGCGCGCCTCCCGGACAACTCCTTCGCGATCGGGAACCGGAGTACCCGTGCTCGCGTCGGACTACTCTTGGCCAGCGGAGGTGCCCGGTGAGGCGCAAGCTCGTGTTCGCCCTGGTGGTAACGACCCTCGCTGTGTTGCTGACCCCGCCGGCGGCGGCGACGGCCGCCCCTTCCTCCCTCCGTATCTATGAGGGGACGACCTCGGCCGGCGGCACGATCGTGCTGTACTCCACCTTCCGCAACGGCGTGACACGCTTCCGGGCCGTTGGGCTGGAGGATGCGGCGCCGTGCGAGGACGGGACGTCTGTGCCGTTCGGCCACGGGTTCGATCTCGTTCCGCGCGGCATCCGCCTCGAGCAGGGGCAGCTGGAGGTCGAGCACGTGGGCTTCTCCGACGCCTTCTTCCTGGCCGGGACCCTCGGCACCAAGATGGGCTCGGGAACGATCACGCACTTGTTCGCCGGACTCGACGCGACGGAGGAGCCGCAGCTCTGCACGACCGGCGAGCTGAACTGGACGGTCGAGCGCGCGACCCTCGATCGCGACCGGGGAACCGCTCGGGCGGTCGTCGCGAAGATCGTCGACGGCGTGACCGAGACGTCATGGCTCGCCGGCTCGGGCGTCCCGTTGCACGCCCTGGCCGCCCCGCTCCGTGAACGACTGCGCACCTACGAGGGACGAACGTCCGCCCGCCAACCGTTGTTCATCATCACGGCCAGGCGCCCGGAGGGCGTCGTGCTCATCGAGCTCGGCTTCGCCTGGGATCTCGCGTGCGAGGACGGGGGCGCGGTCGGGTTGGGGGTGTTCATCCTGTTCGCGGGCGAGCCGCTCGAGCCCGGCCGTGTCGACTACGACGCCAGCGCGCCCGAGATCGCCCTCCATGTCAACGGACAGCTGGACCCGCACTCGGGCTCGGGAACGACGTCGGCGGTGATGCCCGCGCTCACGGCGGATCTCCAGGCACAGGCGTGCCGGACAAGCGACCTGACGTGGGAAGCGTGGCGGATCGACGCCGGGGCTCGCCCGATCATCTGAATCTCCCCCCGCAACGACCTACCGGGTCCCCTCGACGAACCCGAGGAGACTCGGATGATGGGCCTCGTCGTGTCGGAACGGTCCGCCGGGTCCCCCGAGGATGCCGCCGATCCGAACGCCGAGCGGCTTCCGTCCGCGCGCGGTCACCGGTTTCCGCCAGCGCGCGTCCGTGAGCCGCTCCAACGCCTCGAGCAGCTCGGCGTGCGTGCGCTGGGACTCTCGCCGGACCTTCGCGACCGACCAGCGCGCCTTGCGATCGACGTTCTGCCGGTTGATCCGGCTGGTGCTGACCGTGAACTGCAGGTCGTCGATCGGTGCCCGCTCTCCACGTTCCCACGCGTCGAGCGCATCGATCGCGTACTCCTCCCAGCTGCTCAGATGGCCGACGAGATCCTTCGGCGACCACTCCCCACCACCGAGGCCGGGCCGCGTGAAGCCGCCGCGTGGGACCCGTTCGAGGAGGTCGAGCGTGCGTTCGCGGCTCTCGCGGAGCACGCGGAGCGCCGCACGCCGAGACGGAGGTTCCGGGACGAGAGCCATCACATCCTCCCGGCCTCGATGATGCTCTGGAGGAACCGCTGGGTCCGCTCCTGCTGCGGGCGGCTGAAGATCTCGTCCGGCGGTCCTTCCTCCAGGATGACGCCTTGGTCGAGGAAGCAGACGCGGCTGGCGATGTCGCGGGCGAACCCCATCTCGTGCGTCGCGATGACCATCGTCATCCCCCCGGCCGCGAGCTCCCGGATCACGTTGAGCACCTCGGCGACGAGCTCAGGATCGAGCGCGCTCGTCACCTCGTCGAGGAGCATGAGGTCGGGCCGCATCGCCAGCGCCCGCACGATCGCGACACGCTGCTGCTGCCCCCCGGACAGGCGGTCCGGGTAGTCGCCGCGCTTGTCCGCGAGGCCGAACCGCGACAGGAGCTCGTCCCCGAGACTCTCCGCCTGCACCTTCGACATCCCGAGCGCCTCGCACGGCCCGAGTGTCACGTTGCGGATCACGCTCATGTGCGGGAAGAGGTTGAAAGCCTGGAAGACGATGCCGATCCGCCGCCGGATCCGGTTCACGTCGACGCCTCGTGCGGTGATCTCCTCGCCCTCCACGACGACGCGTCCACGATCGATCGGCTCGAGGAGGTTGATGCACCGCAGGAGCGTCGACTTGCCCGATCCGGAAGCGCCGATGAGACAGACAACCTCGTGCTCCGCCACCGACAGGTCGACCCCCTTGAGGACCTCGACCTTCCCGAACGACTTGTGGACGTCGTCCAGGATCAGCGCCACGCCGTTCCCCGAGGCGCTCATACGCCCACCGTCGCCTGCCGCCGCCGCCGATCGCGTTCGACCAGCCAGTCGACGAACCGAGCCTGCGGGATGGTGATCACGATGTAGATCAACGCGAGCGCGACGTACGGCGTGAAGTCGAAGGTCTCCGACTGGATGATCTGTGCCTGGCGGAGGCCTTCCGTGTAGCCGAGGAACGCGACGAGCGCCGAGTCCTTCTGCAGACCGATGAAATCGTTCAGGAGCGGCGGGATCACGCGGCGGACCGCCTGCGGAAGCACGACGAAGCGCAGCGTCTTCCGGCGAGAGAGGCCGAGCGAGCGGGCCGAAGCTACCTGAGACGGGTGGACCGACTCGATCCCCGCGCGATACACCTCGGCGACGTACGCCGAGTAGACGAGGGTCAGCGCGACGATCGCCCAGAACGCGTCGGAATCGGGCAGACCCTTGATCTGCAACGCGGGCGCGCCGAACCCGAGGAGGGCGATCACCAGGATCGTCGGGATGGCACGGAAGAGGTCCGTGTACGCGGCCGCCATCAGCCGCAGGGGGAAGAAGACCGGGCCACCGAGGCTCCGCAGCACGGCGATCACCATCGCGACCGCCAGGACAAGGACCTCCGCCACCAGGAAGATGAAGACGTTGCGCCGGAACTTCTCGACGATCTTCGGGAAGGCGTCGGCGAAGATCTCCCCGTCGAAGAACGCCTCCTTGATGAGCGGCCAGCCCGTCGAGTTCACGACGGCGACCGCGACGAGGGTCAGGAAGACGACCGTGCTGACGACGGCGATCGCGACGCCGCGCCCCCCCTCACGCCGCAACGGCTCGAGGATCCGGGACCCGCGGTTACCCGCCGGCGGCGTGACCGGACCGCCGGGGAGCGGCTGGTACGGCTCCGGCGCCCCGCCGCCGCCCGCCACGACGCGCTAGCTCAGGACCGGGGCGTTCGTCTTGTCGGCGAGCCACTCCTGTTCGATCGCGTCGAGGGTGCCATCGGCCTTCATCTCCTCGAGCCCGAGGTTGACGCATTCGACGAGCGGGCTACCGGTTTCGAAGGCCATCGCGAAGTACTCCTGCGTCTCCCCCGTCTCGAACTGCCCGACCACGACGCCCTTGGGGATCTGCACCGCCGTGATGAAGAACGCGCTCGGCAGGTCGACGACGATGCCGTCGATCGCGCCGCTCTTGAGATCTTGCACCGCGCCCGCGAGGTCGTCGTACACGGCTGGCTCCTCGCTCGGCTGGACGACGTCCTCGATGACGCTGAGGCTCGTGGTCCCGATCGGGGCGCCGAGCTTGGCGTCCGCCAGCTCGGCGATCGAGGTCGCTCCGGCGATCGGCGATCCCTGCACGGAGACGAGCGCCTGCCGGACGTCGTAGTAGCTCCCGCTGAAGTCGACGGCCTCGTCGCGCTCGGGGAGATACGAGATCTGTTGGAGGACGAAGTCGAAGTCCTTCGGACCCGGCGCGAACGACTTGTTGAACCCGAGCCCCAGGAACGTCGCCTCGTCCGGGAACGCGAAACCCAGTCGCGAGGCGAGCTCGGCGACGACGGCGCCCTCGTACCCCTGGCCCTTGGCGGGATCGTTGAACTCGAACTCGGAGCCGTCACTCTCCCCGCCGTCCCACCACGGCGGGAAGGCGGGATTGCCCGTGGCCACGGTGAGGGTTCCCGGGGACTCGAACGCATCCGCGTTGGACTCTGCGCAGCTCGCGGCCGTCGCTTCGGCGGTGACGCCGGTCGGGCCCGTCTCGGTCGCGCCGGTGGCGCCGGTCTCACCGCCGAGCGTCGGATCGTCCTCGGCGCAGGCCGCGAACAGCAACCCCGTCGCCGCGAGGACCACGAACACCTTCCGCATGCTGGGAACCCCCCTCGATGTAGCGCGACGCCGGCCTGGACCGGCGGTGCCGCGGAGACTAGCACACGCCCTTTCGTACGAAGACGGCCCGCGGACCGGCGCTACTTGCGCGGCTCCCAGGAGAAGAACCACGTCGCCAGCAGGAGCCCGAGCACGCCCCAACCCGCGATGATCGCCACATCGAGCCACTCGAAGGGCAACGGGGACCCGTAGAAGGAGCCCATCGTCGCCTCCGCGAAATGCTTCACCGGGAAGATGTCGCCGACGGTCTTCATCCACTGCGGAGAGCTCTCCTGGATCGGGATGAAGATCCCGGACAGGAACAGCAACGGCAGGATGATCGCGTTCACGATGGGCGGTGCCGCAACGGCGTTGGGCACGATCGCGGTCGTCGCGAGGCCGAGCGCCGAGAAGGCCGACGCTCCGACCATGACGGTGACCAGGAACTGCCCGAGCGCCGCTCCGGTCGGCACGTCGGCGCTGTAGACGAGGATGCCGAACGCGGAGGTGATGATCACCAGGATCAGCGAGATCAGCACGGCGTGGATCACCCGGCCGGACAGGTAGATCCACCCGGGCAACGGGGTTCCGCGCGTTCGCTTGAGGATCCCCAGGTCGCGCGTGAAGGTCAGGCTGATCGCGAGGTTCGTGTAGGTCGCCGAGATCACCGCGAAGGTTCCCATCGCCGCCACGTAGTACCGGTCCTGTTGGATCACGATCCCCGGCGCCACCTCGAGCTCACCGCTTCCGAGCAGCGACGTGAAGATCACCAGGAACATGAGTGGGAAAGCGAACGTGAAGAAGGCCGACGCCGGGTTGCGCCAGAACGCCTTGTTCGTGACGCGGACCTGCAGCAGAAGGAGCCCGGGATCGCTCACTCCACCCCCGCCTCTCCCCCGGTGAGCTCCAGGTACACGTCCTCGAGGCTCGGCCGCACGACCTCGAGGCCGTCGAGCTCGATGCCCCGGGTGACGGCCCACCCCGTGAGCTCGTGCAGCACGTGGGTCGGCTCGGCGGTCGAGAGCTCGAACCGGCTCGCAACACGCCGGGCACCACGAGCCACCTCGGGCAGGTCGTCGGCATGCTCGGAGACCCCGAAGCGGACGATCGTCCCTGCAGCGGCTCGGCCGCCGAGGGTCGAGGGCGGGCCTTCGGCCACGATCCGTCCCCTGGCGATCACCGCCACCCGGCTCGCGAGGTTCTGCGCCTCGTCCATGTAATGCGTGGTCAGGAACACCGTCTTGCGGAGCGCGGTGAGGTTGCGGACGATCTCCCAGGCGTTGCGTCTCGCGCCGGGATCGAAGCCGGTCGTCGGCTCATCCAGGAACAACAGCTCGGGGTCGCCGGCCAGCGCGATCGCCACGTCCAGACGCCGCTGTTGCCCGCCCGACAGCTTCAGGACTCGCACGTCGCGCTTCTCGGTGAGTCCGACGACCTCGATCACCTCGTCGACGTCACGAGGCGCCGGGTAGTACGCGGCGTACAGCGCGACGGTCTCGCGGACCGTGAGGTACGGATCGATGCCGGTCGACTGCAGAACGATGCCGATCCGCCTGCGGAACGCGCGCTCATGCTTCGCCGGGTCGTAGCCGAGGACCGAGACGTCGCCGGCCGAGCGTTCGCGGTACCCCTCGAGGATCTCGACCGTCGTCGTCTTGCCGGCCCCGTTGGGGCCGAGGAGCGCGAAGACCTCGCCCACCTCGACGGTCAGGTCGATCCCGGCCACCGCCTCGACGGATCCGTAGGACTTATGGAGCCCCTTGACGTCGATCGCAACGTTCACGACGGCACGTATCCCCGTTCCTTGTCGACCACGTTCTTGAGCGGCCGCCCCGTAAGGTAGCGCTGGAGATTCTCGACGAAAAGCTCGACGAGCGCTTCCCGCCAGCCGGCGAAGTCACCCGCCATGTGGGGCGAGACGATCACGTTGGGCATGGTCCATAGCGGGCTGTCCTTCGGCAGCGGTTCCTCCTCGAACACGTCGAGCGCGGCCGCGCCGATCCGCCCCTCCTGGAGGGCCCGGATGAGGGCTGGCTCGTCGACCGTGCTCCCCCGTCCGACGTTCACGAAGCGCGCGGCCGGCCGCATCGCGTCGAAGGCCTTCTCCCCGAACACGTGCCGGGTCTCCGGCGTTCCGGGAAGGACGTCGACCACGTAGTCCGCCCAGGAGAGCGCATCCAGGAGCTCGTCTGCGCCGTAGACCACGCGGAACACGTCGTCGCGACGCCGGGAGGTGGTCCCCACCCCTCGCACGGTCATCCCCAGACCCCTGCACGCGACCCCGATGGCCCGCCCGATCGGGCCGACTCCGACCAGGAGCACCTGCTTCCCGGCGAGGCCCTCGGTGTCCCGGGGCGCCCACTCGGCCCGGGACTGCCGCTCCCAGACGGCGGGCATCCCCTTGGCGAACGACAGCAGCAACGTGAGCACGTACTCGGCGATCGCCTGGTCGAACACGCCGCGCGCGTTCGTCACCACGACGTGACTGTCGATGAGCCCGGGGAACAAGAGACGGTCGACGCCGGCCGAGGCCGACTGGATCCACTTCACGGCACCCGCCCGATCCCACACCGGCTCCAGGAGCCCACTGCGAGGCTTCCACGCCAAGATCACGTCGCTCCCCTCGAGCGCCGGGCCGAGCGACTCCTCGGTATCCGCGAAGAGCAGCTCGACGGTGTCGGCGATCACGCCGATGCCCGGCGGTGGTTGCTCGAGCGTCGCGCCCATGACGACGACGCGCGCGGAGGGCGCGGTCACCACGGCTGCCGGCCGATGAAGCCGGTGTCGAGCTCGTGCCAGTGCTCGACGCGCTCTTCGCCGGCGCGCCAGCAGAGCCAGACGCGACGGCCCTCTCGCTCGCCGGGGAAGTCGACCAGACCGGACTCGGGATCCCGCAAGACGATGTTCTCCTCGGCGAGACGCTCGATCTCCGCCCGCAGCGTCGACTGCGCCTGCCAGTAGTCACGGCCGCCGTGCGTTCCTCCACCGTCGGTGGCGACCTGTTCCTTCACCACCTCCGCGCTCCGAAGCAGGACCTGGCGAGCATCGCGGATCCGGACCAGGCGCTCGCGAAGATCCGACAGCACGGCGTTGGCCGCCTCGATCGTATACAAGCGCTCGTCGCTCATCGTTCTGTGATCCCGAGCACCTCGGGGAGCTCCTCCAGCGATGCGATCCTGACACCCGGCGCGTCCGGGAAGCGATCGCGCCGGTCGATCAGCACCGGGAACATCCCGACGGCCAGCGCCGGGTCGACGTCGAACTCCGGGTTGTCGCCGACGTAGACCGACCGGCCGGGCTCGACGCCGGCTCGCTCCATCGCCAGCTGGAAGATCCGCGGGTCGGGCTTCTCGAGACCTTCCACGCCGGAGATCACGCGGACCGAGAAGTACGAGCGGACGCCGAGCTGTTCGAGGAGCTGCTCGAGCCATTCCTCGAAGTTGGAGATGACCCCGAGTGTCAGGGCCGCTTCCTCCAGCCTCTTGAGCGCCGAAAGGACGTCGTCGAACAGCGAGTAATTCGCAAGGTCCGTGAACTCGCGGTAGCACGTGTCCGCCAGGCGGGCGTCCACGATCCCGATGTCGTGCAGGAAGATCGCGTAGACCTCGTGCCAGAAGCGGCGCGACTTCTCCGGCGACGTCGTCCACAGCTCGTTCGTCCGGGCGGCCTCGCTGAACCGGTCGGACACCACGTGGATCCGGTCTCGGATGGCCTCGGCCGAGACCTGGTGGCCCTCGCGAACCAGGATCTTGGCGAACAGGTCGGGGAAGCTGGGGTGCGGGTGCACGAGCGTCTCCCCGGCGTCGAAGAAGACCGCGGCCCAGCGCATCAGGCGGACATCGAGGCGGCGCGCGTCCGGAGCTCGTCCCAGAGGCGATCGACCTGGAGCTCGAGCGCTTCGAGGTCTCCCTCGTTGTCGACGATCACGTCGGCGATCGCCGCCTTCTCGTCAAGGGGAGCCTGCGCGTCGATCCTCGCCCGCACCTGTTCCTCGGACATCGCGCGGCCGCGTAGGAGACGCTCGATCTGGGTCTCGACCGAGGTGGAGACGAGCACGAGGACCTCGAACGCGGTGTGCATCCCGGTCTCGACGAGGAGCGGGGCGCTGAAGACGACCACGCGGTCGGTGTCGCCGAAGGCTTTGCACCCCTCCGCGAACAACCGGCGCACCTCCGGGTGCACGATCGCCTCGAGATCGCGGCGGGCGGCGGGGTCGGCGAACACGATGCTGGCGAGCGCCTCGCGGTCGAGCTCGGCGCCGGGCAAGAGAACGTTCGCGCCGAATCGCTCGACGACCGCGTCGTGACCGGGCGTTCCGGGCTCGACGGCCTTGCGCGCGAGGGCATCGGCATCGAACACCACGGCCCCTCGGCGTTCGAGGAGGTGGGCGACCGTCGACTTGCCCGAGCCGATCCCGCCGGTGAGGCCGACGAGGAGCATCCGAGCTACTCGGAGCGTCCTTCGCGCCGCTTGAGGTCTTCCAAGATCGCCTCGAGCGAGATGTCCTCTGCGGAGGGCTCCTCCTCCGCAGACGCAGGCGTCGCCGACGTGTCGGTCGCCTCGGCCGACCCTCCGGGCTGGTCGTCGGCGGATGCCTCGGTGCTCGGCGCGCTTTCGGGCGCCGACGATAGCCCTGCGGGTTCGGCCGGGGCTCCCGTCGATGCTGCCGCGACTTCGGCTTCGGGCACCGGCTGGACCGTTCCCGTGGACGTCTCGGGGCTCTCGGCGGGCGATAGCGATGCGGGCTCGGCCGCAGCTCCCGCGACCGCTTCGACGACTTCGGCTTCCGGGGTCTGCGCGACCGCCTCGGCGGGCGTTTCTGTGGTTTCTTCTTCGATCTCGGTTTCCTTGGGGGTGGGCATGGCGCCGCCGACCTGGCGCATCGAGAGGCTGATGCGGCGGCGCGGGACGTCTACCTCGATCACCTTCACCCGCACCTGATCGCCGACCGAGAGAACGGACTCGGGGGCGTCGATGTGCTGGTCGCTGATCTCGGAGATGTGGACGAGACCTTCGATCCCCTGCGCGACCCGGACGAACGCGCCGAACGGAACGAGCTTCGTGACCTGGCCGTCGATGATCTCGCCGGCCGAGTACATGCGCTCGAACTCCTTCCAGGGATCTTCCTGCGTCGCCTTGAGGGACAGCGACACGCGTTCGCGCTCGAGGTCGACGTCGAGCACCTCGACCTCGACCTCCTGCCCGACCTGGACGACCTCGCTCGGATGGTCGACGTGCTTCCACGAGAGCTCGGAAACGTGCACGAGCCCGTCGACGCCGCCGAGGTCGACGAACGCGCCGAAGTTCACGATCGAGGAGACGGTGCCCTTGCGGCGTTCGCCCTTCTGGAGCGACTCGAGGAACTTCTTGCGTCCCTCGCTCTGGGACTCCTCCAGGAAGGCGCGGCGCGAAAGCACGACGTTGTTCCGGTTGCGGTCCAGCTCGATGATCTTGGCCTCGAGCTCCTGCCCGACGAAGGGGTGGAGGTCCCGGACCCGGCGCAGGTCCACGAGGGAGGCGGGAAGGAACCCTCGGAGCCCGATGTCGAGGATCAGGCCGCCCTTGACGACCTCGATCACCGGTCCCTTGATCGTGCCGCCGGAAGTCATGACCTCCTCGATCCGGCCCCAGGCGCGCTCGTACTGTGCCCGCTTCTTCGACAGGATGAGGCGGCCTTCCTTGTCTTCCTTCTGCAGGACCAGGGCCTCGACGTGGTCGCCGACCTTGACGACCTCATTGGGGTCGACGTCGTGGCGGATCGAGAGCTCCTTGGCGGGGATCACGCCTTCGGACTTGTATCCGATGTCCAGCAGGACCTCGTCGCGGTCGATCTTGACGATCTCGCCCTCGACGATGTCGCCGTCCTTGAAGTCCCGCAGCGAGGTCTCGATCGCCTCGCGGAGCTCTTCCGGGGTGAAGTCGCGCTCAGGCGGAGCCGCGGGCGCAGGCTCAGCCTGGGTCTCACTCGTCGTCTCGATCCGGACCATCTCCTCTCGCCGCGCAAGGCGCGCCCCCAGCGTTCAGGGATTTCGCCGGGCGCGAAGATGCCCGCGCGGCTCAGGGATGGTAGTTGTCCTGCGGAAACGCCGTCAACGGCTGAGCGTTCAGTGGCCGGCCGGAACGGCTTCGGCCCAGTTCGGTCCCCACCCGATGTCGGCCCTCAGAGGCACTGAGAGCTCGTACGCCGCCTCCATCTCCTCTTTGACGAGCGCGGCGGCTTCCTCGACCCGGCCCGATGCCACTTCGAAGACGAGCTCGTCGTGGACGGTGAGCAGCATCCGAACCTCGAGGTTCGACGCTCGGAGCGCCGCGTCTACCCGCAGCATCCCGAGCTTGAACACGTCGGCCGCACTCCCCTGGATCGGAGCGTTCAGGGCCATCCTTCGTCCCATGTCTCGCACGCGAGGGTTCGCCGCCTGGAGCTCCGGGATGTACCGGCGCCGCCCCAGGATGGTCTCGGTGAACCCCTCCGCGGCGGCCCGGGCGACCTGGCGGTCCAGGAAGTCCCGGATCTGGGGGAAGCTCTCGAAGTACGCGTCGATGAACTCCTGCGCCTCCTCCGCCGTGATCTCGAGCCGAGAGGCCAGTCCCCACGCGTTCATGCCGTAGGCGAGACCGTAATTGATCGCCTTCGCGCGGCTTCGGGTCGCGGGGTCGACCTGGTCCTCGGGGAGCCCGAACACCTTCGCTGAGGTCGCGGTGTGGATGTCGGTCCCCGATCTGAACGCGGCTTTCAGCCCCTCGTCGCCGGCGAGGTGCGCGAGGATCCGCAACTCGATCTGCGAGTAGTCGGCGACGAGCAGGAGCTGGTCCTTCGACCCCGGGACGAACGCCCGCCGGATCTTCCGGCCGAGCTCGCCGCGCACCGGGATGTTCTGCAGGTTCGGGTTCGAGCTCGACAGACGCCCGGTGGCGGCGCCGGTCTGGTTGAACGTCGTGTGCACCCGCCGGTCGCGGGGATCGACCTGGCGCGGAAGGGCTTCCAGGTAGGTCGAGTTGAGCTTGTCGAGCTCGCGCCAACGCAGCAGGGCGTCGACGATCGGATGGGCGTCGCGAAGCTTCTCGAGCACCGACGCGTCGGTGGACAGCTGGCCCTTCGAGGTCTTCTTGCCCGGCGAGAGCCGCAGCTCCTCGTACAGGATCTGGCGCAGCTGTGGAGGTGAGTTCAGGTTGAACTCGCGTCCGGCATGCCGGTAGATCTCCGCCTGCAGGGTCGCCATCTCGTCCCGCACGCCCTCGGCCATCTCCTCGAGGTACGTGACGTCGAGGGCGATGCCCGCCGCCTGCATGCGCGCGAGGACCGACGACAGCGGGAGCTCCACGTCGTCGAGGAGGCTCCGGAGTCCCGCCTTGTCGATGCGCTCGGCCATCACCGGCGCAAGGAGCGCGATCGCCGCGGCCTCGGCGGCGGGCGTCTTCCAGGCATCGTCTGCGAACAGCTGCCCGTCGGTCTCGGTGTCCGCCTCGACCGAACCGAGCACGTCCGTGCCCAGGTACGTCTCCCCGAGCGCGCGTAGCTCGTAGTTCCCGCCACCGGGGTCGAGCAGGTACGCCGCGAGCATCGTGTCGAACGCGACGCCACCCAGGGCCGTGTCTGCCGCGAGCGCCGCCGTCTCGGTGTCCTTGGCGTCGTGGGTCCATTTCGGCATCTCGCTCTGGAGGCCCTCGCTCACCTGCGACGCCTTCTTCACCGGCGCGTATGCCGCCTGCCCGCCGCCGGCGGATGCGGCCACGCCGGCGATCGCGCCGTCATCCAACGCGATCCGCACGGCCTTGGGTGCATCGGAAACGAGGATCCGCGACAGCTCCTCAGGCGTTGTCTCTCGCAGGTCGAGCTCGGCGACCTCCACGGCCGGTTTCGCGCTCCGGCCGACCTCTTCCAGGCGCTCGAACAGCGTTCGGAACTCGAGCGAGGTGAACAGACGGCGGACGGCGTCGACGTCCCACTCCCCCATGACCGCATCTTCCGGGCGGACGTCGAGCTCGAGCTCGGTGTTGAGCTGCGCAAGATCCTTGTTGAGGACGAGCTGTTCTCCGGCGGCCTCGATGGACTCCTTGAGCTTGCCCTTCAGCTCCGCCGTGCGACCGAGGAGCTCCTCGATCGAGCCGAAGTCCTGAACCAGTTTGGACGCGGTCTTCTCGCCGACGCCGGGCACGCCAGGGATGTTGTCGGAGGCGTCACCCTTCAGGGCGACGTAGTCCAGGTACTTCTCCGGCGGAAGCCCGAAGCGTTCGGTCACCGCGGCCACGTCGTACCGGCGGATGTCGGAGATCCCCTTCACGTTGAACATCACCGTGATCTCGGGCCGCACGAGCTGGAAGAAGTCCCGGTCCGCCGTCACGATCACCGTGTCGATCCCCTGCTCCACGGCGCGAACCGCCAGCGTCGCGATGGCATCGTCTGCCTCGTGCCCCTCGATCCCGATCACCGGGATCCGCAAGGTCTCCAGGACCTCCACGATGAGCCCGAGCTGCTGGCGGAACTCGTCGGGCGCTTCGGGGCGGCCGGCCTTGTACTCGGCGTACTTCTCCAGGCGCACCGTGGGGGCGCCGACGTCGAAGGCGACGGCGATCAGGTCCGGCTTCTCCTCGGCCAGGAGCTTGATCAGCATCGATGTGAAGCCGTACACGGCGTTCGTGACCTGCCCGGTGGTCGTGGCAAGGCTGGTCGGCAGTGCGAAGAACGCCCGGTAGCTGAGGCTGTGGCCGTCGAGGAGGAAGAGCCGCTTGGGCGCTTCGGTCTCGCGAGGGGTCACGGCGGCTGATCCTAGCGCGATCGGCCGACCCTCCAGCCGCCGATCGGTTCGATCTCGCGACCGCGGCTCTATGGCCCGTTCATTCGGTCACGAACGACCTTGACGCAAATCCGATGCTCTGAATAGGATTTGCCCGCAGGCGGCCCGGATCGGCTGTCGCAAGGAGGTCCTTCTAGGGGATGGGCGCCGCGTTCGTCATCGCCCTGCGCGAAGGCATCGAGGCAGCACTCATCGTTTCGATCGTACTCGCGTATCTCAAGCAGCTCGGCCGTACGGACCGTTCGCGGTTGGTATGGCTGGGAACCGCTCTGGCCGTGCTGTTGTCTGCGGCGACCGGGACCGTGATCTTCGTGGTCGGAGCCGACTTCGAAGGAACGGCGGAACAGGTCTTCGAAGGCCTCCTCACGCTCACCGCGGTCGGCGTTCTCACATGGATGATCTTCTGGATGCGGCGGCAGGGCGCGCGCATCAAGTCCGACCTGCAGCACAAGGTCGACACGGCCCTCGTGGCCGGGGGGCTCGCGCTGGCGGCACTCGCCTTCTTCGCGGTCCTTCGCGAAGGCGTGGAGACCGCGCTGTTCCTATTCGCGGCCGCCGAGGGCACAGCGGTCGAGGGCGGAGGGATCGGCGCCCAGCTCGTCGGCGCGGCCCTCGGTCTGGTCCTTGCCGTGGTCCTCGGCATCCTGCTCTACCGCGGCGGCATCCGCATGAACCTTCGCACCTTCTTCAAGATCACGGGAGTCATCCTCATCGTGGTAGCCGCCGGCCTTTTCGCATATTCCTTGCACGAGTTGCAGGAGGCCGGATGGTTCCCGATCCTCGAAGGGCGCGCCTTCGATCTGTCCGCGACAATGCCCGATGACGAAGGTATCGGCGCGATCCTTCGCGGTCTGCTCGGCTACAACGCCGATCCGACGGTGTTCGAAGTGTTCGCGTGGGTCACGTATCTCGTGGTCGTCGGGGTGCTGTATCTGCGTCCGTACACGTCGCTCTCGTCACGTTCCCCCGTCGTCGACGCCGCGCGTCGCTGAATGTCCCGCGGGACAAGCGTCCCGTTTGTCACTCTTTCTTCGCAGGAACCACGACGCGGCTACCTGCGACATCGGTTCGTTAGCCTTGCGGCGCAGTGGTTCGTATCGCGTTGACACGCAGAAGGTCCGTCGCTACTGTTCGCTCCGGTCCCGAGCGGTCGCAGGGACCGGGAGGCAGAAGGCGCCTCCGGATCGGCGGAACGACCGACGGACGCAAGTCCGAAGGCGGCTCACCGGAACGGAGAACGCATCGGTCGCCCGGGAGTCCGGGTCGCTTGGGGCCACCTTTTGACGGGTCGAGGAACCGAGTAGACAACGTTCGCGTATGGGGAAGGCGTGAGCGGATCCAAAGGTTCCTCGGCCCGTCGATCTCTTTCCCGGGCCTACCCTCCGGGATGCGTCGCGCCTTTCTTCTCGATCAGTCGTCCGCGATGACGATCGTTCCCGACATCCCGCGGTCCTCATGGAATAGGCAGACGAACGGATACCGGCCGGCCCGGCCGAACCGCGATGCGACGTCCTCGATCACCAACTGGCCGCTCGGGTCGACGTCCATCGAGTAGTCGAGCGCGGGGATCGTCACGTTGTGACGGTTCCTGCCCGCGTTCTTGATCACGAGATCCCTCCCGGGCCCGATCGGGAACGTCGGATGCGCGTCGTGGAAGTGGTAGTCGATCGCGGTGATCACGTAGGGGCGCTCCTCCCCGCCGGCCAGAAGGAGTCCGAGCGCCAGGGCCGACAGCGCGGCGCCGAGCGCCAGGAGCCTGAGGGCGGGGGATCTCACCGCAGGCTGCTCACAGGACCTTGCTGAAGAACTGCCGGAGACGGTCGCTCTTCGGGTTCGCGAACATCTCCTTGGGCCGGTCGCGCTCGGCGATGACCCCGCCGTCCACGAAGACCATCCATGTCCCGACCTCGCGGGCGAACCCCATCTCGTGGGTCACGACCATCATCGTCATGCCCTCCTCCGCGAGCTGCCGCATGACGGCAAGGACCTCCCCCACGAGCTCTGGGTCCAAGGCCGAGGTGACCTCGTCGAAGAGCATCAGCGTGGGCCGCATCGCGAGCGCCCGAGCGATCGCGACCCGCTGCTGCTGCCCTCCGGAAAGGGCGCCGGGGTAGGCGTCCGCTTTCTCCTCGAGGCCGACGCGCCGGAGCTGCTCCATCGCCCGATCCTTGGCCTCGCCGTCGTCGAGTTTGAGGACCTTCTCCAGGGCGATCGTGATGTTGCGGATCGCGGTCATGTGCGGGAACAGGTTGAACTGCTGGAAGACCATCCCCATCCGGGCGCGCATGGCATCCAGGTCCGTCCGGATGTCCGTGATGTCCTCTCCCTCGAATCGCACCGTGCCCACCGTCGGGCGCTCGAGGAGGTTGGCGCACCGGAGCAGCGTGGACTTCCCTCCGCCGGAGGGCCCGATGATCACCTGGACCTCCCCCGGCTCGAGCGCGAGGTCCACGCCCCGCAGGACGTGGTTTTTCCCGAACCACTTGTGGATGCCATCCATGCGGATCAGCGGCTCCTTGTCCGGAGCCGGCATCGGGACCCCCGCGCTCGGGGCCGTCATCCGCCCGCTCCCGCGATGCCGACGAGCCCGCTCTGCAGCCGCTTCTCGACCGCGTTCACGAGGCGGATCAAGGGCAGGGTTACCGCCAGATACCCGAGGGCCGTCGCGGTGAAGAACGTGGCATTGAACGTGTCGGATTGCCCGCCTCTGGCCCACTGGAACAGCTCGTACTGACTCTCCAGGAGGCCGAGGACCACCACGAGGGCGGTGTCCTTGATCAGGATCACGAACTCGTTCATGAGCGGCGGGATCACGCGGCGGACCGCTTGTGGCACGATCGCGAACCGCATCGCCTGTAGGTACGTCATGCCGAGCGACCGGGCCGCCTCCATCTGCCCCCGCTCGATCGACTGGATCCCCGCCCGGAATACCTCCGCCGCATACGCACCGGTATTGAGCGCGAAAACGCCCATCGCAACGATGAAGCTCGACGGGACGACCCCGAACCCGAGGAGGATGACGAAGTAGGCAGTGAGGAGCTGCCAGATCAACGGTGTACCTCGGAAGAAGTTGATGTACGCGCGGGCCGGAGCTCGAGCGGCCTTCCGCTTCGAGAGCACGAGGAGCGCGAGGATCAGGCCGACCAGGATGCCGCCCGCCTCTCCGACGAAGGCGAGCAAGATCGTGTTCTTCATGGCCGCGAAGAACGGACCCGGGAAGTACTCCCCAAGGACCGTGAAGTTCAGGAAGTTCTTGGCGAAGAGGTCGGGGCGACCGTTGCGGAACGCCAGGATCACCAGGGCGATCGCGATGGCCTGCACGCCGAGGATCGCGCCCGTGACCGCCTGCTCGCGCCGCCGGAAGGAGTCCATCTTCTTGGCGACGCCCCAACCGAGCGCCATCGCGCCGATCCCCAGCGCGATCCCGCCATAGAGGAGAAGGGTCTGAGCGTCCGAGCGGAGCGCCTCCACGAAGTTGCAGACACTCAGCGCACCGGTGATGTCGGGGGTCAGGTTGAGCTCGATGCACGCTGGCGTCAGCACCCGGTCGGAGATGGCGTAGTTGACCTGCAGGAAGACCAGGCCGCCCAGCACCGCCCCTATCGCGACGATCCCGATCCAGAGCGCAGTCGCCGAGATCGGCGAGCTCGGACCGCGGGTGTCCGGCGGCGACTCCACGACGATCACCCGATCGGTCTCGGCCACCGACATCGCGTACTCCCCCCTTCACGCGAGGGGGGCCCGCTCATCGCGGACCCCCCTGTAGAACGCAGAATGCTCCGATCAGGCGCCCTGGAACTCCGGCGGGATCGGGGCCCCGGGGAACCACTTCTCGTAGATCGTCACGTACGTTCCGTCGGCGATGATCTCCGCCAGCGCGCCGTTCGCGGCGTCGCGGAGCTCGGGGTTCTCCGGAGAGAAGGCCAAGCCGTAGACCTCGTCCGTGTCGATGCCCTGGACCACGGTGAGGCTGGGCAGGTCGCCGATCGCCTCGGCGACGAAGGGCTCGTCAGCCATGAACGCGGTCATCGCCCCGCCCTCGAGCGCCCGCAGGCCGTCGGTGGCCGAGGTGAACGTCTGGAGCTGGATACCGTTCGGCGCCAGGTTGTCCTTCGCCCAGGCGGCTCCCGTGGTTCCCCTCTGGACACCCACGACGTCGCCCGAGACCAGGTCGTCGGTCGAGGCCAGGTCGGGCGTCTCGCTCGTGTTCACGACCAGAGCCTGGCGTGAGTTGAAGTACGGGTCGGAGAAGTCGACCGTCTGTTCCCGCTCATCCGTGATCGTGGAGGCGGCGGCGACCATGTCGAACTGGCCCCCGGCTACGGCGGTGAAGATCGTGTCGAAGTCCGCGCGGACCCATTCGACCTCGAGGCCTAGGCGCGACGCGATCTCCTCGGTCAGCTCGATGTCGAAGCCGACCTCAACGCCGTCCTCGACGGTCTCGAACGGCGGGTAGTCCAGGCACGAGCCGACGGTCAGAACGCCCTCGTTGAGCGTGGTGAACGTGGGCACCCCCGTCTCGCCGGTCGCACCCGTCGCTGTCGGTCCGGTGGGGGCGGTGGGCCCGGTCTCGCCGGCGTCGTTCTCATTGCCGGCGCAGCCGGCGAACGCGAGCGTGAACATGGCGATCGTGGCCGCGATGACGATCCTCGTTCTGGTCAACGTAACCCCCTCCAGTCCTGCCGGGCCTCGGGCCCGGACTTCGGCGAGGATACGCCTCGCCCGGTTCCCGCGCTCACGCGGGCGAGGCGACGCACCTTCGGCCCGTAGTGCGAGGCCAGCGGGCCCGCGAGCTTGCCACCTCCGGGCGGAGAGGCTCTACGGGTCCCCCATCCCCTCGACGGCCGTCCATCGCCCACCCTCCACCCGGTAGACGAGGACGGCGTCTTCCGGTTGCGTCAGCTCCCCGCCTGTGAACGCGTACGCGCGCCCGAGTCCCTCGAACCTGGGCGTCGACGCGAGGCGTGCGATAAGGCCCTCGCCGGAAGGTCCGCCACTGTCGAGCTCCTCGATCAGCATGTGGGCCGCGTCCCATCCCTCGACCGCGTAGGGACCCGGAGGGGTCCCGAACTCGGACTGGTAGTCCTGGATGAACCGCTGGGCCCCCAGCCCGAGGGCGGTCGAGACGTCGGCACACGAGCAGAAGGCGACCGCGCCTTCGGCCGCGGTTCCCGCCTCGCCGAGGAAGTCGGGCTCGCGGAGGCCCGGACCCCCGATCAGGATCGGGCTCGGCGGCGGGTCGTCCTCGAGCGACACCGCGAGGGCGGCACCGCCGACACCGTCTCCGGTCCAGATGACGGTCCCACACTCGGCCGGAGGCACGGCGGGGACTTCACCCCCCGCGCTCTCCTCGAAGACCCGGAGGCCGGGCGAGAGGCCTTCGCGCACCGCGTTCGAGAACCTCGTCTCGTCGGCCGGCGGCAAGACGAGGCACACGTCGCCGTCGGGCCTCCGCAAGGCCGTCACGCCGTCGGCGAGCGACGACGCCTGAACGGCAAGCGGGGCGACGAACCGGAAGAAGGTTCCCGGCGCAGCTGCCTCGACCGGGTCGCGCGCGGACAGGCTGAGGACCGGCACTCCTTCGGGACCCATGAGCTCGACGAGTACGCCGACCCCGCCGAGGTTCGGCGCGGCGAACGCGGCGATGAAGCTGGGGTCGGCCGCGATCTCCGCCACGACCTCGCCGATCGCCGTCGGATCGCCCTGCGTGTCGAACGCGACGACCTCGATCGGCGTTGGCATCTCTCCGGAAGCGGCGGCGGTCGCGAACGCGAGCTCGATGGCCTGGAGCGGCGGAAGGGTCGTGTCGAGCGCTTGCTCGGGCGCGAGGTCCTGCACGTACGCAACCTTGAGCGTGTCGAGCGGCGACGGCGAGACCGACGCGGGATCCGCCGATGGCGACGCCACGGAAGGCCCGGTCGCGGCCGGCGCCTGCGTGTCGCACGCAGCGAGCAGACCGGTGAGCGCGAGGCCGGCCATCCGCCGCCATCCAACCCTCAATCCTCAGACCACCTCTCTGGGTCGTTGCGCGGAAAGGGAGTGTAGGTGCCCGAACCCGGAACGAGGTCGCCGAGCCGCTTAGACTGTTCGAGCCGCCGGGGTGGAGGAACGGCAGACTCGATCGCCTCAAAAGCGATTGCGCGAAAGCGCGTGCGGGTTCGAATCCCGCCCCCGGCACCGACTAGACGACGTGACCCTCGCGGACGAGATCGCCCCCGGCGAAGCGCTCCAACCCCAGGCCCGAGATGTCCACCGTCCTTGCCCTCCCGTCCACGATGAGCTCGGCAAGGAGCTTCCCCACCACCGGCGCGTGCTGGAACCCGTGGCCGCTGAAGCCGTTCGCGAGGTAGAGACCTTGCATGCCGGGCGCCTCGCCGATGATCGGGTGGCGGTCGGGCGTCATCTCGTAGAGCCCGACCCATGAGTGTTCGATCGATGCCTCCTCGAGCGGCGGGAACACGCGCATCGCGGTCGGCAGGAGCTCGTCGCCGATGAACGCCTCGTCAGGCTTCGTCTCGAACGAAGCCCGTTCGTGTGGGCTCCCCATCCCCATCAAGACCCCAGGTCCTTCCCGGTGGAAGTAGAAGGTCGTGACCGCGTCGATCACGAGCGTGCGCCGTTCCGGTGAACCTTCGAAGGCGCCGGTGACGAGGACGTGACGCGGGATCGGCTCGAGTGGCAGCTCGACGCCCGCCGTAGCGGCGAGGACGCCGGCCCACGGGCCTGCGGCGTTCACGACTATCGGCGCGTCGATGGACCCGTCGTCCGTGTCAACCCCGGTCACGCGCTCGCCGTCGTGCCGGATGGCCGTGACCGCGACGCCGAGCGCGATCTCGGCGCCCGCGCGGCGAGCGAGCGTCGCGTACCCCTGCGTGAGCCCGGACGGGTCGGCGATGCCGTCGTTCGGGCCGTAGGCTGCTCCGACGATCCCGTCGGTCTCGATCCCGGGCGACAGTTCCAGAGCTTCCTCCGCGCTCAGCAATTCCGCGTCCACCCCGAGCGAGCGCTGGAGCGCGTTCGCTGTGACGAAGTCGCGCCACAGGGCTTCGTCCCGCACGAGGAACAGGTAGCCGTGCCGGGCGACGTCGAGCGGGAGAC
>CAZMNP010000057.1:0-14814 GCA_964567675.1 uncultured Actinomycetes bacterium
ATGCCCACGATCCAGCAGCTCGTCCGGAGCGGCCGGAAACGGCCGAAAGAGAAGACAAAGGCCCCGGCCCTCAAGGGCTCCCCGCAGCGGCGGGGCGTCTGCACGCGCGTGTACACGACCACCCCGAAGAAGCCGAACTCGGCGCTTCGCAAGGTCGCCCGCGTCCGACTGACCTCGCAGGTCGAGGTCACCGCGTACATCCCCGGCGTGGGTCACAACCTGCAGGAGCACTCGATCGTGCTCATCCGCGCCGGCCGCGTTCGAGACCTGCCGGGCGTCCGCTACAAGGTCATCCGCGGAACCCTGGACACCGCCGGCGTGCGCGACCGGAAGAAGGCTCGCTCGCGCTACGGCGCGAAGAAGGTCGGCGAGTAGTCATGCCGCGCAAGGGACCTGCCGTACACCGCGAGATCCAACCGGACCCGGTCTACCAGAACGTCCTGGTCACGCAGCTGATCAACAAGGTGCTGCTGGACGGGAAGAAGACGCTCGCCGAGCGCACCGTTTACAAGGCGCTCGAGGTGATCAGCGAGCGGACCGCGAACGACCCGGTCATCACCTTGAAGAAGGCGGTCGAGAACGTGCGCCCGATGCTCGAGGTGCGCTCCCGGCGCGTCGGGGGCGCGAACTACCAGGTGCCCGTCGAGGTCCGGCCGACTCGCGGCACGACGCTCGCGCTGCGCTGGCTCGTGAACAACTCGCGGGCGCGCAAGGAGCATTCGATGGCCGAGCGTCTGACGGGCGAGATCATGGACGCCTCCAACGGCCAGGGCGTCTCGGTGAAGCGGCGCGAGGACATGCACAAGATGGCCGAGGCGAACAAGGCGTTCGCCCATTACCGATGGTGATCGACGACAACACCGTGGCCGGGAGGCGCTGAGCGATGGCGACCCCGGCGGAGAAGGTAGACGTGGCAGAAGCGGTCGAGAAGGTTCAGGGCAGGAACACCGGGTCCGGCAAGGGCCTGGTCATCCGCGAGTACCCACTGGTCAGGACCCGGAACATCGGGATCATGGCCCACATCGACGCGGGCAAGACGACCACGACCGAGCGGATCCTCTACTACACCGGCAAGGCCTACAAGCTCGGCGAGGTCCACGAGGGCACCGCGCAGATGGACTGGATGGTCCAGGAGCGCGAGCGCGGGATCACGATCACCTCCGCGGCGACCACGTGCGTCTGGAAGGACCACTGGATCAACATCATCGACACGCCCGGCCACGTCGACTTCACGGTCGAGGTGGAGCGCTCGCTTCGCGTGCTCGACGGCGCGATCGCCGTGTTCGACGCGGTCGCCGGCGTCGAGCCGCAGACCGAGACGGTCTGGCGTCAGGCCGACCGCTACAACGTCCCGCGCGTGGGCTTCGTGAACAAGATGGACCGCACCGGCGCGGACTTCCAGCGCACCGTCGACATGATGGTGGACCGCTTGCAGGCCAACCCGCTCGTCCTGCAGCTCCCGTGGGGCTCCGAGTCCGACTTCCAAGGCGTCATCGACCTGGTCGAGATGAAGGCCCACCACTGGATCGTCGAGATGGGCGAGGAGTGGGAGACCTCCGAGATCCCCGAGGAGTACCGCGAGGCGGCCGACAAGGCACGCCACGACCTCTTCGAGAAGCTCGCCGACCACGACGAGTCGCTCATGGAGAAGTTCGTCGGCGGAGGCGAGCCCACCGTCGAGGAGCTACGCCGCGCGATCCGCCGGGCGACGCTGTCCGGCGAAGCCGTTCCGGTCCTCGCCGGCTCGGCCTTCAAGAACAAGGCCATCCAGCCCCTCCTGGACGCGATCGTGACCTACCTGCCGGCGCCGACGGACGTTCTGCCGGTCGAGGGCCACACGCCGAAGGGTGAGCACGCCGCCCGCAAGCCCGAGGACACGGAGCCGTTCAGCGGCCTCGTGTTCAAGATCATGTCCGACCCGTTCGTCGGCCGGCTGACGTACGTGCGTGTCTACTCCGGGATCCTTCGCACCGGGTCGCACATCGAGAACACGTCGAAGGACCGCAAGGAGCGGATCGGACGGATCCTGCAGATGCACGCCAACCACCGGGAGGACCTGGAGGCGGCGTTCACCGGCGACATCGTCGCCGTGGTCGGGCTGAAGCACTCCAGCACGGGCGACACGCTCGCCGATCCGGCCAACCCGATCGTCCTGGAATCGATCAGCTTCCCGACGCCCGTCATCTCGGTCGCGGTGGAGCCGAAGACGAAGGCCGACCAGGACAAGCTCGGCACCGGCCTCGGCAAGCTGTCCGACGAGGACCCGACCTTCGTCGTGAAGTACGACGACGAGACCGGGCAGACGGTCATCTCCGGGATGGGCGAGCTCCACCTCGACATCATCGTCGACCGCCTCCGCCGTGAGTTCGGCGTCGACGCCAACGTCGGCAAGCCGCAGGTCGCCTACCGCGAGACGATCCGCAGGGACGTCCACAAGGTCGACATGCGGTTCATCCGCCAGACGGGCGGCCACGGACAGTACGCCCACGTGGTCATCGACCTGGAGCCCACGGGGATGGGCGGCGGCTACGAGTTCATCAACAAGATCGTCGGTGGCAAGATCCCGCGGGAGTACATCCCGTCGGTCGACCAGGGCATCCAGGAAGCGATGGAGTCAGGCGTGCTCGCCGGCTACCCGCTCGTTGACGTCCGGTCCACGCTCGTCGACGGGTCGTTCCACGAGGTCGACTCGAGCGAGATGGCGTTCAAGATCGCCGGCTCGATGGCGTTGAAGGAAGCCGCGCGGAAGGCCGACCCGGTCCTCCTCGAGCCCATGATGGAGTTCGAGGTGATCACGCCGGAGGACTTCATGGGCGACGTGATGGGCGACGTCACGTCGCGGCGCGGGCGGATCGAACGGATCGACGAACGCGGTACGCAGAAGGCGATCCGTGTCCTGGTTCCCCTCGCGGAGCTGTTCGGCTACGCGACGGACCTGCGCTCGCGGACCCAGGGCCGCGCGTCGCACACACCCATGCAGTTGCATGCATATGCCGAGGTTCCGGTCAACATCTCCAAGGAGATCGTTGCCCGGGTGCGCGGCGAGTAGGCGGAGGAGAGGAAAGGACCGATGAGCAAGAAGAAGTTCGAGCGGACCAAGCCTCACGTGAACATCGGCACGATGGGTCACATCGACCACGGCAAGACGACCCTGACGGCCGCGATCACGAAGCGCCAGGCGGAGAAGGGCCTTGCCGAGTTCACGCCCTTCGACGAGATCGACAAGGCGCCCGAAGAGCGCGAGCGCGGCATCACGATCGCCATCGCGCACGTCGAGTACGAGACGGAGAACCGGCACTACGCCCACGTGGACATGCCGGGACACGCCGACTACATCAAGAACATGATCACCGGCGCCGCCCAGGTGGACGGCGCCATCCTGGTCGTGTCCGCGGCGGACGGGCCGATGCCGCAGACGCGCGAGCACGTGCTGCTCGCCCGCCAGGTGGGCGTCCCGTACATCGTCGTGGCGCTCAACAAGGTCGACATGGTCGATGACCCCGAGCTCCTCGACCTCGTCGAGCTCGAGGTCCGTGAGCTCCTTTCCTCGTACGAGTACCCGGGCGACGACATCCCGGTGATCCAGGTCTCGGCGCTGAAGGCGCTCGAGGGCGACGAGGAGTGGATGACCAAGATCGACGAGCTCCTCGCCGCCGTGGACTCGTACGTCCCCGAGCCCGCCCGCGAGGTCGACAAGCCGTTCCTGATGGCGATCGAGGACGTCTTCTCGATCACCGGTCGCGGCACCGTCGTCACCGGCCGCGTCGAGCAGGGCGTGCTGAAGAAGATGGAAGAGGTCGAGATCGTCGGCATCAAGGACACGAAGAAGACCGTCGCGACCGACCTCGAGATGTTCCGCAAGCTCCTCGACTCGATCCAGGCCGGAGACAACGTCGGCGTGCTGCTTCGCGGCATCGACAAGGACGACGTGGCGCGGGGCCAGGTGCTTGCCAAGCCGGGCTCGGTCACGCCGCACACCGACTTCCTGTCGCAGGTCTACGTGCTGAGCAAGGACGAAGGCGGGCGCCACACGCCGTTCTTCAACGGCTACCGGCCGCAGTTCTACTTCCGCACGACCGACGTCACCGGGACGGCGAACCTTCCCGAGGGCATCGAGATGGTGATGCCGGGCGACAACATCGAGATGAGCGTGCAGCTCGGTGCGCCGATCGCCATGGAGGAAGGCCTGCGCTTCGCGATCCGCGAGGGCGGCCGCACCGTCGGGGCGGGGCGCGTCACCAAGATCATCAAGTAGCTCGACCGAACAAGAGGGGACACGGGCGGTGGCGGGACCGAGGATCAGGATCAAGCTCCGGGCGTACGACCACCGGATGCTGGACGTCGCGGCTCGCGAGATCGTCGAGCACGTGACGCGCACCGGCGCCAAGGTGGTCGGTCCGGTGCCGCTGCCCACCGAGCGGACGGTCTACACGGTGATCCGCTCGCCGCACAAGTACAAGGACAGCCGCGAGCACTTCCAGATGCTGACGCACAAGCGGCTCATCGACATCGTCGACGCCACGTCGAAGACGGTCCAGGAGCTCCAGCGCCTGAACCTGTCGGCCGGCGTCGACATCGAGATCAAGCTCTAGGAGCCGGGACGAAGCGATGGGACAGGTCAAGGGGATCCTCGGGACGAAGCTGGGCATGACCCAGATCTTCGAAGACACGCGCGCGATCCCGGTCACGGTGATCCAGGCCGGGCCGTGCGTCGTCGCGCAGGTCAAGACCGAGGCGAGCGATGGCTACCGCGCCGTCCAGCTCACGTTCGGCGACAGCCGTCGCGTCTCCAAGCCGATGCAGGGGCATTTCGACAAGGCCGGGGTCGATCCGGGCCGCTACGTCGTCGAGATCCGAACAGATGACACCGACAACTACACACTCGGCCAGGAGATCAGGGTCGACGTGTTCTCCCCGGGCGACCGCGCCGACGTCGTCGGCGTCTCCAAGGGCAAGGGGTTCGCGGGCGTCATGAAGCGACACGGCTTCAGCGGGCTCTCGGCGAGCCACGGCACCCAGCGCAAGCACCGCTCGCCTGGGGCGGTCGGGGCCTGCGCGACGCCGTCTCGCGTGTTCAAGGGCATGAGGATGGCCGGGCAGATGGGCAACGAGCGCGTCACCGTGCTGAACCTCGAAGTCGTGCAGGCCGACCCGGAGCGCAACCTCCTGCTGCTGAAAGGTGCGATCCCGGGGCCTGACGGTGGCCTGGTGATGGTCCGCTCGGCCGTCAAGGCACCTGTGGGGGACAAGAGCTGATGGCCACCGTGCGCGTGCTCGACGCCAGCGGCAAGGAGGTCGCGAAGCGCGACCTGCCGCCTGCGATGTTCGAGGCCGAGGTCAGCGTGCCGCTGATGCACCAGGTGGTCGTCGCCGGGATGGCCGCGATCCGCCGTGGAACGCACTCGACGAAGACACGCGGCGACGTCTCCGGAGGCGGGAAGAAGCCGTGGCGCCAGAAGGGGACCGGGCGGGCCCGTCAGGGCTCGAGCCGCTCGCCACAGTGGAGGGGAGGCGGCGTCGTCCACGGCCCGCATCCGCTCGATCACGCGATGCGCGTCAACAAGAAGATGAAGCGAGGCGCGCTCCGGTCGGCGCTCACCGATGCCCTGCAGAGCGAGAAGCTCGTCGTGGTGAAGGACCTCTCGCTCGACGAGCCCAAGACCAAGGCCGCGGCCCAGATCCTCGACGCGCTCGAGCTCGACGGCAAGGTCCTGGTAGTGCTTCCGGCACCCTCCGACACCGGCGTGGTGGAGAAGTCCTTCCGCAACATCCGGGGTGTCCGGGTCAGCTACGCGAAGAGCCTCGGCGTGTACGAGATCATCGCCGCCGACAAGCTCGTCCTCACGACGGCTGCGCTGGACGTCCTGGAGGGAACGCCCGCCGAGGGAACGCCCGCCGAGGGAACCTCCGACAAGGGTGCTCCCGCGGAGGCCGCCGCGGTGACCACGCGCGAGGCGGGTGAGGACGGATGAAGACGTCGCGAGACATCGTCATCCGGCCGGTCGTGAGCGAGAAGTCCTACGCGGGGCTCGACCAGAACACGTACACGTTCCTCGTCGACAAGCGGGCGAACAAGACCGAGATCAAGGAAGCGATCCAGCAGATCTGGAACGTCAGGGTGACCTCCGTGCGCACCCTGAACCGCAAGGGCAAGACGAAGCGCCGCCGCTTCACCGTCGGCAAGCGCGCCGACGAGAAGCGCGCGATCGTCACCCTCGTCGAGGGCGACAAGATCGAGATCTTCGAGACCGGGAAGTAGCCATGGCCGTACGCAAATACAAGCCGACGACGCCGGGCCGACGCGGCGCGAGTGTGTCCTCGTTCGACGAGATCACGCGTGCGAAGCCCGAGAAGGCGCTCGTCTCCAAGGGACGCAACCGGGCCGGCCGCAGCAAGACCGGTCGGATCACGATGCGTCACCAGGGAGGCGGGAACAAGCGCCGGTTCCGCCAGATCGACTTCCGCCGCAACAAGGACGGTGTCCCGGCCAAGGTCGCGCACATCGAGTACGACCCCAACCGCACCGCCCGGATCGCGCTGCTGCACTACGTCGACGGCGAGAAGCGGTACATCCTGGCGCCCGACGGACTCGCGGTCGGCGACAAGCTGATGTCCGGCGAGAGCGCCGAGATCCGGCCGGGCAACGCGCTCCCGCTCCGGAACGTCCCTGTGGGGACGACCGTGCACGCGGTGGAGCTGCAGCCGGGCTCGGGCGCGCGGATGGCTCGTTCTGCCGGGACGAGCATCCAGGTGATGGCGAAGGAAGGTCAGTACGCGACGCTTCGTCTGCCCTCGGGCGAGATGCGCCTGGTGCTCGCGACGTGCAAGGCCACGGTCGGCGAGGTCGGCAACGCCGAGCACGAGCTCGTCCAGATCGGCAAGGCGGGGCGCGCGCGGTGGATGCGCAAGCGGCCCTCCGTCCGCGGCGTGGCGATGAACCCCGTCGACCATCCGCTCGGCGGAGGCGAAGGCAAGAGCTCCGGGGGCCGCCACCCCACGAGCCCGTGGGGCAAGAAGGAAGGCCGGACCAGGAAGAAGAACAAGGCGTCGAGCAAGCTGATCGTCCGGCGCCGCGGGAAGGGGCGTGGCTGATGCCCAGGAGCATCAAGAAGGGACCGTTCGTCGACGAGCACCTGATGGTCAAGATCGTCGAGATGAACCGGCGCAGCGAGAAGAAGGTCGTTCGGACCTGGTCGCGCCGTTCGACGATCGTGCCCGAGATGGTCGGCCACACGATCGCGGTGCACGACGGCCGCAAGCACGTCCCCGTGTACGTCTCGGAGTCGATGGTCGGTCACAAGCTTGGCGAGTTCGCGCCGACCCGGACGTTCCGGTCCCACGCGAGGTCCGAGCGCGCGACCGTGGTTCGATGAGAAGGAGACGCTAGGAGACGATGGAAGCGAAGGCCACCGTTCGGTACGTCCGGATCACGCCCTCGAAGGCGCGGCGGGCGATCGAGCTGATCCGCGGCCGGCAGGTCGACGAGGCACGCCGGATCCTGCGGTTCAGCCCGCTCGGCGCTGCCAAGACGATCGAGAAGGCGCTGAACTCGGCCGTGGCGAACGCGGAGCAGCAGCCCGGCGTCGCGCCGCAGAACCTGGTCGTCGAGCGCGCCTGGGTGGACGAGGGGCCGACGCTGAAGCGCTGGCGGCCGCGAGCCTACGGGCGGGCGACGAAGATCTTGAAGAGGACGTCGCACATCACGCTGGTGGTTCGCTCGTTGGGAGAGGACGAATAGTGGGTCACAAGGTCAATCCGTACGGATTCCGGCTGGGGGTCATCTACCCCTGGAAGTCCAACTGGTACGCGGGCCGCGAGTACGCGACCCATCTGCACGAGGACGTCTGGATCCGCAAGCACATCCGCTCCCGCCTGTCCCGCGCGGGCATCTCGAGCATCGACATCGAGCGCAAGGGCGACCAGATCTGGGTCTACATCCGGACCGCTCGCCCGGGCATCGTGATCGGCCGAAAGGGTGCCGAGGTCGATCGGATCCGCAAGGACATCGAGCGGGTCACGAAGAAGCGCGTGGACGTGAAGGTCGAGGACATGAACTCCGCCGCCTCGGAGGCGCGACCGGAGACCGACGCGACCCTGCTCGCGCAGGGCGTCGCCGAGCAGCTCGCCGGCCGAGTGAGCTTCCGCCGTGCCATGCGCCGGGCGGTACAGACCGCGATGCGCTCGGGCGCCCTCGGCGTTCGGGTTCAGTGCGGTGGCCGGCTCGGTGGGACGGAGATGTCGAGGCGCGAGTGGTACCGCGAGGGCCGCGTCCCGCTGCACACGCTCCGGGCGAGGATCGATTTCGGGACCGCCGAGGCCAAGACGACCTTCGGCCAGATCGGTGTGAAGGTCTGGGTCTACCACGGGGACGAGATCCCGCAGGCCGAGCAGGAGACCGAGCGCCTGCGTGCCCGCGCGCTCGCCCAGGTCACGAGCGGCGGCGGCTCCTCGACCGGCGCGCTGATCACCGACGTGCGCGAGGCGGCCGAGGTCGCCGAACCGGAGGCGCCGGCCGCCGAGGCGGAGCCGGAGGCCGCGTCCGAGACCTCCGAGACCAAGGTCGAAGACGCCGGGCCGGCCGTGTCCCAGGGCGAGGCCGCTCCGAAGAGCGAGACCGAAACCGCTCCCGCCGGCGAGACCGAGACGACGCAAAGCGGCGCAGAGACGACGGACGGGGAGGCGAAGGGCTAGATGCTCGCCCCCAAGAAGGTCAAGCACCGCAAGGTGCACCGGGGTCGCCGACGCGGCCGCGCCAAGGGCGGCACCGAGATCCACTTCGGCGACTACGGGCTCCTGGCACTCGAGGCGGCGTGGATCACGAACCGCCAGATCGAGGCCGCCCGCGTCGCGATCACGCGACACATCCGCCGCGGCGGGAAGGTGTGGATCAACATCTTCCCCGACAAGCCCGTCACGAAGAAGCCCGCCGAGACGCGGATGGGATCCGGCAAGGGCAACCCCGAGGGATGGGTGGCCGTCGTCAAGCCCGGACGCGTCCTGTTCGAGCTGTCGGGCGTCTCCGACAGCCTCGCGCGCGAGGCGATGAGCCGCGCCGCACACAAGCTTCCGATCAAGACGAAGTTCATCACGCGAGCGGGAGGTGGGGAGTAGTGGCCAAGGTGCGGGAGCTCCGCGACCTCGGCGACGCCGACCTCGTCGAACGGTTGGACTCCTCCAAGGAGGAGCTCTTCAACTTGCGTTTCCAGCTCGCGACGGGCCAGCTCGACAACCCGATGCGGATCGGCGAGGTGCGCCACGAGATCGCGCGGATCCTCACGATCCTGCGCGAGCGCGAGCTGGAGCAGCAGTCCGAGGAGCTCGAGGTGGCGGGGTCGGAGGACGCAGCCGGCGGCGATGAGACGGCCGCACGAGAAGTCGGCGTCCCGAAGCGAAGCCGCCTCCGCAGGAAGCAGCAGCAGGAGGCATCGTGAGCGATCAGGAAACGCAGGAGCCGACGACCCGACCCGAGGCGACGACCGAGATGGCGACGCCCCCGGACGCGACGACCGAGATGGCGACGCCAGAGACGGCAACGCGCGCGAAGGCGCCGGCCGCCGCGGAGGCCTCATCCGATCGGACGCGCCGCAAGGTGCGAACCGGGGTGGTCGTGTCCGAGAAGATGGACAAGACCGTGCTCGTTCGGATCGACCGCAAGGTCCGGCATCCGCTCTACAAGAAGACGCTCAAGCGTTCGAACAAGCTCGCCGCGCACGACGAGAACAACGACGCGCGCGTCGGCGACACGGTTCGTGTGATGGAGACCCGCCCGATCAGCAAGACGAAGCGCTGGCGCATCGTCGAGGTCGTCGAGCGGGCCAAGTAAGGGGAATCGGTGATCCAACAGGAAACGCGCTGCAAGGTGGCGGACAACACGGGGGCCAAGGAGGTCCTGTGCATCCGCGTGCTCGGCGGCAGCCACAAGCGGTACGCCCGCGTCGGCGACGTGATCGTCGGCTCGGTCAAGGATGCGCTGCCCGGCGGCGGCGTGAAGAAGGGCGAAGTCGTCAAGGCGGTCGTCGTCCGGACCGCGAAGGAGCGGCGCCGGCCGGACGGCTCGTACATCAAGTTCGACGACAACGCCGTCGTGCTGATCAACGACCAGCGCAACCCGCGCGGGACCCGCATCTTCGGGCCCGTCGCGCGCGAGCTGCGCGAGAAGCGCTTCATGAAGATCATCTCGCTCGCCCCGGAGGTGCTGTGATGCCCGGCGTCGACATCAAGAAGGACGACAACGTGCGGGTCATGGCCGGCAAGAGCCGCGGTCATACCGGTCGCGTGATCCGCGTGATCCCCAGCGAGGGCCGGGTCATGGTCGAGGGCGCCGCGATGGCGAAGAAGCACACGCGGACGCAGGGCAAGCGCTCCACCAGCGGCTCCCAGCTCCAGCAGGGCGGGATCATCGACACCGAGACGTTCATCGACATCTCGAACGTGCAGCTCGTCTGCAAGAGCTGCGGCAAGCCCACCCGCGTGGGTCACCGGCTCGAGGCCGACGGGACGAAGATGCGGGTCTGCAGGAAGTGCGGTGAGGATCTGTGAGCAAGACCGAGTACCGGCCCCGCCTCAAAGACCGTTTCCGTGCCGATGCGATCCCTCGGCTCCAGAGCGAGCTGGGTCTGTCCAACGTCATGCAGGTCCCGCGCCTGGAGAAGGTCGTGCTGAACATGGGCGTGGGTGACGCGCTCAAGGATGGCCGTATGCTGGAGGCCGCCGTCGAAGACCTCACGATCATCACCGGGCAGAAGCCGGTGATCACGAAGGCGCGGAAGTCCATCGCCGGGTTCAAGCTCCGTGAGGGGATGTCGATCGGCGCGAAGGTCACCCTGCGGGGCGACCGGATGTGGGAGTTCATCGATCGGCTCGTTTCGATCGCGATCCCTCGGATCCGGGACTTCCGCGGGCTGAACCCGGGCTCGTTCGACGGCAGGGGCAATTTCACCCTCGGCCTCACCGAGCAGTTGATCTTCCCGGAGATCGACTACGACAAGGTGGCCAAGGTCCGGGGGATGGACATCACGATCGCGACGACGGCGAAGAACGACGAACAGGGCCGAGCGCTCCTGGTCGCCCTGGGATTCCCCTTCGAGGGCATCCCGGTGATCCAGGCCTCGTGACGACGGTGACAGAGGCGGAGCCAAGGACGGAGCCAAGGACGGAGCCAAGGACGGAGAAGGACGGATGGCGAAGAAAGCACTGGTGAACAAGCAGCAGCGACAGGGCAAGTTCAAGGTGCGCGAGTACACGCGCTGCAAGCGGTGCGGCCGTTCGAGGGCCGTGTACCGCCGCTTCATGCTCTGCCGCATCTGCTTCCGTGAGCTCGCCCACCTCGGGGAGCTGCCGGGGGTGACGAAGGCGTCATGGTGAAGCTCTCGACCAACGTCACCGACCCGACCGGAGATCTGCTCACGCGGATCCGCAACGCGAACCTCGCGTACAAGGACGATCTCCTCGTGCCGTTCTCGAAGATGAACGAGGCCGTGCTGCGGATCTTGTCGAGCGAAGGGTTCGTCGGCGCGTTCGCTCCCGAGGGTGAAGGCATCGAGCGCGTGTTCCGCGTGAACCTCAAGTACGGGCCCAAGCGCGAGCGGACGATCACCGGGCTCAAGCGCATCAGCACGCCGGGCCGCCGGATCTACGTCGGCCGGCACGACCTGCCGCGCGTGCTGGGCGGGCTCGGGATCTCGATCGTGTCGACGTCCCACGGCGTGATGACCGACCGCGACGCCTCTCGCAGGGGCATCGGTGGCGAGGTCCTCGCGCACGTCTGGTAAGCGAAGAAGGACAAGGAAGAGGCTGGGGAGAAGATGAGCCGGATCGGAAGACAACCGATCGAGATCCCGAGCGGCGTCGACGTCACGGTCGGCGATGACGCCGTCGTGACCGTGAAGGGCCCTCGCGGGACCCTCAGCCAGCGCCTGCACGCAGAGATGAAGATCGTCCAGGAGGACGGGACGATCCGGGTCGAGCGGCCGAGCGACGAGGGGTTCCACCGCAGCCTCCACGGACTGACGCGCTCGCTCATCGCGAACATGGTGCAAGGCGTGACGAACGGCTACGAGAAACGGCTGGCCGTCGTCGGCGTCGGGTACCGGGCCGCGATGAAGGGCAACGACCTCGAGGTCCAGGTCGGCTTCTCCCATCCGGTGAGCGTGACGGCACCCGAAGGGATCGAGTTCGAGACACCGACGGGCACCTCGATCGTGGTGCGCGGCAACGACAAGCAGCTGGTCGGCGAGGTGGCCGCGAACATCCGCAAGATCCGCAAGCCCGAGCCCTACAAGGGCAAGGGCATCCGGTACGAGGGCGAGTACGTCCGCAAGAAGGCGGGCAAGGCAGCCAAGACGGGGGCCGCGTGATGGACGCCAAGACCAAGCGCCAAGCGCGCGTGCGCCGCCACGTCCGGGTCCGGAGGAAGATCTCCGGGACCGCCGAGCGACCGCGTCTGGCGGTGTACCGGTCCAACCGGCACATCTACGCGCAGCTCATCGACGACGACGCCGCGCGCACGCTGGTCGCCGCCTCCGACCGCGAGGTGAAGGCGGGCGGCGAGGGCAAGGTCGAGCCTGCCAAGGCGGTGGGCGGGCTCCTGGCCGAGCGCGCGAAGGCCGCCGGCGTGGCCCGGGCCGTGCTCGACCGCGGCGGCCGGCTGTTCCACGGCCGGGTGGCTGCGCTCGCCGAGGGAGCCAGAGAGAAGGGACTGCAGATCTGATGCGCCGCTACGACAACCAAGGCGAGAAGAGCATCTACGAGGAGCGGGTGATCAACATCAACCGCGTGGCGAAGGTCGTCAAGGGCGGCCGCCGCTTCTCGTTCGCCGCGCTCGTCGTGGTCGGCGACGGAGCCGGCCGTGTCGGCATCGGCTACGGCAAGGCGAAGGAGGTCCCTGCGGCGATCGCGAAAGGCGTCGAGGAGGCCAAGCGCAAGATGTTCGAGGTCCCGATGATGGGGACCACGATCCCGCATCAGGTGACCGGCGTGGACGGCGCCGGCGTCGTCCTGCTCAAGCCCGCCGCTCCCGGCACCGGCGTCATCGCCGGGGGTCCGGTGCGCGCGCTCGTCGAGTGCGCCGGCATCAAGGACATCCTGTCCAAGTCGATGGGGTCTTCCAACCAGATCAACATCGTGAAGGCGGCGATGGCCGGCTTGAAGTCGCTGAAGCGGCCGCACGAGGTCGCGCGGCTGCGCGGTCGCGACGTTCGCGACGTGGCGCCCAAGCCGATGCTCGACGCCGTCAACGCCGCGCAGGATCGCCTGTCGGCGACCCGGGCGGCCAAGCTCGAAGAGGTCTACGGGGATCAGGCGGGCGCGTCGCCGGAGCCGCGGGGCGGTGGGCGTCGATGAAGCTCAAGGTCACACAGGTCCGCAGCGGGATCCATCACCCGAAGGACCAGAAGAGCACCATCCGCCGCCTCGGGCTGCACCGCATCAACGACTCCGTCGTGAAGGAGGACCGCCCCGAGATCCGGGGGATGATCGCGAAGGTCAGTCACCTGGTCCGGGTGGAAGAGGTCGCCGACGGCGAAGCCAAAGCCGTGAGCGGCCGGGGGAGGAAGAAGCCGTGAAGCTCCACCATCTCAAGCCTGCAGCGGGCGCGAAGAAGGACCGCAAGCGCGTCGGGCGCGGCCGCGCCGGCGTTCGCGGGAAGACCGCGGGCCGGGGCACGAAGGGCTACCTGGCCAAGCACAACCCGAGGCCCGGCTTCGAGGGTGGCCAGATGCCGCTCCAGCGCCGCGTGCCCAAGCTGAAGGGCTTCAAGAACCCGAACCGGCGCGAGTTCGCGGTCGTCAACGTCGAGACCCTCGCGAAGTACTTCGACAAGACCGTGGATCCCGACGCGCTGTTCGCGCACGGTCTCGTCCGCAGGGGCCGGCCCGTGAAGGTCCTCGCGCGCGGCGAGATCGACAAGGCACTCACGGTCCGCGCTCACGCGTTCTCCGAGGCGGCGAAGACCAAGATCGAGGGCGCCGGAGGCACGACCGAGATCATCCCCGACGAAGGGTAGGATGAGGGTCTCGTGCTCCGAGCCTTCGTCAACTCGTTCAAGGTCCCGGACCTTCGGAACAAGATCCTGTTCACCCTGTTCGTCATCGCCGTCTACCGGCTCGGCTCGCACGTGCCGGTTCCGGTGGTGGACATCAACATCCTGCAGGACGCGCTGGAGCAGCAGGGCCAGACCGGGTTCCTGAGCTTCATCGACCTGTTCTCGGGCGGGGCGCTCACGCGGATGGCCGTCTTCGGCCTCGGGATCATGCCGTACATCACGTCGTCGATCATCATGCAGCTGCTCACGGTCGTGATCCCCAAGCTCGAGCAGTGGCGGAAGGAAGGCGAGCAGGGGACCAAGAAGATCAACCAGTGGACCCGCTACGTCACCGTGGTGCTCGCGCTCCTGCAGTCGACGGGGTTGGTCTTCCTGTTCCACTCGACCGACTCGGCGAGCGGTCTCGGCGTCGACATCTTCCCAGCGGGCGAGTTCACCGCGGCCAACATCTCGCTCATCGTGCTCGTCATGACCGCCGGCACGGCGATGATCATGTGGCTGGGCGAGCTGATCACGCAGCGCGGGATCGGCAACGGCATGTCCATCCTGATCTTCGCGAGCGTGATCTCGCGTCTGCCGCAGGACGGTCGCGCGATCCTGCTCACGGGCGGGACGGCGAAGTTCATCACGATCCTGGTGATCGGGCTCGCGATCATCGTGGCCGTGATCTTCATCGAGCAGGGCCAGAGGCGGATCCCCGTCCAGTACGCGAAACGAGTGGTGGGACGACGCATGACGGCGGGCGGAAGCACGTACATCCCGCTGAAGGTCAA
>CAZMNP010000058.1:0-3263 GCA_964567675.1 uncultured Actinomycetes bacterium
GTCCCCGGCACGGTCTCGAGGATGTCGTAGACCCCGTGATCGGCCGGGTCCACCCCCGTCAGGAACGACGGCCACGCCGCCCACGAGTGCGTCGGCACCGTCGAGCGCAGGACGTCCTTCTGCCCCCGGTCGATCAGGCCCTGCAGGTTCGGCAGGTCACCCCGCTCGAGCAGCGGGTCGAGGATGCGCCAGTCGGCGCCGTCCCATCCGATCAGGAGAACTCGTGGCATGTGTGTACACCTCGGAAGCTGTCTGGATTCGGGGAGTCTACCGAACCGTCTCGAAGGGGCGTCAGCGGCCACCTGCAACCGAGTCCGGCGCACCCGAACCTCAGCTTGGGGGCTGGGAGCGACCCGCCGGGAGACGGAAGGAACGGTCTTCGTCCTCGTGATCGTAGGCGTGGCGTTCGGGATCAGCGCGTTGAGCGACGACACCGACGCGGGTCCGCGCCGGCGCCCGCCGTCGCGTCCCCGGATCCGATCCCCTCGCTGTCGGGAGCATCGAGCCCGGACGATACGCCTTGACCACCTACGGTCCCATCCTCGATGCTTCGTACCTGATCACGATCGAGGTTCCGGACGGATATCAAGGCTTTGAGGGATGGGCGGCCATCAAGATCGGGACGTGCCAGCCCGCCCGGGCGGACCTTTCTGGTTGCGACGAGTTTCAGTTCCGGGTGTATCTCGATGGTCGGGGACCCAACGGGGGACAGAGGTACCTCGTGGCGGGTGAGCTCCAACAGCTGTGGATCCTCGACGTCGACGGCGTTCCGCTCGTGATCGATGCCTCGCTCGATCCGGGGACCTCGGCGCGGGACCGAGCGGAGCTGATTCAGATGGTGGAGTCCATCCAGATCGATCCTCGGTAGGGAGAGACCAGGTCGCCCGCTCGTCGCATCCGAGAGCCCGCCGGGAGGGGGTGATCCGACACACGGCCAAGCACAAGCCATCGGTCCATCGGAAGAGAGGAAGAGATGATGAGTTCTACCAACACCCCGCGCCGATCCAGGTCCGTGCGGGCCGCCGCAATCGGCTCCGCGAGCCTGATGCTGTTGATCCTGGGAGGGTTCCAAATCGTTCAGGCCGATCACCTACCGGTCCACGGGACGATCCTCGCCCGAGGGCCATTCACCGAGCAGCTCGATCTCAAGGTCAAGGCTCGGATCGGGGGCGACCTGGAGCTCGTCCAGGTCAACGACGCGGCTGACACGATCTTCCAGCAGATCACGGTCCAGCCGGGTGGGTTCACGGGTTGGCACTCGCACCCCGGACCCGCCTTCGTGACTGTCGCAGCGGGAACGTTCACCTACTACGACAGCGAGGACCCGAGCTGCACCGGCATCGAGTACGGGCCGAATGAGAGCTTCGTCGATGTGGGCCAGGGGCACGTCCACAGCGCTCGCAACGAGGGGACCGGGGTCGTCAGCCTGTACGTCATCTACTTCGACGTCCCGCCCGGCGTGGCGAGCCCCTTCATCTCGGCTGAGAACCCCGGCAACTGCCCGTTCTGACCCCTATCGGGCTCGGGCGTCAGATACCGAAGGCCCGGCAGCCTCTCGGTTGCCGGGCCTTCGGTCGCGGAGCCGGCGAGGCTCGTCCTCCATCCGGAGAGCCGACCGCACCCGACGAGCGAGCCGCGGGAGGTTGGGCTTTTCTTCCGCCGCTTCCGCTGACCAGGTCTCGGGGACACCTGGAGGGTCTTGGCCGCCGCAGTACCATCCCGGAGTGGAGATCCCGATCCCTGAGGCGGCTCGCGAGTTGCTGGAAAGCGATGCCGTCGCGTACGTGGTCACGCTGAACGAGGACGGCTCGCCGCAGGTCACGGCGGCCTGGGTCGGGATCGACGAAGACGAGATCGTCCTCGCCACGATCCCGGACCAGCGGAAGCTTCGGAACCTGCGTCGCGACGCTCGCATCGCGCTCTCCGTCCCGACGACGAGGGTGAACGAATGGGGACTGCTCGAGTACCTCGTCGTCTACGGGACGGCCCGGGTAACCGAGGGCGGCGCTCCCGAGATGCTGCAGCGCCTCGCGCACACGTACCTCGGCCCCGACGCCGTGTTCCCGAACATCCCCGATCCACCTCCCGGGTACGTCACGAGGATCACGCCCGAACGGCTCGGAGGCGTCGGGCCGTGGAACCCGCCACGCGGCTAGGCAACTGCGCGCCTTCCGGATCGTCGGGTGAACACGCCAGGGTGAGGCCCGCCGCCCGGCGCTAGGCTGCGTGCGTCTCGACCAGGCGGAGAGCCAGGAGGAACGGTGCGGCGTCGAACAGGGCACATCCTCGTCGTGGATGACGACGCCCTGAATCGACGGCTCCTCACCGCGACGCTCGAACGCGACGGTCACCGCACGACCGCCGCGAACGACGGCGCCGGGGCGCTCACGGCCATCCGCGAGGAACCGCCCGACGTGATCCTGCTCGACATCGAGATGCCGGGCATCGACGGGTTCGAGGTGCTCGAGCGGGTGAAGGGCGACGAAACCCTCCGGCACCTCCCCGTGATCATGATCTCCGGCCTCGACGACACGGAGAGCATGATCCGATGCCTCGAGATCGGCGCCGACGACTTCCTGCCCAAACCGTTCGATCCGGCGATCCTCCGGGCGCGTGTGACCGCGGGACTCGACCGCAAGGCGCTCCACGATGTCGAGCGCGAACGGGTACGCGAGATCTTCACCCGCTTCCTGCCCGAGAAGCTCGTGGACGAGGTGCTCGCACGAACCGACGGCGATCCCAGGATCCGGCCCGAGCTGCTCGACGCGACGGTCCTGTTCGCCGACCTTCGAGGCTTCACCGCATTCGCCGAGGGCCGTCCCGTGGACGAGGTCGTCGAGGCGCTCAACACGTACCTCAGCCTCATGACGAACGCGATCCTGGACCAGGGCGGCACCATCGTCGACTACATGGGCGACGGCATCATGGCGGCGTTCGGGGCGCCGGTGGCGACCGACGACCACGCCGACCTCGCCCTCGCCGCAGCGCGCTCGATGGCGGGCGACAAGCTCGCATCGTTCAACGCCTGGCTCACAACCGCAGGCGTCGAGCAGCCGATCCGGATGGGGATCGGCATCAACTCGGGGACGGTGCTTTCCGGAAGCGTCGGCTCCCCGCGACGTACGGAGTATGCGGTGATCGGTGACACCACGAACACGGCCTCGCGGATCGAAGCGCTGACGAAAGAGCTGAACGAGGCGGTGCTCTTCTCGGAGCAGACCAAGGACTTCCTCCACGATCTCCCGGAGGACGCGCGGTCCCTC
>CAZMNP010000059.1:0-10440 GCA_964567675.1 uncultured Actinomycetes bacterium
GGGCAGCTGGCGCGGCTCGCGGCGGAGCTCGAGGTCGGCACGGTGCGCGTGCCGGGGACCTTCATGCCCAGAGCCGCGGTCGGCTACCTCACGTGCGGCGTGCTCGGCTCCCTGGAGTCCGTCGGGCTGGTGCCCTCCGTCGCTGCCGACCTCGACGAGACGCTCGGCGAGCTGCGCAGCATCCTCGACGTGAACGGGCCAGCCGTCCCGGCATCGAACAACCCGGCCAAGACGCTCGCCCTTCGGATCGGCGGGCGGTTCCCCGTGGTGTGGGGGGCAGAGGGGCTCGCGGCCACCGCTGCGTACCGATGGAAGACGCAGTTCAACGAGAACGCGAAGGTTCCGGCGTTCTGGGGCGCGCTTCCCGAGCTCGACCACAACGAGGTGGTCGGCTGGGCCGAGGGCGCCGGGCGGTCGTTCTTCCTCGTCGCCCTCCGACACCACGGCGAGCACGAAGAGGTCGCGGCCCGGTTCCCCCTGTCGATCGAGATCGCGCGCTCCTCGGGGATGGAAGTCGAGGAGATCTGGGCGAGCGGCGTCTCGGCGCTCTCGCGGCTGCTCGAGCTGGTCCTGCACGGAGACCTCGTCTCGACGTACCACGCGATCGCCCGGGGCGTGGACCCGACGCCGATCGACGCGATCGCTCGCCTGAAGAGCGCGCTGGCGGAGGCCTGAGGTGCAGACGCGCGCCGATGCCTACCCGTCGCCGGGGGACCGGCTCGCAGAGGAGGCGGCCGGGGTGATCCGCGAGCGAACCTCGCTCGTCCCCTCGGTGGGCGTCATCCTCGGATCGGGGCTGGGCGGTGCGGTCGAGGGGATGAGCGGGGCCGAGACGTTCCAGTACACCGATCTGCCCGGGTTCCCCGCGCCGAGCGTTCCCGGGCACGCGGGCGCGTTGTCGCTGGGGTTGCTCGACGGGGTTCCGATCGCCGCCTTCCGCGGGCGGATCCATTTCTACGAGGGCCACGAGCTCTCGCTTTGCTCGCTGCCCGTCAGGCTCGCCCGCATCCTCGGCGCCGGGACGATGGTCCTCACGGCCGCGGTCGGCGGCATCCAGCGGGACCTGGTTCCGGGCTCGATCGTGGTGGGGACCGATCAGATCAACATGTTGGGCTCGAACCCGCTTCGGGGCTGGCGCAACCCCAGCGGCTCGCCTCCGTTCGTCGACATGTCACAGGTGTACGACGCCGGGCTCGTGGCCTTGACGAGGGAACGAGCGGAGGCGCTCGGGATCGCCGTCACGAGCGGTGTGTACGTCGCGATGCCGGGACCGACGTACGAGACGCCCGCGGAGATCGAGATGCTTCGGCGCTCGGGAGGGACGGTCGTCGGGATGTCCGTCGTCCCCGAGTCCACCGCCGCTCGAGCGCTCGGGATGCGCGTCATCGGGCTGTTCAGCCACACGAACCTCGCCGGGGAGCCGGCGACGCACCAGGAGGTGCTCGCGATGGCGGACCGCGCCGCCGGGGACACGAGCCGCCTCCTTCGAGAGCTTCTGCCGCGGTTGACCTAACGGGGAACGGAAGGAGTCTTGATGGACTGCGACGTGAAGGACCTCGGCCTCGCCGAGAAGGGGCGAGGTCGGATCGGATGGGCGGCCGCCGAGATGCGGGTGCTCGCCCTGATCCGCGAGCGATTCGAGAAGGAACGTCCGTTGCAGGACGTGCGCATCGGCGCGTGCCTGCACGTGACGAGCGAGACCGCCAACCTGATGGAGACCCTGAAGGCGGGAGGGGCGGACGTGGTGCTCTGCGCCTCGAACCCGCTCTCGACGCAGGATGACGTCGCGGCCGCGCTCTGCGAGACGAGCGAGATCGACGTCTACGCGATCAAGGGCGAGGACAACGAGACGTACTACCGGCACATCAACGCCGTGCTCGACCACCGGCCGCAGGTCACGATGGACGACGGGGCGGATCTGGTCAGCCTGCTCCACAAGGAACGGCCGGATCAGATCGGCGACATCGTCGGCGGCACCGAGGAGACCACGACCGGCGTGATCAGGATGCGGGCGATGGCCGAGGACGGAGCGCTCCGCTATCCCATCGTGTCGGTGAACGACGCGAACACGAAGCACCTGTTCGACAACCGGTTCGGCACGGGCCAGTCGACGATGGACGCGATCATGCGTGCGACGAACCTGCTCCTCGCGGGTCGGACCATCGTCGTATGCGGCTACGGGATGTGCGGGCGCGGTGTGGCTTCGCGCGCTCGCGGGCTGGGGGCGCGCGTGATCGTGACCGAGGTCGATCCGCTCCCCGCGCTCGAGGCCGCGATGGAGGGCTACCAGGTGATGACGCTCCGGGACGCCGCCCGGGTCGGCGACGTCTTCGTGACCGTGACCGGCGACACGTCGGTGATCGGTCGCGAGCACATGGCGGTCATGAAGGACGGCGCGGTGATGGCGAACTCGGGCCACTTCGACGTCGAGATCGACAAGGAAGCGCTCGCGGACCTCGCGGGTGGCAAGGTCCGCAGGATCCGCGACTTCGTCGACGAGTACACGCTGCCGGACGGGCGCAAGCTGCACCTTCTCGCGGAGGGCAGGCTCGTGAACCTCGCCGCCGCCGAGGGGCATCCGGCGGCCGTCATGGACATGTCGTTCGCGAACCAGGCGCTCTCGGTCGAGTGGATCGTGAAGAACCGGGGCCTCGAGCCCGGGGTCTATCCCGTCCCGAGCGAGATCGACGCCGAGGTCGCGCGTCTCAAGCTGCAGTCGATGGGGGTCGAGATCGACGCGCTCACCAAGGAGCAGGAGGAGTATCTGCGGTCGTGGGAGCAGGGGACCTGACCGATCCCGTCTCGGTCCGGGCGCGCTTCGAGCGCTTCCCTGCGACCGTGAAGGGGGCGTTCATCCTTCGCGGCGAGGACGCCGAACCTCACCAGGTCGTCTTCCGTGAGGCGAACGTGGTCGGGATCGGGCTCGGCGTCACCAGGCCGATGCCGATGGCGTCCGCGACGCTCGACGTCGCGCCGCACCGCGACGTGTTCGTGCCCTTCGAGATGCCGGTCTCCGAGCTCGAGCCCGGCTGGTACACGATGACGTGCGACCTCGAGGTCGACGGGACGCTCGGCACCCACGACGGCGGCCGTCGCTTCTCGGTTCCCTGGCCGCGTTCCACCGTCCGGCGAGGACAGGTCCGGCCCGATCGCCACGCCGAGCTGGGCGATGGGACGAAGGTCCTGGTCGAGCAGGTCGATTGCACGGGCGATTCGATCAAGCTGCATCTGCGCGTGGACCCGCCGGGACCGCTGAGCATCAAGCTCGCGGCCGACGGAGCGCGGCTCGAGGTGCTCGAGGCCGAGGTCGACGAGATGAGCGGCCGGGCCAGGATCACCGCGTATCCCTTGCTGCGGACGGTGACGACCCTGCGCATCCAGATGCGCGGCGCCGCGAAGGGCTCCGAGGGCACCGTCGAGGTCGAGCTGCCGTAGCCGGGTCGGTGGCGTGCGCTAGCGTGCGCGCGTGCTCGGTGGTCTGCTCGATGCGCTCTTCCCCAAGCGATGCGCCGGGTGCGGCGAGGGCCCCTGGCCGTTCTGCGACCGCTGCCGCGCCGAGATCGTCGTCCTGCATCCGCCGTGGTGTGCTCGGTGCGGTGCGCCGGGATCGCGAGCGGTGGCAACCTGCCGACACTGCCCGCCCGAGCCGCTCGTCGCCGCGCGTTCACCCTTCCTGTTCGAGGGTCCCGTGCGGCGCGCCGTCCACCGCCTCAAGTTCGCGGGCTGGAGGCCCGTGGCTGAGGCGCTCGGAGCGGCGATGGCGGGATCGTGCGACCTGCACGCCGATGCGATCACGTGGGTGCCGCTGTCGCGCCGGAGGAAGGCGACACGGGGGTTCGACCAGGCGCTCGCGCTGGCGAGAGCCGTCGCGCCCCGGCTGGACCTGCCCCTGATCCCGCTTCTCCGCCGCGTCGCCGACGCCGGTCCGCAGGCCCGGCGGGGGGGAGACGAACGCCGGCGGGCGATGCTCGACGCCTTCGCCGGGACGAGAACGGCGCCCGCCCGCGTCCTGCTCGTCGACGACGTCCTGACCACGGGCGCCACCGCCGCGGCGTGCGCGAGCGCGCTCGTGGCAGCTGGCGCATCGGAGGTCTCCGTGCTGACGGCCGCCCGGGCCGTTTCCGGGGCGGCAACCGACCTATACTCGACCCCGGGCCTGCGTTCGGGTCTGTGGTTGCCCGGAGAATCGCTCTCCGGAAGTCGAAGCCAGCCGCGGGCGAAGCGACCCACGTAAGCCGACCATTGGTCGGTGAGCATGGCGCGGTTTAGATGTAAGACCTGCCTCGGAGAGGGTGACCTCGCCGGGAGAGGGTGCGAAGGCGGCCTCGGCCGGCGATCACCCCCGCAGGCGAGTGTGGGGACAAAGACCAGGTCAGCCGAGCGCAGGCCCGCACCATCGCGGCCGTTCGTCGATCCGCGAGGAAGGGGGACCGGTGGACCTGTTGTTGAAGGCTCGCGGCGCTCGCATCACCGACCACCTGCGTCAGGTCGCCGAGCACAAGCTCGCGCGGCTGGGGCGGATGGAACCCAGGCTCACGCGCCTCGAGATCGAGATCATCTCGGAGAAGAACCCGCGGCAGGGAGGGGCCCACCGCGTCGAGGCGGTGGCGGACACCCCGCGAAGGACGTTCCGGGCCAAGGCCGACGCACGAGAGGTGGACGCAGCCCTGGACCTGGTCGCGGAGAAGCTCGAGCGGCAGATCCGCGATCATCATGAGAAACAGCTTTCCCGGCGGCTTCCCGGCGGTCGCGTAAAATCCGCACGAGGCGCTCCGGAGACGCAGGGCGAGTAGCGACCGGCGGCCGGTGGGACGGGAGGTCCGGTGAGCGAGAAAGCCGAACAGTCCGAACGGCTTCGCGTGCTGGTCTGCGACGACCACGCGCTGTTCCGCCGAGGGCTCCAGATGGTCCTCGATCAGGAAGAGGACCTCGAGCTTGTCGGAGAAGCCTCCGACGGCGTCGAGGTGGTCGCTAAGGCTCAGGAGCTGATGCCCGACGTCATCCTGATGGACGTCCGCATGCCGAAGCGATCCGGCATCGAGGCGGCGAGCGACATCAAGGAAACGCTCCCGCACGTGAAGATCCTCATGCTGACGATCTCCGACGAGGAGGCCGACCTCTACGAAGCCATCAAGGCCGGGGCCTCGGGGTACCTGCTGAAGGAGATCCCCATCGAGGAGGTCGCCGACGCGATCCGCTCGGTCTGGGCCGGGCAGTCGCGGATCAGCCCGTCCATGGCGAGCAAGCTCCTCACGGAGTTCGCGGCGATGAGCAAGGCGTCCGAGGACAAGCCGCCGATGCCCGCGCCCCGGCTCACCGAGCGCGAGATGGAGGTCCTGCGGCTCGTCGCGCAGGGACTGAACAACCGCGACATCGCCAAGAAGCTGTTCATCTCCGAGAACACGGTCAAGAACCACATCCGGAACATCCTGGAGAAGCTTCACCTGCACTCGCGGATGGAAGCGGTCGTGTACGCCGTGCGCGAGAAGATGATCGAGATCAACTGACGGTGGCGGTTCCGACCGACGAACGGCCGACGGCGGCGCTTGCGGCCGGCGACCGGCATCGTCTGGTTCGCCGGAACACCCTCCTCCTCGCGTTCTCGCAGGGTCTTTCGGCGATGACGTTCCCGGTGCTGTTGATCATCGGCAGCGTGGCGGCCGCCGAGATGACCGGCCACGATGGCTCGGTTGGCGTGGTGAACGCGTCCTACTTCGTTGCCGCGGCGGCCGGCGCCTTCGCGTTCGGCCGGGCGATGGACCGGTTCGGACGCAAGCCTGGTCTGGCCGTCTCGTACCTGCTCCTCGCGTCGGCCGGAGGCGTCTGCGGGCTGGCGATCGCGGCCGAGTCGTTCCCCTTGCTCCTCGCCGGTGCCGTGCTGTTCGGGGTCGCGTTCGGTGGCGCCAACCTCGCCCGCGCGGCCGTCGCCGACATGTACGAGCCCTCGCACCGCGGGCGCGCCGTGGGCACCGTCTTGGCCGCCGGCACGATCGGGGCCGTTGGCAGTCCGTTCCTCATCGCCTTCCTGCGCGGCTGGGCCGACGGCGAGGCGCTCGATCCCAGCGTCCTGCCATGGGTCATCGTTCCCGCCGCGGCGATCGCCGCGTTCGCCTGCTCCCTGTCCCTTCGGCCCGATCCTCGGGACCTGGCGATCGCGTCGGACCCGGCCGCTCCCTCCACGCCAAGCCGGCGGCCGCGCGATCTGCTGCTCGTGCCGCAGATCCGCACGGCCGTGCTCGCCGCCGCGGTCGGGCAGATGGCGATGGTCGCGGTCATGGGTGTCACCCCGATCGCGCTGCATCGTCACGAGACGAGCTCGACCGTGGTCTCGACCGTCATCAGCCTGCACATCGCCGGGATGTGGGCGTTCTCTCCGCTCATCGGGGCCGCGCTCGACCGCTTCGGGCGCCGCCCCGGCCTCATCGCCGGTGGCGCGGCGAGCATCGCCGGCGCGCTGCTCGCCGCCACGGACACCCCGGGGTTCGTCGCCGTGGGACTATTCGCCATCGGCCTCGGGTGGTCGGCGACCTTCCTCGGAGCGACGGCGGTGATCAGCGATCTCACGGCGCCGTCCGAACGCGCCGCCGCGCTGGGCTTCAACGACCTCCTCGTGAGCCTCAGCTCGGCCGTCGCCGGGCTTCTCGGGGGTCTCGTGTTCGAGGGTGCCGGGTTCCGCATCCTCGGGTTCGGCGTGGCGACGCTCGTGCTGGTCGTGGTGCTCGGGGTCGCGCGGGTTCGCGAGCCGACGCCGGCCCGCGTCGGATCCGGCTGACCCGCCCGAGCGCGTTCTCCGGTCCTCCACGAGGGCTCCGGTACGATAAGAGGTCGGAACACCCCCCCACCCGCGCGAAGGTGGCTCCGTTGGTCATCCAGAAGATCGCAACGCTCGGTGAAGGCCGCAAGATCAAGCGGCTCGAGGACGTCGTCGGCCTCGTCAACACGTTCGAGCCCGAGGTCGAGGACCTCTCCGACGAGGAGCTCCGAGGCAAGACGCAGGAGTTCCGGCGTCGTATCGCGGACGGCGAGGCCCTCGACGACCTGCTGCCCGAGGCCTTCGCGGCGGTGCGCGAGGCCTCACGCAGGACGATCGGCCAGCGGCACTTCGACGTCCAGCTGCTCGGCGGCATCGTGCTCCATCAGGGCAAGATCGCCGAGATGAAGACCGGTGAGGGAAAGACGCTCACCTCGACGATGCCCGTCTACCTGAACGCGCTCGCCGGCAACGGCGTCCATCTGGTGACGGTTAACGACTACCTCGCCAAACGCGACTCGGAGTGGATGGGCGGGATCTACCGGGCACTCGGCGTTTCGGTCGGGCTGATCCAGTCGCACATGAGCCCCGCGGAGCGCCGGCCCGCGTACGGCGCCGACCTCACGTACGGGACGAACAACGAGTTCGGGTTCGACTACCTCCGCGACAACATGGCCATGCGGGCCGAGGACATGGTCCAGCGAGGGCACGCGTTCGGCATCGTTGACGAGGTCGACTCGATCCTGATCGACGAAGCCCGGACCCCGCTCATCATCAGCGGCATGGTCGCGGACTCGGCGAAGTGGTACCAGACCTTCGCGCGCCTGGTCCCGCGCCTGCGGCGCGACGACGACTACGAGATCGACGAGTCCAAGCGCACGGTCGCCGTGACCGAGTCGGGCGTGGCCAAGGTCGAGGAGGCGCTCGGCCTGGACAACCTGTACGAGCACGTGCACACGCCGCTGGTCCATCATCTGCAGAACGCGCTCCGAGCGAAGGAGCTGTACAAGCGCGACGTCGACTACATCGTGACCAGCGGCGAGGTGAAGATCGTCGACGAGTTCACCGGCCGCGTCCTGGAAGGGCGCCGCTACTCCGAGGGCCTGCACCAGGCGATCGAGGCCAAGGAGGGTGTGCGCGTCAAGGAGGAGAACCAGACGCTGGCCACGATCACGATCCAGAACTACTTCAAGATGTACGACAAGCTCGCGGGCATGACCGGTACCGCGAAGACGCAGCTGACGGAGTTCCAGTCGGTCTACGACCTCGACGTGGTCGAGGTCCCCACGAACCGGCAGATGATCCGCACCGACGAGCAGGACCTCATCTACAAGACCGAGGACGCGAAGTGGAACGCGGTCGTGGAGGACCTGGCCCAGCGACACGAGAAGGGGCAGCCCGTCCTGGTCGGCACCGTCTCGATCGAGAAGTCGGAGAAGCTCTCGGGCTACCTGAACCGCCGTGGGGTCCCGCACCACGTCCTGAACGCGAAGAACCACGAGAAGGAGGCGATGATCGTCGCCCAGGCCGGCCGGATCGGCGCGGTCACGGTGGCGACGAACATGGCCGGCCGAGGTGTCGACATCCTGCTCGGCGGCAATCCCGAGTACCTCGCGCGCCAGGAGATGGCGGCTCGCGAGTTCGACAACGACCGCTACCTCCTGTTCGAGATGAACGAGGAGGAGCGGGCCGAGTACGAGGCCGAGTACGAGCCGATCTTCCGCAAGTTCAAGCAGCAGACCGACGCGGAGCACGACGAGGTCGTGGGTCTCGGCGGGCTCTACGTCCTCGGCACCGAGCGCCACGAGTCGCGCCGCATCGACAACCAGCTCCGCGGCCGTTCCGGACGCCAGGGCGACCCTGGCGACTCGTTGTTCTACCTCTCGCTCGGGGACGACCTCATGCGGATGTTCGCGAGCGACCGGATCGGCTCGATCATGGAGAAGCTCAAATGGCCCGAGGACGAGCCGATCACCGCGAAGATGGTGACGAAGGCCGTCGAGAGCGCGCAGCGGCAGATCGAGGAGCTCAACTTCGAGCGCCGCAAGAACGTCCTGAAGTACGACGACGTGATGAACACCCAACGCCAGGTGATCTACGCCGAGCGTCAGAAGATCCTGAAGGGCGAGGACTTCAAGGACGAGGCGTTGAACATGGTGGAGGACGTCGTCCGCGCCACCGTCCAGCGGCTCGCGCCCGAGGAGGTCTTCAACGAGGAGTGGGACCTCGACATGCTCCTGGCCGGGCTCGCCGAGGTGTACCCCACCCGGATCACCCGCGCCGAGCTCGAGGACATGGTCACGTCGCAGGATCTCCTTGACCGCGCGGTCGAGGACGCGCTGGAGCGCTACGAGGAGAAGGAGCAGACGCTCGGCTCACAGACGATGCGCGAGCTCGAGCGCCTGGTCCTGCTGAACATCACCGACACGCGTTGGCGCGAGCACCTGTACGAGATGGACTACCTGCAGGAGGGGATCCACCTCCGCGCGTACGGGCAGAAGGACCCGCTCACCGAGTACCGGCGCGAGGCGTTCGCGATGTTCGAGGAGCTCACCGACTCGATCAAGGACGGGTTCGTCCGCTACATCTACCGGGTCGAGCTCGTTCGCCAGGACGAGCCCTCGCGGCCTCGGCCGCAGCGGGTGCAGATGTCGCACGGCGACCAGGATCAGGCCCCGAACGCAGGCGCGTCCCCGCAGGCGAGGTCCGACAAGGTGCCGCGCAACGCGCCGTGCCCGTGCGGGAGCGGCAAGAAGTACAAGAAGTGCCACGGCGCCACGGCGTAGGAACGCGAAGTCACGGCATCGCGAAGAGCCGGCCGGGTGACCCGGCCGGCTCCTCCTTCCCGGCTGAGAGGCTCCTCTGGTTTCTCAGCGGTACTTCCAGCAGATGTCGCAGAGCTCGTCGGCGCTTCCCGTCCCGCTACCGGTAGTGCCGGGAGCGCTGCCGATCTCGGCCCCGAGCTGCTTGGCGCGCTCGGCCAGGAACCGGCCGCTCAGCTCGGTCGGCGCGGCCGCCGCCGCTGGGGCCGTCGAGAAGCCGATCCCGCCAGTCAGCTCGGTCGGCGTGTTCACGACGGTGCCCGCGAACGCCTCGGGGAGCGCAACCGCGATCCCGACCTGCTTCCCGTGGGTCGCCGGGACCCCGGTGCTGACGGGCGCGCCCGCGACGGCCGACGTGGTCTCGTCGCTGGGACTGGTGTCGGGCGACGTGACGATCACGGCGACGATCGCCGCGACGACGAGCAGCGCGAGGAGCGCAACCGGCCACATCGGCTGGGCGACCCGTGCGTTCGGCTGGAGTGTCCCGATCTGTGTGCTCATCGCCGTCCTCCCTTCCTCCCGAGTTTCCCTGTAACGGCGTGGGCAGGACGCTACGGGGGGCGCGCGACGGGCTCGGTGTCCGCGCGCACCATCGCGGTGTGACCTCGGTCACGCCCGTCGGTGGGTCCGCTAGGCTCGGGCACGAGGAGGTTCCCGTTGGCCGACGCGACCCGACGCGACGAGATGCGACCCATCACGGCCCTGTTCGCCGACATCGTCGGCTCGACCGGGCTCGGCGAGCGCCTCGGCCCCGACGAGGTGAAGGCGCTCGTGGGCGAGTTCGTGACCCGGATGAGCCGCGCGGTCGAGGAGTACGGCGGCAGCGTCCAGGCGTACATGGGCGACGGGATCTGCGCGTACTTCGGC
>CAZMNP010000060.1:0-5288 GCA_964567675.1 uncultured Actinomycetes bacterium
CCGGTCGTCGGCGGCCTGGTCTGGATCGTCACCGCGATCTTCGGCTTGGGCGCGCTCGTCGTCGCGGCCCGCCGGCCGGCGGCGCCGGTGTTCGTCGAGACGTCCACGGTGCCTCCGCCGCCCGCAGTGGTCATGTAGCCGAGCCGACGGGCCTGCGCGGCCGGTTCGGGAACTACGTTCCTCCGGTCCTGGAGGCGATGGGGCCGGCCGAGGTGGAACACCAGCCGCGGAACAACCGCATGCGAGCCGTTCAGCCCGATCGCGGGGGTCCGATCAGGCCCCCGGCGATCGTTGCTCGCGGAGCGCGCTCGCGCCGATCGCGGCGAGAAGGCACGTCGCCGCCGGGATCGCGAACGCCGTCCTCAGTCCGACCTGGTCCGCCGTGAATCCGACCGCGAGCGGACCGACGATCGAGCCGACGTAGCCCGCGGTGACGACGAGGCCGAGGGCGGTTCGGCCCGGTCCGAGGACGAGAGAGCCGGCCGTGCGGAACGCGAGCGGAACCGCGGGTCCGACGAAGAGCCCGATGAGGGTCAGGGCCGCCAGGGCGACGATCACCTCGTTGACGAGTACCGCCGTGATCAAGGCGACCGCCGCGACCGTCGTCCCGACCCGCACGAGGATCGTCGGATCGAACCGGATCGAGAGCCGGTCCGCGGTGAACCTCGAGATGGTCATCCCGACGGAGAAGGCCACGACACCGAGACCCGCCGTCGCGAGGCCGGCGCCAACCGACTCGTTCAGATACACGGCGCTCCATTCCGCGGCGACCCCTTCGGTGAGGAACGCGCCGAACCCGACGAGGCAGAGCAGGACCACGCGACCCGTCCGCGACCGCCCGCCCACGGGAGGTGTGGCTTCGATGACCTCGCTGCGAGTTTCGTGCGGTGAGGGAAGCCATCGAAGCATCGGGAAGCTCCCGGCCACCAGCAGCGCCGCAACCAAGGGAAGGGCCAGCCGGATCGAGAGCCCCGCCGCGAGCGCCGCCGAGGCGAGCACGGCCCCCGCGAGCATCGCGACGCTCCACGTTCCGTGCATCATCGACATGATCCGGCGATCGAACCGTTGCTCGACTGCGACGACCTCGGTGTTCATCGCGACGTCGAGCAGGCCGCTCGCGAGCCCCAGCACAGCGAACGCCGCGGTCAACGCGTTCAGCCCTTCGGCGAACGGCAGCGCTGCGAGCCCCGCGGCGAACAGCGGGATCCCTCCTCGGACGACCCGCCGCCCTCCGGCCCACCGAAGCGCCGGCCCGGCGAGCCGTGTTCCGAGGACGAGGCCGACGGCGTAGCCGGTCAGCGCGAGCCCGAGCCCCGCCGCATCGAGATCGCTCTCGGCCTTCAACCGCGGGATCCACGGCCCGACGCTGCCCGCGACGAGGGCGTGCGCCGCGAAGGTGGCCGTGACGGCGGCACGAGACCGGCCGAAGGGCTGTGTCGTCGCGGTGGCGGACATCAGCGTCGTTGTACTCCGGCGGGGACGGTGCCCGCGACCCCGGCGACCCAGCCACCCCGTGACGGTGTGAACGGGTGAGCAGGGCGAGGGGATCTCGCGACGCTAGGGTGGGGGCATGGGAGACGAAAACGGCGTCGGCGTGAAGGAGCTCGGCCACATCGTCCTGTACGTCAGGAACCTCGCACGGTCGGTCACGTTCTACCGGGAAGTGCTCGGCTGGCGGCAGGTCGTGGGGGAAGGATCCATCGGCTTCCCCGCCGCGATGTTCTCGGGCGGCCGAACCCACCACGAGCTGCTCCTCATCGAGGTCGGCGAGGACGCGGCGCCGATCCCGTCCGGCCGCCGGGTGGGGCTCTACCACTTCGGTCTGAAGGTGGGAGACACGGACGAGGAGCTGCGCGGGATGCTCAAGCGGCTGCTGGACGCCGGGGTTCCCGTGGCCGGCGCGACCGACCACGGCATGACACACAGCCTGTACATCGCCGACCCGGACGGGAACGAGATCGAGCTCTACATCGATGTTGCCGGGGTCGACTGGAACGACCCCGACGTGCTGTTGTCCAGGCCGAAGGCGCTCCGCCTGTAGGCCGTTCGCGCTACGGCCAGCGGAACGCGCTCGTTCACGGGGCGGTTCCCCGAAGGCCGAACCTGGGTACAGTTGAGGATTCAAGGAGGTGGCGCCCATGGGTATCGCCTTGATCTTGCTCGGGTTCCTCGCGGCAGGAGTGGTGGTGGACTTCGCCGTCGAGAACGACCTCGCCGGAGCTCCCGAGCGCACGTTCTCGCTGTTCGGAGGCTCGTTCACGTTCAACGAGACGCAGGTCGTGCTGGGTGCGGCGGTCCTGGGTGCGCTCGCCGTCCTGTTCGTCGTCCTCGGCATCGGGATGTCCCGGGGCAGCCTGGGTCGCCGTCGTGCCCTCAAGCACCGCATGTCCGATCTCGAGCGCGAGAACACCGAGCTCCGGTCGAGGCCTGCCGACACCACGGCGACGGAAAACCGAACCGGTGACGTTGTTCGCGTGGAAGGCGAGACCGTCGAGGAGCATCGGATGACGATCGCCGAACGCGAAGCCGCCGAACGCGAAGCCGCCGAACGCGAAGCCGCCGAACGCGAGCACGCGCAATAGCCGTAACTCGAGCTTCGACTCGACACTCCGACGTCCGGCTAGGATGAGCGACCCAGAGCTTCGCCCATACCGCAGCGGTCGGATCGGAGGAGGTCGTGGCCGGACTCACCGCCGGCATCGAGCGGGCCCGAGATGCCGTCGGGCGTGAGGCATGGGCAGACGCCTACGAAGCCTTCCGGGGCCTCGACCATCTCGAGCTCTCGCCGCAGGACCTGGAGGGTCTCGCCGACGCTGCCTGGTGGCTCTCGAAGAGCGATGAGTCGATCGCAGCGCGACAGCGCGCGTACACGAGCTACACGCAGGCAAGCGAGGAACTGAAGGCGGCCGGCTGCGCGCTGCGTCTGTGCATCGAGCACTTCTTGCGGAGCGAGCCGGCGGTCGGAGCCGGATGGCTCGGGCGTGCGCAGCGGCACCTGGACGAGCAACCCGAGTGCGTCGAGCAGGGCTTCCTCGCGGTGATCCAGGCGACGCTCATGCGTTTCGGCGGCGAGCTCGACGCGGCACTTGCGCTCGCGGTTCGGGGCCTGGCGATCGGGCAGCGGTTCGGCGAGCGGAACCTTCTCGCGATGGCCATCCACACCCAAGGACTGATCCACATCGCGGCGGGCAGGGTCTCCGAGGGACTTCCGTTGCTCGACGAGGCGATGACCTCCGTCGTCGCCGGGGAGTTGAGCGATTACTTCACCGGAGCGATCTACTGCAACGTCATCGAAGCCTGCCTGCTGCTGGCGGATGTCCGACGAGCGGGGGAATGGAGCGAGGCCGCCCGAGCGTGGTGCGACACGATCCCGCCGGAGTCCCCATTCCACGGGACCTGCCGCGTCAACCGAGCCGAGGTCGCGCGGCTTCGGGGGGAGTGGCCGGAGGCCGAGGCGGAGGCCGCACGCGCCGTGGAGGAGCTGTCCCGCTGGGATCCGGCTGCGGCCGCACCCGCCTTCTATGAGATCGGGGAGATCCGGCGCAGGACCGGCGACTACGCCGGCGCCGAAGAGGCCTTCGCACGCGCGCACTCGTTCGGACTCGCGCCGCAGCCGGGTCTCGCCCTCCTCAGGCTGTCGCAGGGAAAGGTGGAGGCCGCCCGGACCGCCCTAGGTCTCACGGAGAGCGGCGATCCCTCGACCGCGCCGCACCGTGCGCGACTCCTCGCGGCCACGGTGGAGGTCGCGCTCGCGGCCAACGATCTCGAGGAGGCCAGGGCTGCGAGGGACGAGCTCGAGACCATCGCGAGGGATCTCGAGGCGCCTGCGCTCGCGGCCTCGGCGGCGACCGCAGACGGGGCGGTGCGACTCGCCGAGGCCGACCTTCCCGCTGCCCTCGGCAGCCTTCGCCGGGGCTGCGCAACGTGGCAGGAGCTGAAGCTGCCGTACGAGACCGCCAAGGCTCGTGTGCTGTGCGGACTCGCGCTGCGAGCCGCCGGCGACGAGGAGGATGCCGAGTTCGAACTGCGCGCTGCGCTCGCGGCGTTCGAGCGACTCGGCGCTGCCCCGGATGTCGCCACGACAGCGGCGCTTCTTCCCAGCGACAATCGCCTCCCACGTGGGCTGACACAACGCGAGGCCGAGGTGCTGCACCTGGTCGCCACGGGCAAGACGAACCGCGACATCGCCGTCGAGCTCGTGATCAGCGAGCACACCGTCGCGCGGCACCTCCAGAACATGTTCGTGAAGCTCGATGTGTCCTCGCGCTCGGCGGCGACGGCGTTCGCGTTCGAGCACGGGCTCGCCTAGGTCGAGGGCGAGGGGTTCGCGCGAGTGGTGATTTCTCACCATGACCCCTTCGATCGAGTTGGTTGATTCGAGCGATGAGCCGCCCGAGCGTGCCACGTACGGTCCTCGAGACGAAGAACGAGGGAGGCACACATGGACGGCGGGGCGGAGCGGTTCGAGACGGTGGTGGTCGGAGGCGGTCAGGCCGGGCTCTCGGCCGGGTATCACCTGAGGGAGACTGGCCTGCCCTTCGTGATCTTGGACGGGAACGAGCGTCTCGGCGACGCATGGCGCAAACGCTACGACTCCCTGCGCCTTTTCACGCCGGCCCGGTACGACGGACTTCCCGGTGGGCGTTTCCCCGGGAAACTCTGGGTCGCGCCGACGAAGGATCAGATGGCCGACTACCTCGAGTCCTACGCGGCCAGGTTCGACATCGCGGTTCGGACCGGGGTCCGCGTGGACCGGATCTTCCGGAAGGACGACCGATACGTCGTCAGCGTCGGTGACGGCCAGTTCGAAGCCGACAACGTCATCGTGGCCACCGGTGCGCACCAGGAACCCCGGATCCCTGCGTTCTCCCGGCAGCTGGATCCCGGGATCGTGCAATTGCATTCGAGCGAGTACCGGAACCCGTCCCAGCTGCGCGAGGGCGGGGTGCTCGTCGTCGGCGCCGGGAACTCGGGCGCCGACATCTCCCTCGAGGTCGTTCGCACGCATCCCACGTGGCTCTCGGGCCGCGACCGGGGACACGTCCCGGTGAAGATCGACACATGGTTCGCCGGAACCGTCATCTTCCGCATCGTGCGGTTCATCGGCCATCACGTGGCGACCGAACGGACCCCGATCGGGCGAAAGGCGAAGAGGAAGTTCGCGTCCCAGGGCGACATGCTGGTCCGTGTCAAGCCGAAGTGGCTCCTGGAGGCCGGGGTCGAGCGGGTGCCGAAGACCGTCGGCGTTGCGGACGGGATGCCGGCGCTCGAGGACGGAAGGGTCCTGG
>CAZMNP010000061.1:0-3846 GCA_964567675.1 uncultured Actinomycetes bacterium
ACGGATCCAGGACGGGTTCGCGGCGGACATCGGGGACGAGCTCGGGCTGCAGATGACGTGGTCGAGCGGCGACGTCACGCGGAACCGCGTCGAGATCGGCGTCGTCGTCGCGACCGAGGAGGCCCGTCGGGCCGTCGACGAACGCTACGGCGAGGGCGCGGTCTTGCTCGTGCCGGCGCTCACGCCGCTTGGCTAGACGCTCGTTCCGAGCGCCGTCCCGCAACGACTGCAATACGCGACCTTCACCTGCGCGGCTTGATCGTCGACGGTGACCTCGAGGACCTTGACGGTCATCGTCTCGGCAAGCGGCGCGGAGCAGGAGGGACAGATCGGGAAACCTTCGGATGCGACGGGGGAGCCCGACGGCTCCTCCTCGAAGATGCGCCGGCCCCTCCGCCGCCTCGGCGACCGACCGGCGCTCTCCGACGAACCGGGCAGGAGCTCGACCACCGTCTCCCGGACCCGGTCGAGGTCTGCGCCGAGTCTCTCCAGCACTTGCGCCGCGACGCCCTCGCCCTCACGGACCAATCCGAGGAGGATGTGCTCGGTCCCGATGTAGCTGTGCCCGAGCTGCAGCGCTTCGCGGAGCGAGAGCTCGAGCACCTTCTTCGCTCGGGGTGTGAACGGGATGTTCCCGGACTGCGGCTTGCTGCCCCGGCCGACGATGGCCTCGACGTCGCTTCGGATGCGCTCGAGCGAGATGTCCAGTTGCCCGAGTGCCAGTGCGGCGATCCCCTCGCCCTCGGAGACCAGGCCCAGCAGGAGGTGCTCTGTCCCGATGTAGTTGTGGTCGAGGTTCCTCGCCTCTTGCTGGGCGAGGACGACCACCCTCCGCGCTCGGTCGGTGAATCGCTCGAACACGCGCCCAGGATAGGCGCCCGCACAACCCCTTCGGCGGGGAAGTCGTTCGGGTGTAATCGTGCTTACATCTTGGGAATAGGCACGGCCGGGTACCCGTTGGGGATTCCAACGGCGTACCAGAAACGAACAGGAGCTTCCAGATGCCCCAGATCGATACGCAGGTCCTGCCGCTCCTCCCGCTCACCACCGGCGTGGTGCTTCCGGGGATGGTGGTCACGCTCACGGTCGAATCCGACGAGGCCCGCCGGGCCGTCGCTGCCGCGGAAAGCACGGAGGGCGAGCTGCTGCTCGTGCCCCGGACCGGCCAGCGCTTCGCGCAGGTCGGGACTGTGGCCAAGGTCGAGGACGTCGGCCGGCTGCAGAACGGTCTCGAGGCACTCGTGATCCGCGGGCTGCATCGCGCCGTGGTCAGCCGCGGCGTGCCGGGCACCGGTGACGCCACGTGGGTCGAGGTGGAACGACGGCCCGACCCCGAGGGGTCGACGCCCCGCGCACGCGAGCTCGCCCGGGAGTACCGCGTCACGATCGAGAACATCGTCGAAGCGCGAGGCGTGCCCCAGGTGGGCGAGTTCCTCCGCGGCATCGGCGACCCGGGCCAGATGGCGGACACGTCCGGCTACTCGCCGGACCTCACCTTCGAGCAGAAGGTCGAGGTCCTCGAGACGATCGACGTCGAGCAGCGCCTCGAGCTGGTTCTCGGATGGGCCCGTGAGGTCCTCGCCGAGCTCGAGCTGAAGGACAAGATCCGCACGGACGTCCGCGACGGCCTGGAGAAGAACCAGCGCGAGTACATCCTGCGTCAGCAGATGGACGCGATCCGCAAGGAGCTCGACGAGGACGGCGACGAGAACGTCGTCGAGGAGTACCGCAAGAAGATCGCCGACGCGAACATGCCCGAGAGCGCCCGCACCGAGGCCGAGCGCGAGCTCGGACGGCTCGAGCGCACCTCGGAGCAGTCGCCGGAGTACGGCTGGATCCGCACGTACCTCGACTGGATGACCGAGATCCCGTGGGACGTGCGGACCGACGACAACCTTGACATCGCCGAGGCTCGGAAGATCCTCGACCAGGACCACACCGGTCTGGACGACGTGAAGGACCGCATCGTCGAGTACCTCGCGGTGCGCAAGCTGCGTGAGGAGCGCGGGATGGGCCCGGCACAAGGCCGCGGCTCCGGCGCGATCCTCACGCTGGTCGGCCCTCCGGGCGTCGGGAAGACGTCGCTCGGCGAGTCGGTCGCGCGAGCGCTCGGACGCAAGTTCGTCCGGATCTCGCTCGGCGGGATCCACGACGAGGCCGAGATCCGCGGCCACCGGCGCACCTACGTCGGCGCGCTCCCGGGCCGCATCGTGCGCGCCCTCAAGGAGGCCGGCACGAAGAACCCGGTGATGATGCTCGACGAGGTCGACAAGGTCGGCGCCGATTGGCGCGGCGACCCTTCGAGCGCGCTGCTCGAGGTGCTCGACCCGGCGCAGAACCACACCTTCCGCGACCACTACCTCGAGGTCGACCTCGACCTGTCCGAGGTGTTGTTCATCTCGACCGCGAACGTGTCCGAGACGATCCCCGGCCCGCTGCTCGATCGGATGGAGGTCATCCGGCTGGACGGCTACACGGAGGACGAGAAGGTGTCGATCGCGCGCTACCACCTGCTCGACCGCCAGCGCGAGCGCAACGGCTTGAACGCCGACGAGGTCGCCATCACCGACGGCGCGCTGCGCCAGATCGTGGGCGACTACACGCGCGAGGCCGGCGTGCGCAACCTCGAGCGCGAGATCGGCAAGGCGCTCCGCAAGGTCGCGACCAAGCTCGCGCGCGGCGACGCGAAAGCCCCGGTGACGGTCGACGTCGAGGAGGTGCGCGAGTACCTCGGCCGGCCCCGGTTCTTCTTCGAGGCGGCGGATCGCACGAGCGTCCCGGGCGTCGCGACGGGTCTGGCCGTGACCGGCACGGGCGGCGACGTCCTGTTCATCGAGGCGACCCGCCTGGAGAAGAGCGACGGTCCCGAGGGTCTCATGCTCACCGGCCAGCTCGGCGACGTCATGAAGGAGTCCGGCCAGATCGCGCTCAGCTACGTGCGATCGCACGCGGCCGAGCTCGGCATCGACGCCGACAAGCTCGGCGGGCGGTTCCACGTGCACGTACCCGCAGGCGCGGTGCCGAAGGATGGCCCGAGCGCCGGCGTCACGATGGTCACGGCGATCGCGTCGCTACTGGCCGACACGCCGGTGAAGAGCACGATCGGCATGACCGGCGAAGTGACGCTGCAGGGCCGTGTGCTGCCGATCGGCGGCGTGAAGCAGAAGGCGCTCGCCGCCCACCGCGCGGGTCTGAAGGAGGTCATCCTGCCCAAGCGCAACGAGGGCGACCTCGAGGACGTGCCCGAGCAGGTGCGCGAGGAGATCGTGTTCCACCCCGTCGAGACGATCGACGAGGTGCTCGCGATCGCGCTCGACCGCTAGAGACGCTCGACCGCCCGGCGGGCGATCGTCTCCTCGGCGATCGGGTCCGGTGTGGCGTCGCGGACGACGAACACCACGAACAGCGTCTCTCCGACGCGAACCGTGACGGCCTGCTCACCGGCGACGAACGCCTCGTCCCCAAGGCCTTCGAGCGGCCGGCCCTGTGAGGCCTCGAGCTCGATCTCGGTCTCGGTGCTCGAGCCCGGCGTGATCACGACCAGCGACACGTAGCTGGCGAAGTCGTCGGGCTCGGGCCGGTAGTAGCAGACGCTCGTGAAGCTGTCGGGCTCTCCCGTGATCACGCCCTCGCCGACCGGATCGGCGATCCGCGTGACCGGTCCGGCGAGGACCTCGGCTGCATCCGCATCGGTCAGCAGGACGCACGCGTCGGCGGTGGTTCCGGTGAGGCCGGTCGCGCCCGACGCCGCCGTGGCGCCGGTCGCTCCGGTCGGCTCTCCCGACGTGACCCCCGTGGCCGCCGTGGCCCCGGTGGCCTCCGGCGGGGTGACGGTCGTCCCCGAGT
>CAZMNP010000062.1:0-4955 GCA_964567675.1 uncultured Actinomycetes bacterium
TCCGACGAGGCGAGGCGCCGGCGCCGGCTCGTGCATATCCCGATGGGCCGGCTCGGCCGAGCGGAGGAGCTCGCGAAGGCGGCGTTGTTCCTCGCCTCCGATGACTCGTCGTACATGACCGGGGCCTCGCTGATCGTCGACGGCGGGATCACCGCCGCCTACGTGACTCCGGAGGACTGACCGACAAGGAGTGAATCTCGGGCAATGGGACTGAACCGTCCTGCACGAGGGAACGATCCGGCGTGATGGATGCGCTGCTCGGCGTTGGGGGCCTCCGCGTGCGGCCCGAGGGCGGCTTCGACTTCTGGCTCCCGACGTACATGCTGCTTACGTTCCTGCTCTCCTGCTCGGTCGTGGGGGTACAGCGCTTGCTCGTGATGGGCATCGTCGCGTTCGTGGGCGGCACTTTCTGGGCATGGTCCGCCAACGGGCTCGGCGTCGTTCCCGCCGCTGCACTGGCGGTCTTACTGGCGATCGTGGCCGGAGGGATCCGGCGTCGAGGAGGCTGGCAACGGATCCCCCCTCACTGACGATGGACGGTCAACCCCGCTCGAACACCGGCTTCAGCGTGAAGTACACGTCCCGGTAGCGACGGTAGGCATCGTCGTAGATCTCGCGCCGCTCGGAGTCCGGCTCGTGTTCCTCGGGCCGGAACGAGACAAACGCGTCGACGGCGCCGGCCATGGTTCCGTGGATCCCGGAGCCGACCGCCGCGAGGATCGCCGCCCCGGTCGCGGTGGTTTCCACGCTCGTCGGCACCCGCACGGGCAAACCCGTGACGTCCGCCTTGATCTGGCGCCAGAGCGGCCCCTTGGCGCCCCCGCCCACGATGGTGAGCCGGCGGACCTCCAGGCCCGCTGCGGTCATCGCCTCGAGGATGTCGCGGAGACCGAAGGCGCTGCCCTCCAAGATCGCGCGCGTCATGTGCGCTCGCGTATGCGCCAGGGTGAGCCCGTAGAAGACACCGCGCGCGGCGCCGTTCCACTCGGGCGCCATCGCGCCCTGCATGGCCGGAACGAAGACCAGACCCTCGGCGCCGGCCGCAACGCGTTCCGCGTCCTTCGACAAGAGGTCATAGGCGTCACCCATCCCGGCCGCCTCCGCTTCGCGCTCGCCGGGAGCGAAGTGATCGCGCCACCACCGCAGGTTCCCGCCGGAAACGAACCCGGGGTTCTCGAGCAGCCAGGCGTCGGGGTCCGCGTGCGGGTGGCACTCGACGAGCATCGTCGGGTCCTCGCGCGGCTCCGCGGAGGCTGCGCAGACCGGCTCGGCCGTTCCGACGACGTCGCAGACCTCGCCCGGGGCGAACACCCCGGCGCCGAGCGTCGCCGCCATCTCGTCTCCGCAGCCGACGGCGACCAGCGTCGAGGCGTCGAGGCCGCTCTCCTCGGCGAACGCGGGGGTGATCGTCGCGATCGGCTCGGTCGCCGCGACCACCTCGGGAAGCATGGACTCGGGGAGGTCCACCGCGCCGAGCGCCTCCGCGGACCACTTCCGGGAGCGCGGGTCCAGCAGGGCCATCGACGACGCGTTCGAGTAGTCCACGGCGACCACGCCCGCGACCTCGTGCAGCACGAAGGAGCCCGGCGTCATCAGCAGCGCGGCCTTGGCCCACAGGTCGGGCTCCTCGTCGCGGACCCACAGCGCCTTGAACACGGCGTGGGACGAGTCGAGGTTGGCTCCTACGGCGCGGTAGAACTCTCGCGGATCGATCCGCTCGGCGACGGCAGCGGCCTGCGGCTCGGCCCTTCGGTCCATCCAGATCATGGCGGGCCGCAGCGGCGTTCCCGCTCCGTCGCACACCACCATGCCGTCGAGCTGCGAACCGAACGAGATCCCTTTCACCGCGGCCGGGCCCTCCGGCACCTGGGCCAGCACCTCGCGGACGCCGGCGACCACCGCGGGTCTCCAGGCGTTCGCATCCTGCTCCGCGGCCCCCGGGAAAGGGTAGGCGAGGTCGTACGTCTGGTACGAGGACGCCACCAACGTCCCGTCCGCCGAATACAGCGCGCAGTTCGTTCCCTGCGACCCCACGTCGCACCCGATCACGTACGGGCCGCTCAGGGGACGATCACCATCTTCAGCCCGGTCCCGGCGCGGATCGTTCCGAACGCCTCGTCGATGCGCTCCAAGGGGAACCGGTGCGTCACCACGGGAGCGAGGTCCTCCTTGCGGCGGTCGAGGTAGTCCATGGTGATCCGGTACTGCCGATGCGTGGCACCGTACGCCCCGAGGATCGCGAGCTCCTTGTAATGGAGCTGGTTCATGTCGAGCGGACTGATCGGATCGTGCTTGGGGAGCCCGGCGAAGTAGACGACACGCGCGCGCTTGGCGGCGAGCTCGAGCGCCGACTGCTGCGCCTCCTTCGAGGGCGCCGCGACGCTCACACGTTCGGCCCCCCGGCCGTCGGTTCGCGAGAGCACCTGCTCCACGCCGTCGTCGCCCTCTCCCGTGACCCAGGCGTCGTCGACGAAGTCCCCGACGGCGCCGAGCGCGAGCTGGAGCCGGTCCTCCTTCACGTCGGTCATGTAGATGCGGCTCGCGCCGCGGTCGCGGCACATGACCGCCTGCCAGCAGCCGATCGGACCCGTGCCGAGGATGACGACGGTGTCGCCGAGCCGAACGTCGAGCACCTCGACGCCGTTCAGCGCGCACGCGAACGGGTCCGCGACGGTTGCGAGGTCGGAGGGGAGGTCCTCGGGGAGCGGGATCAGGTTCTTCATCGCGATCGGTGGGACGGTGGCCAGCTCTGCGTAGGCGCCGGGGAACGGATCGTAGCCGTACAGCAGGTGGTGCTCGCACAGGTTCTGGAACCCCTCGACGCACCATCGGCACTCGCCGCAGGTGAGGATCGATCCGAGGAACACGCGGTCGCCCACCTTCACGTCCGGCGGGAGATCGGCGTCGGGACCGACCTCTTGCAGGACCCCGACGGGCTCGTGCCCCAGGATCCAGGGAGGCGGGGCGCCCGGGTCCCCGTTGAAGAAGGTTCGCGCGTCGGTCCCGCAGATGCCGCACGCCTCCACCCTGAGGATCGCGCCGGCGGGCGGGAGCTTCGGCTCCTCGGTGTCGCGGACCTCCACGGCGTTCACGTCGGTCATGAACGCCGCTCTCACCGCGTCCCTCCCAGCTCGTCCTTGAGGGCGTCGTACGCCTTATCCGCGATCCAGCGTTCGCGGATCACGCGGGAGAGGGCTCGGGTGATCGCCTCGGGTGAATCGTGCATGAAGATGTTCCGGCCGACCGAGCATCCGATCGCGCCGGCCTCGACCGCGACCTGCATCCGCCACAGCAGGTCCTTGTCCTCCAGCCGCGATCCCCCCGCCAGGACGACCGGGATCCCGCTCGTTGCCTCGACGAGCTTGCCGAAGGACTCGGGGTCGCCGGGCCAATTCGTCTTCACGATGTCCGCCCCCAGCTCGGCGCACAGCCGCACGTTGCGACGCAGGTACTCGAACCCATATTGCTGCTTGAGCTCTTCGACGGTCGCGTACGTCGTCGGGAACTCGGCCTCGGCGATGAACGGCATGCCGAGGGCGGCGCACTCTCGTCCGACGCCCGCGAGGATCTCGATCATGCCGGGTTCCGTGTCGCCGCCGAGCGCCGTGAAGAGCACGACCGCGTCGGCGCCGAGCACGAGCGCCTCCTCGACCTCGGCGATCTGCACGATCTGCGGCCGGTCCCCGCCCGGATCGCCCGACGCCGAGAGCAGCAGCGCGAGTGAGGTCGTCGGCGCGAACGCCGGCTCGGCGACGCGGATCATCCCCTTGCTCATCATGATCACGTTGGCGCCGCCGAGGATCGTCTCGGCCGCACGCGAAGCGATATCGGCCAGCGGCTCGAGGAACGTCGGTGAGGTCATGCCGTGATCGAGCGCGCAGATGATCGAGACCCCCGCGGGGTCGACGACCCGCTTCATCCGCATCGCCTTGCCCACGTCCGTCGTCACGTGTACCTCCTTCCGGGGCCACGGCGGACCACCGAGAACTCGAAGGCCTCCGCCAGGTGATGCTCGTGAGCCGACAACACCGGGCGGCCCGACTCGTCGAAATCCACCTGCCGGATGTACAGGAGCAGGGTTCCGCGTGGCACGCGAAGCTGCGACCCGACGTGGCCGTCCGCGCGCGTCGGTTGGAACGTCGCCAGCCCGTGGTGGATCACGATGCCGAGCTCGCGCTCGAGCACCTCGTAGATCGAGCCGTGCTCGAGCGTCAGGAGCACGGACTCGTCGCCTTGGGCGAGCCGCATCGGCAGGATGTCCCGGGAAAGGACCACGGGTCGCCCGTCCGCCGTCCGGACGCGATCGAGTACCGCCACGTCCTCTCCCGGCTCGATGTCCAGCCGGTCGGCCTCGTCCGCCGACGCCGCCTCGACCCGAACGGTGACGTGGTCCGTCCCCGGTTCCATGCCCGAACCGCGGATCGCGTCGCTGACGCCGAAGTTCGCGTCGAGGTTGTTGACCATCCTCGGTCGGTCGGCGACGAAGGTGCCGGCGCCGCGCGTTCGGCGGACGAGCCCCTCCTCCTCCAGTGAGCGCAGCGCCTCACGGAGGGTCGCTCGCGACACTCCCAGCTCGGCCGCGAGCTCCGGCTCGGGGGGCAGCTGACTCCCCGCCGGGACGTCGACGATCCGCGTCGCGATGTCCCGTCGGACGGACACCGTCTTGGACCTCGAACGTCCCACCGGGTCCCCCTCGCCGAACGGCCCGAACAGTATTTGTCCGACAAAAGAGGGTCGTCAACCCGTTCCCCCGCTGCGAACCTCCCGGTGGGCAGCCCGCGAGCCCGTCTCCTGTTTGACATGACGGCGGGGTTCGGGCTGGAATACGCCCCGAACGGCCTACGTGTGGTCCGTGGCAGCCAGGGAGGTGGCGCGTCGTGTCGGAACGCAAGGTCGGCTCGGTGACCTATCAAGAGGTCGGCGAGGAGTACTTCAAGAAGCGCGGACTGAGGCGT
>CAZMNP010000063.1:0-4202 GCA_964567675.1 uncultured Actinomycetes bacterium
GGCTCGCTGGTGCTCTCGGGAACGCTCGATCTCGTCCTGGGCGCCACGCAACCCGGCGAGCCGGCACGGGCCGCGCGCCTGGCGATCGATCTGAAGACCGGGCGCGCCTGGCCCGAGCACGCCGAGGACATGCGCTTCTATGCGCTCCTGCTTGCCCTGCGGTTCGGCGTTCCCCCGTATCGCGTCGCGACGCTGTACCTGGATTCGGGCGAGTGGCAGGCCGAGGACGTCGAGGCGCGCATGCTCGGCCGGGCGGCGGACCGGGTCGTCGACGCCGTGCGAGCCGCCGCCGCGTCGCAGGCCGGGCGGTCCGCATCGCTTCGGCCCGGGCCGTATTGCCGGTGGTGCCCGCGGAGCCTCACGTGTCCTTCCAGCACCGTGGCCGGCTCCGCGCTTGCCGAGGAGGGCTGAGCTCCGCGCTCAGGCCGTCGTGCGAACGACGAGCACGGCGATGTCGTCGCGCGGTGGTCCCTGGCTGAAGTCCTCGACCGCGCGCTCGATGCGCTCGGCGATCTCGGCCGGCGAGAGACCGACGCAGGAGCGGACCAGGGTGTGCAGGCGCTCCACCCCGAACTCCTCGTCCTCGTCCTGCTCGTCGGTGACGCCGTCGGTGTACAGGATCAACGTGTCGCCGGGCAGAAGCGAGATCGTGGTCTCGGGCAGGTGGGGGTCGGGGAACAGGCCGAGCAACGATCCCGGCTCGTGCAGCTCCGACGTCGTTCCGTCCGGGCGCAGGAGGATCGGTCCGGGGTGTCCGCCGAGGGCGATCCGGACGTCGAACCCGGCGCCGGACCGTTCGATCCGGCCGAACGCGAGTGTGCAGAACCGCTCCTCGGGCGACTCGCGCAAGATCGCCTCGTTCACGAGCGCGAGGACGGACGCAGGCCGGTCGTCGAGCAGCGCAGCGGCCCGCATCGTGTGGCGGGCTACCCCCGTCAACGCGGCCGCCGTCGGGCCCTTGCCGCAGACGTCGCCGACGGCGATCGCCCAGGTCCCCTCGTGGATCTGGAAGACGTCGTAGAAGTCCCCTCCGACCTCGACGCCCTCTCCGGCGGCGCGGTACCGTGCCGCCACCTCGAGGCCCGGGATCTGCGGGATCTCGCTCGGGAGCAGGCCTTGCTGCAGCGTGCGGGCCACGAAGTCGCGCTCTCGATACAGGCGCGAGTTGTCGAACGCATGGGCGATCCGTTCGGCCAGTCCCTCGAGCACCTCGACGTCGCGCTCGTCGTATCGCCGGTCGCCCGTCTTCAGTCCGACCGCCAGGCCGCCGCGGACCTCGCCCCGCGTGTGGATCGGCACGACGATGGCGCTTCCGAGCTCCAGCCGCCTCGCGAGCTCGAGCAAGGCTCCTCCCCCGGTCGTCTCCTCGAGGAGCGCGTCGGGGATCTCGGTCAACAGCGCCGGCCGGCCGCTCTCGATCGTCTGGCGCATCGGATCGCTCGCGGGACCGTCCGCGGAGAGGCGATCGAGGACGTCCTTGCCGATCGCGAACGTCTCGGGGGAGGAGGTTCGCAGGTCGACGAACCGGACCGATCCCCCTTCGTCCACGTACAGGCCCGCCATGTCGGCCTTCCACGCGAGCGTCGCCTCCAGGACGGCGTCGAAGCGCGCGTCGTCGTCGAGCGAGCTCGCGAGGGCCTTGCCGGCCTCCGCGAGGAGTCGCTGAGCCGCCTCGCGCTGCCGGTCCTCGGTAGCGTCGCGGAAGAACCAGATCCGGCCCCGGGTGCCGCCGGCCTCGTCCACGAGCGGTTTCGTGTGCCGCTCGAACAAGCGCCCGTCGAGCAGGGCGAGCTCGTCGGCCGCCTCGGCCGCCGGGTCGGCGTACAGCTCCGTGATGCGGCGCTGGAATCCCTCGGGATCGACGAGCTTGGATAGGACCGAGGAGATCGCCAGTTGATCCGAGCGCGACGCCAGCACGTCCTCGGGGATCCCCCACAGCTCGCCGAACCGCCGGTTCCAAGAGACCATCCGTCCCTCCGACGACACGACGAGGATCCCCTCGCGGGACGCCTCCGCCTCGGCACGAAGGAGCGCCGCCTGGAACCGGAGCTGTTCCTGTGCACGCCGCTCCGCGGTGACGTCGTGGAACAGGCTGATCGCGTATCGGACCTTGCCGTGCTCGTCGGCGGTCGGCGTGGCGCGGATCTGCCGCCAGTGCTCGGCTCCCGTCGTGCGGTCCCGCACGAGGACGAGTGCCTCAGGGTTCGGCTCGCCGAGGAGGGCGCGAGAACCGGGGAACTCCGCGCCCTCGAACGGGTTCCCGTGCTCGTCGAAGACTTCCCAACGATCGCCGTACTCGGCGGCATCGCGCAGGAACTCCTCGATCGTGTCGAACCCCGAAAGGCGCGCGGCGGCGAGGTTCGCGTACACGACGCGGCCGTCCGCGTCCTGGATCGTCAGGCCGTCGGCACTCCCGGTCGTGATGAGCTCGAGCTGCGCCCGCGCGTGCTCGAGGTCGCGTTCGGCCTTCAGCCGGCCGAGCGAGAACGCGACCTGCCCCGCGATGGACACCGCGAGCTGAACGTCGATCTCCGCGAGCGTGCGCGGGACGTCGAAGTACAGCATGAACTTGCCGAGCAGCTCGCCCTGGTGCACGAGCGGGACGAACGAGAGCGCGCGCACGCCCTCTCCCAAGATCGTGTCGCGGAGCTCGTGGAGCGCCTCGTCCGTCTCGACGTCCGGGACGTGGATCGGTCGCGGGTCCGCTTCACCGACCTTCCACGGCGAGTGGCCCTCGACGGCCCGACGGTACGACGCCGACAGTCCGCGCCAGGCGCGGAACTTCATCACGCCGTTCTCGTCGAAGAGCAGGATCGATGCACGGTCCGTGTGGATCGCTCGCTGGATGGCATCGAGCGCGGCGTCGTAGACCTCCTCCTCGGTGCGGGCATGCCCCACGGCGTGGGTGAGCCGGTAGAGCACGTGGGTTCGGTGCTCGGCGGCCCGGCGTTCGGTCACGTCGCGCGCGATCGCCGCGATGCCGGTGATGACGCCGTTCGCATCCAGCACCGGGGAGATCGTGAGCGAGACCTCGACGCGCGTGCCGTCCTTGCGCTGACGGATCGTCTCGTAGTCGCGGATGCGCTCGCCTCGTTGGATCCGCTTGAGGTTCTGCTGCAGCTCGTCGCGGCGCTCCGGCGGCGCCGTCAGCGAAACGTGCATCCCGATCGCCTCTTCGGCCGTGTAGCCGTAGAGGCGTTCGGCCGCCTTGTTCCACGTGAGGATCGTCCCGTCCGCGGTCTCGCTGTAGATCGCGTCATACGAGGACTCGACGATCGCGGCGATCTGCGCCTCGGTTGCGCGAAGGGCCTCGCGCAGCGGCTCGCCGCTCTCGCGAAGGATGGCCACACCCCAGCGACCCTCCGGGTCCTCGAGCATCGTGACGCGGGCCTCGACCAGGACGCTCGATCCGTCCTTGCGCCGCAGCTCGATCTCGTCGCGCCAGTAGCCCTCCATGCCCCATCGCGTGAGGTCGGCTTCGCCGCGCTCGGACCGCGAGATGTCGGAGACACCCAAGCCCAAGAGCTCGGTCCTCGTATGCCCCAGGAGCGAGGTGGCCGCGAGGTTGGCTTCCACGATCCGGCCCGACTCATCGGTCACGAGGACGGCATCGGCGTACCGGTCGAACAGGAGGCCGTGCAGAGAGGCCGGCGGGCGAGCGTCGAGGCCCTCGATGGGAGCCTTCTCACCGGGTCGTCGTTGCGTCACCACGATCCGATCCTCGTGTGGTCCGGGAGCATAGGCGCACGAGTCCCGAGCGTGCATCCCCCGATCGCACTAGGGCAGCTCGACCTGTCCCGATCCGAGCTCGGGCCCCTGCTAGGCTCCGCGCGCCGTCGGGCGACGTCTGTCGCCGGCATCCCGGTGGGACCTCTCGGGTCCTTCAGCGGAAGGGTGAGGGAGTGGTGGGCGTGGGTCCATACGTGATCGGTGAGATTCCTCTCATGGGTGAGGTCCCTGCGCAGATGCATGCGCAGCTCGTGCGGCCGGACCGGTTCGGCGAGCCGAAGGATTCGATCCGGGATGAGGTCGTCGCCGTCCCCGAGATCGGGCCGGACGACACGCTCGTCATGGTCATGGCCGCCGGCGTGAACTTCAACAACGTGTGGGCCGCGCGGGGAGTCCCGGTGGACGTCACGAAGACGCAGGCCAGGTGGGGTGAGCCGACGGACTTCCACATCGTGGGCTCGGACGCCGCCGGG
>CAZMNP010000064.1:0-14297 GCA_964567675.1 uncultured Actinomycetes bacterium
CGAGGATCTCGCGCAGGTGCGCGCGTTCGCCGAGCTCCCCGCGGCGGCGCGGAAGTACCTCGACCGGCTGCAGGATCTGGCCGGCGTGCCGATCGGCGTCGTGTCGGTCGGTCCCGGCCGGGAGCAGAGTCTTTCCGCCGACGCGACGAGTCACCCGGACGACGCATGAGGGTGCTCGTCGTGGGCGGCGGCGCGCGAGAGCACGCGATCGTCTGGCGACTGACGCAGAACCCGACGATCGACCGGCTGTTCGCCACCCCGGGCAATGCCGGCATCGCGCGAGACGCGCACTGCATCGCCGTGGCGGCCGAGGACGTTCCCGCCATCGTGGAACTGGTCGAGCGGGAGCGGATCGACCTCACGGTCATCGGGCCGGAGGGGCCGCTGGTGGCCGGACTCGCCGACGAGCTCGACGCGCGGGGGAACCTCGTGTTCGGGCCCACGCGGGCCGCCGCGCGGATCGAGGGCTCGAAGGCGTGGGCGAAGCGGCTCTGCGAGCGTCACGGGGTTCCCGTGGCGCGCTCGCAGGCCGTCGAGTCGATGCCGGAGGCGCTCGCCGCCCTCGAGCGGTTCGAGCCGCCGTATGTCGTCAAGGCCGACGGGCTCGCCGCCGGCAAGGGCGTCGTGATCGCCGAACGGCGCGGTGACGCCATCTCCGCGCTGTCCGCCGCCCTCGAGGACCGCGTGTTCGGATCCGCCGGGTCCACCGTCCTCATCGAGGAGTTCCTCGAGGGCCGGGAGGTGTCGGCGTTCGCGCTCTCCGACGGCCGCGACGTCCTGCCGCTCGCGTTCGCGCAGGACTTCAAGCGCATCGGCGATGGGGACCTGGGCCCGAACACGGGAGGGATGGGTGCGTACTCGCCGGTCCCGTTCGTCGACGACGAGACCGCCGACCGCATCTTGTACGACGTCTTGGTCCGGACGGTCCGGGGGATGGACGCCGACGGCGTGCCGTACCGCGGCGTCCTGTACGCCGGGATGATGCTCACCGACGACGGGCCCAAGGTCCTTGAGTTCAACGCCCGGTTCGGCGACCCCGAGGCCCAGGTGGTGATCCCGCGGCTGGGGTCCGATCTCGCGGAGCTGTTCCTCGCGTGCGCCGAGGGCAACCTCGGGCTCTACAAAGCGAACCTCTCCACCCAGGCTTGCGTCACCGTCGTCCTCGCATCGGGTGGCTATCCGGAGGAGTACGAGACCGGGTTCGAGATCGCAGGTCTGGAGGAAGCCGAGCAGGTCGACGGCGCGCTCGTGTTCCACGCCGGGACCGCGGAGCGGCGGGGTAGAGTGGTCACGTCGGGGGGACGGGTCCTGTCCGTGGGCGCGATCGGCGACGATCTGGCCGAGGCTCGGGCTCGAGCGTACGAGGCCTGCTCGTCGATCTCGTTCGATGGGATGCAATACCGCAGGGACATCGCTGCGCTGGCGTCGGAGGCGGAGGGCAGGTGAACGGACAAGGCCCGCAGGTCGGTGTGCTCGTCGGGTCGCCCGCCGAGCTCGCCGTCATGCAACAGACCACCGCGATCCTCGAGAAGCTCGAGATCCCGCACGAGATCCGCGTCATGTCGGCTCCCCGCAATCCCGACCTCGTCGACGAGTACGCTCGGACGGCGTTCGAGCGCGGGATCAAGGTCGTGATCTGCACAACGGGCATCTCGGGCCATCTCGCGTCCGCGGTCGCCGCGCGAACGGTTCTCCCCGTGATCGGCGTCCCCGTCGCGAGCGACCAGATGGCGGGCGATCAGTCGCTCTACGTCACGGCGCAGATGCCCGGGGGCGTGCCGGTCGCGACCGTTGGGGTCGACGCGGGCATGAACGCGGCCGTGCTGGCCGCGGAGATCCTCGGCGTGGGCGACCCGGACATCCAGAAGCGCCTGTGGCGGTTCAAGGACGACCTGGCGGAGGGCCTGCGCCTGTGAGCCTGCGCTCCGCCGTTCCGCCGGAGCGATGATCCCGCGCTACGCCCTCCCCGAGATGTCGGCGGTGTGGTCGGACGACGCCCGCCTCGGTCACTGGCTCGAGATCGAGATCTTGGCCGTCGAGGCCTGGGCTCGGCTGGGCGTCGTCCCCGAGGAGGATGCGCGGCAGGTACGGGTGAAGGCGGCGTTCGACCTCGACCGCGTCGCCGAGCTCGAGGCCGTCACGAAGCACGACGTCGCGGCCTTCGTGCAGAACGTCGGCGAGTCCGTCGGTCCGGCCGGCCGCTGGGTGCACTTCGGGCTCACGTCGTCGGACGTGCTCGACACGGGGCTCGCGCTGCAGCTCCGTGCGGCCACGGATCTGTTGCTCGGAAGGATCGAGCGGCTGCTCGGCGTGACGAAGCGGCTCGCGCTCTCGCACCGCGGAACCGTGATGGCCGGAAGGACGCACGGGGTCCTCGCCGAGCCGACCACCTTCGGCCACAAGGTCGCCCTGTGGACGTTCGAGCTCGACCGCGACCGGGAGCGGTTGCGCCGCGCGCGAGAGGCCGTGGCCGTAGGAGCGATCAGCGGCGCCGTCGGGACCTACGCGCAGGTGGACCCGCGGGTCGAAGAGGAGGTCTGCGCGAAGATCGGACTCAGGCCCGCGGAGGCCTCGAACCAGGTCGTGGCGCGCGACCGGCACGCCGAGCTCATGAGCGCGCTCGCGATCACCGCGACGACGCTCGACGGGGTCGCGACCGAGATCCGGCACCTCGCGCGGACCGAGGTGCGCGAGGTCCAGGAGCCGTTCTCCGAGGGACAGAAGGGCTCGAGCGCGATGCCGCACAAGCGCAACCCGGTTCGATCCGAACGGATCACCGGACTCGCCCGCGTGATCCGCGGCAACCTGCAGGCCGCCCTGGAGAACGCGGTGCTGTGGCACGAGCGCGACATCTCGCACTCCTCGGCCGAGCGGGTCATCCTTCCGGATTCGACGATCGCCCTCGACTTCATGCTGGCCGAGCTCACCGAGGTTCTCGAGGGGCTCGAGGTGTTTCCGGCTCGTATGCGGGTGAACCTCGAGGTCGGCGGGGGCCTCGCCTACTCGCAGAACGTTCTCCTCGCGCTCGTCGATTCCGGGATGTCGCGGGACGACGCGTACGCGCTCGTGCAGTCGGGTGCCTCGAAGGCGTGGGACGAAGGAGGTTCGTTCCGAGCGTTGATCGAAGCAGATCCCGAGGTGCGTGCTCGCATCGCCGACCAGCTCGACGAGCTCTTCGCCCCGATGCGCGCGCTGCGCAACCTCGATGTCGTGTTCGACCGTCTTGAGAAGGTTCCGGTCGGATGAGCGAGACCGGGGCGAGGCTCCACGGCCAGGGGAAGGTCCGGGACATCTACGACGTCGGCGAGGACCGCGTGCTCCTCGTCGCCACCGACCGGATCAGCGCCTTCGACGTCGTCTTGCCGGATCCGATCCCGGACAAGGGACGCGTCCTCACTGGCCTCACGCTGTTCTGGCTCGAACGCACCGGCGACCTGATCGGCAACCATCTCATCAGCGCCCACCGTCGCGATTTCCCCGATCCGTTCCGGAGCGAGCCCGTGCTCTCGGGCCGCGCGACCCTGGCGGTGAAGGCGGAGGTGATCCCTCTCGAGTGCGTCGCGCGCGGCTACCTGACGGGCTCGGGGTTGAAGCAGTACCGCGCCGAAGGGCACGTCTGCGGTGTCCCGCTTCCGGCCGGGCTCGACGAGGCTCATCGCCTCCCCGAACCGATCTTCACGCCGACGACGAAGGCGGCCGAGGGCCACGACCTGCCCCTCACGTTCGAGGAGGCCGTCGACCTCGTCGGCAAGGGGCTCGCCGAGCGGCTCCGCGAGCTGACCATCGCGCTGTACGAGCGTGGCGCGGAGGTCGCCGCCGAGCGCGGCATCATCGTGGCCGACACGAAGTTCGAGTTCGGGTTCGCCGACGGGGACCTGATCCTGATCGACGAGGTGTTGACCCCCGACTCCTCGCGCTTCTGGCCCGTCGCCGGCTACCGGCCCGGGGTCTCGCAGCCGAGCTTCGACAAGCAGTTCGTCCGGGACTGGCTGGATGCGAGCGGCTGGGACCACGAGCCGCCGCCGCCGTCGTTGCCCGACGTGGTGATCGACCGGACCGCCATGAAGTACCGCGAGGCGTACGAGCGGGTGACCGGCGAGCGGTTCGAGCACTACCGTCACCGGATGGGCGTGTCCACCGAGCGCGACCGGGAGACGAGCGCGGACGATCTCGAACGGCTGCGGCGAGCGCTCACGTGAGGTTCGTCGCGCACGTCGAGATCTCCCTGAAGCCCGGCCTCCTCGATCCGCAGGGGGCGGCGATCGGAGGCGCGCTCCCGGCTTTGGGATGGACGAACGTCGCCCAGGTCCGCGTCGGCAAGTACGTGCGTCTGGAGCTCGAGTCGAGCGACCGCGACGCGGCCGTCGCGCAGGTGAAGGAGATGGCCGAGCGTCTCCTGTCGAACCCGGTGATCGAGACGTTCGCGATCCGCGACGTCAGCGAGCACGCCGGCCCTGCCTACGAGGAGGCGCCGGCGTGAGCGACGGTCTGCCGCGGATCGGCGTCGTCACGTTCCCCGGATCGCTCGACGACCGCGACGCGCTTCGGGCGGTCCGCTTCATGGGCGGCGAGTCGATCTCGCTGTGGCACGGGGATCGAGACCTCCGCGGCGTCGACGCGGTGATCCTGCCGGGCGGCTTCTCCTACGGCGACTACCTGCGGACGGGTGCGATCGCGCGCTTCGCCGCGGTCATGGAGGAGGTTCGCTCCTTCGCGGCCCGTGGCGGACCCGTCGTGGGGATCTGCAACGGGTTCCAGATCCTGTGCGAGGCGGGCCTGCTGCCCGGCGCGCTGATCCGAAACCGCCAGCTCCGGTTCGTCTGTCGCTGGATCGACGTCCGGGTCGAGACGACGCTCTCGCCGCTGACCGGAGGGCTGGTTCCCGGTGACGTCCTGCGCGTTCCGGTGAAGCACGGCGAGGGCCAGTTCGTCGCCCGTGAGGACGAGCTTCACCGGATCGAGGGCGAGGGTCTCGTCGTGCTCCGTTACTGCGCTCCCGACGGCGCCCTGGACGACGCACACAACGTCAACGGCAGCACCGGCTCGATCGCGGGGGTCCGGAACGAGGGTGGGAACGTCGTCGGCCTGATGCCGCACCCCGAGCACGCCGTCGACCCGGACGTCGGCGCCACGGGAGGGCAGGCGATGTTCGTGGCCCTGCTCGAGGCGGCGCTCGAACGGGTGTCCGCCGCGTGACCGAGCCGCTTCACCGGCAGCTCGGGCTCACCGACGACGAGCTCGCGTCGATCATCGATTCGCTCGGCCGCGATCCCAACCCGACCGAGCTCGCGATGTACGCCGCCATGTGGTCCGAGCACTGCTCGTACAAGAGCTCGAAGGCGCACCTGAGGACCTTGCCGACCGAGGGACCGGCGGTGCTCGTCGGCCCCGGGGAGGATGCGGGCGCGATCGACGTCGGCGACGGCATCGCGATCGTCTTCAAGATGGAGTCGCACTCACACCCCAGTGCCGTGGAGCCGTATCAAGGGGCCGCGACGGGCGTCGGCGGGATCGTGCGCGACATCATCTCGATGGGGGCACGTCCCATCGCGTTGCTCGATCCCCTCCGTTTCGGTCCCCTCGATGACGAGCACAACCGGTGGCTCTTCGAAGGGGTCGTGGCCGGGATCGGTGGGTACGGGAACTCCATCGGCGTCCCGACCGTCGGCGGCGAGGTCCACTTCGCCGATGCGCACTCGGCGAACCCGACCGTGAACGTGATGTGCGTCGGCATCACTCGTGCCGACCGGCTCGTCACGTCAGCCCGCGAGGTCCACGAGGGATCCCTGTTGGTGCTGTTCGGAGCCGCGACGGGACGGGACGGCATCGGTGGTGTGTCCGTCCTCGCCTCGCGCACGCTCGAGGAGGCATCGGAGGAGAGCCGTCCGAGCGTGCAGATCGGCGACCCATTCGCGGGCAAGTTGCTGATCGAGGCTTCGCTCGAGCTCGTCGAACGCGATCTCCTCGAGGGGCTGCAGGACCTGGGCGGGGCGGGACTGACGTGCGCCGTGAGCGAGTCGGCGTCGCGAGCGCGTCTGGGCGCCGAGCTCGACCTCGACGCGGTGCCCCTTCGCGAGCCGGGCCTCGAACCGTTCGAGATCCTCACGAGCGAATCGCAGGAGCGGATGCTCGCGATCGTCGCGCCGGCTCGGCTCGAGGACGTCCGCGAGGTGTGTACCAAGTGGGGCCTCGGTTCAGCGGTGGTGGGAAGGCTCGTCGACGACGGTGGGACCCTCGACGTGCGAGTGAACGGGCAGGGCGTCGCCTCCATCCCGGCGCGGTCGCTGACGGACGAGGCGCCCGTCTACACGCGGCCGATGTCGCCTCCCCCAGGGCACGACGACCTCGGCGAGGACGACCCGACGTTCGCCTCGGTCGCGATCTCGCCGACGGATGCGTTGCTCCGGATCCTCTCCTCGCCCAACGTCGCGACCAAGCGGTGGGTGTGGGAGCAGTACGACTCCATCGTGCAGGGCGGGACGGTGCTCGGTCCCGGCGGCGACGCGGCCCTGATCCGAGTCGAGGGGACGATGAAGGCGCTCGCATTGTCGACCGACGGCAAGGGACGGTTCGGCGCGCTCGATCCCTACCTCGGCGCAGCGCACGCGGTCGCGGAGGCCGCTCGCAACGTCGCCTGCACCGGCGCGACGCCGCTGGCGATCACGAACTGCCTCAACTTCGGCAACCCCGAGCGCCCGGAGGTCATGTGGCAGTTCACGGAATCGGTCCGCGGGATGGCGGACGCGTGCCGCGCGTTCGAGACGCCGGTCACCGGCGGCAACGTGAGCTTCTACAACGAGTCCGGCGGCTCGGCGATCTGGCCGACGGCCGTCGTCGGCATGCTCGGTCTGATTGAGGATCACCGGCTCGCCGTGCGTCATCACATCGGCGAGGGGACCGTCGTCTACCTGCTGGGCGAGACGTTCCCCGAGCTCGGTGGCTCGGAGTTCGCGGATGCCGTCCTCGGTGTGGTCTCCGGCCGCCCCCCGGCGCTGGACGTGGAGCGGGAGCGGAGACTCCACGGACTCCTGGTCGAGGGGGCCCGCAACGACCTGCTTCGTTCCGCGCACGACTGCGGCGACGGCGGTCTCGCGGTGGCGCTCGCCGAGTCGGCGATCGCCGGCCGGACGGGCTTCGCGGTGACGCTCCCCGGCGACCTGCCTCCCCACGTCGCGCTGTTCGCGGAGTCTGCCTCCCGCGCGGTCGTCTCGGTCGCGGCCGAGCGCGCATCCGAGTTCGAGGACCTGGCGGTGGCGATGCGCGTCCCGGTCTCGCGGATCGGAGAGACCGGCGGGCCGCGCCTGGTCTTCGACGGTCTCGCCGAGTTGACCCTCGAGGAGGCCTCCGCCGTGTACGAGGAGGCCATCCCCAAGCTCCTCGCCGGGTAGCGTCCCGCGCGGTGACATGCTGAGATGCCGGACATGAAGGATCTGACCGAGACCCCGGGGATCAGTCGCGAGGAGCTCCAACTCGCCACCCGGAACCACGGCATGCCGCTCGAAGCGCTGCGCTACGACCTCACCCCCGCCGGCCTGCACTACCTCCTGATCCACTACGACATCCCGGACGTCGACCCCGATACCTGGCGCCTCTCGGTCGACGGGAACGTGCGGTCCCCGATGGAGCTGTCGCTCGACGACCTGCGCTCGCGGCCGACGAAGACGCAGGCCGTCACCCTCGAATGCGCCGGTAACGGCCGAACGATGATCGAGCCTCACGTGGTGAGCCAACCCTGGGTGCTCGAGGCGGTCGGCACCGCGGCGTGGACGGGCACGCCACTCCGGGGCGTGCTGGAAGACGCTGGGATCGACGACGGTGCCGTCGAGGTCGTGTTCACGGGGCTCGACCGCGGGGTCGAGGGCGAGATGGAGCAGTCGTACGAGCGGAGCCTGCCGTTCGAAGAGGCGATGCGGCCCGACGTGCTGCTCGCGTTCGAGATGAACGGTCGGCCGCTGCTGCCGCAACACGGGTTCCCGCTCCGGCTCGTGGTGCCGGGTTGGTACGGGATGGCGAGCGTGAAATGGGTCTGCCGCATCACGGTCCTGACCGAGCCGTTCGCCGGCTACCAGAACGTGCACAGCTACCGGCTGCGCTCGGACCCGGACGAGGTGGGTGAGCCCCTGAACCGGATCCGGCCGAGGAGCCTCATGGTCCCGCCCGGGATCCCGGAGTTCCAGACCAGGAGCCGGATCGTCGACGCCGGCACGCACGCGGTTCTCGGACGAGCATGGTCAGGGCTGGGCCCGATAGAACGGGTCGAGTTCAGCGACGACGACGGGCGGACGTGGTGGGACGCCGACCTGGGCGAGCCGCCCCCCGACGAGTACGCCTGGCGCGGCTGGTCGTTCGAGTGGCTCGCCTCACCCGGCGAGCGCGTGCTCTGCTGCCGAGCCACCGACGCGACCGGCGCCCCGCAGGAGAACGAGCCTGCCTGGAACGTCGGTGGCTACACGACCAACGCGATCCAGCGGCTCCCGACCCTCGTCCGCTGACCGCGAGTCCCGGTCACGCAACGAGCGTGACCGGGATCTCCACGACGTTGATGGGTTCTCCATCCTCCGCGCTCGACTCGTAGATGCGGACCGTTCCAGGCTGCGTGCGCTCGACCTCGTAGCGCACCGCTTCGGAGTAGTCGCCACGACATCCCGTTCCACAGGTCGCGGTGGTGAAGGTTCTTGCGATCTCGTTCCCCTCAGCATCGAACACGCTGATGCTGACCGTGGCCTCGAACACGTTCGCCGTGCCGGATACGGTGATCGGGCTCGTCACCCGCTGCCCCACGACGGGGGCGTGCACGACGATCGGTGCGAGATGGTCCGCGAAGTCCCGGCGCGTCATCGGGTCGTCGATCACGATCCCCTCCCCCGAGAAGAACTCGCCGACCGGCTGCCCTTCGAGCGTGAAGAGCACCGCGTCAACCGTGTCGAACTGGGTGAGCGTGTAGGTGAGCTGCGCGAGCCGCATCAGCATCGAGGCGGAACCTCCCCCGGATTCGTACTCGGCGGACAGGTCTGCGGTGGCGAGCCCGCCCTCGATGGACAACCCCAGCAGCCGCGTGCCCTGCGGAACGGCGCTGGAGACCCCGGCGGCGCGTTCGATCTCCGACGGCCCCGCGAACAAAGCATTCAGGGCGGCCCCGCCGATCGCGGGAGCGAACGGCTCGGTGCGCTCGGTCACGAAGAGCGAGGGTCCGGCCCCGTAGGCGAACCACACCTCGTAGGTCATGGTCTCGTCCGAGGGCTCGGGGCTCGGAGACTGCGATGGTGAGTGCGACGGCTCGACGACCGTCGGTGTCGCGGTCGGCGAGGGGTCGCCGTTTCCGATCGGCCCGAGGGTTCCCGCACCTCGGTCAGCGCACGCCGTCGCCAGCAACGTCAGTGCCGTGGATAGGACGAGGATCCGCTTCATCTGTACCGCCCTCCTTCGTTGATCCACGGCCATGCTGATCCTCCGATGCAACGGCACCGTCACCCCCGTGTAACCGTTCCGTCACGGGCAACCGCAGGGTGAGCCGTGTTCCACGCCCCGCCACGCTCCACAACTCGAGGTCCCCACCGAGCAGGTGTGCATTCTCGAGCGCGATCGCGAGTCCGAGACCGCTGCCGCCCGTCCGGGCTCGGTCGCCCTTGTAGAAGCGGTCGAACACGTACGGCAGGTGTTCCGGGTCGATCCCGGGTCCGTGATCGGAAACCTCGACGGTTGCCTCTCCCGGGCCGGGACGGATCCGGACGTCGATGTCTCGTCCGCCGTGCTCAACGGCGTTTGCAACGAGATTGGCCACGATCGTTTCGATCCGGCGCCGGTCGCCGTTCATCCGCACGGGCTCCGCGTCCAGCGACACGAGGTCGGACCATCCCCGTGCCCGGACCGTCGCCTCGACGAGGACGGACAGATCCAGCTCGTCTTCTCGTACGTCCTCGCGCCCCGCATCGAACCGCGCGATCGTCATCAGGTCTTCGACGAGCCGCCGCAGCCTAGCGATATCGCCGATCAGCAACTGCGCGGGGCGGCTGGCCTCCGGCGGGAGCCGGTCCAGGTGCTCCGCCAGCATCGATGCCTCGGAAACGAGAGCCGTGAGCGGCGTGCGGAGCTCGTGGGCAACGTCCGCGGTGAACCGTCGCTCCCGCGACCTGGCCTGCGTGAGGTCGGTGATCTTGGCCTGGAGGGCCTCCGCCATCTGGTTGAACGATGCCGCCCAAGCACCGAACTCGTCCGCACCGGACGCGGGGAGACGAGTGTCCAGCAGTCCTTCCGCGAGGTCTCGCGCCGCTCGGCTGGCGCGACCCACGGGGGCGAGGGTTCGGCGCGCGACGAGCCATCCAACGAGCGCCGACACGGCGAGGGTGGCGAGCCATCCGACCGACAGGAGCATGCCGAGCTGACCGAGATCGCGCATCGTGTCCTCCTCGGAGAACAGGAGGTACAGCTCGGCCGACGACCCGGGGGGATGTCCGCCGACGAGGAGATGGGGGCGGCCGCCCACGTGGATGCGCTCGTAGGCGAGCTGGCCCTCGTCCACCAGGGCACGGAGCTCCGGTGGGACGGCAGGGTCGATCGAAGGGTTCGAGACGAACCGGCGGTCCTCCTCGAGGAGGACCGCATGAACCCCCCGCTCCTCGAAACCCTCCGCGAATTGCCGCAGGTCAGCTCCGGTGCCGAGCCCGGCGGCCAGCCGGAGGCCGAACCGGGCCTCGCGCTCGGCGCGCTCGAGCGAATCGCTCAGCCTGCCCTCCCGGACCACGAGGTACGTCGTCGCGGCGAGAACGGCGGTCAGGGTCCCCGCCACGAGGACGAAGGCCACCGTCAGCCGCCGACGAAGCCTTGTGGGAGCGGAGACCGGCGAAGGCACGTCCCTATCCCTTCTCCAGGCGATAGCCGACCCCGCGGACGGTGACGATCCGGTTGGGATGGGCGGGGTCGTCCTCAACTTTGGCTCGCAGCCGCTGCACCGCCACGTCGACGAGGCGGGAGTCGCCCAGGTAGTCGTAGCCCCAGACGGTCTCGAGCAGCATCTCGCGGGTGAAGACCTGCCCCGGGCGGCCTGCCAGCGCGGCGAGGAGCCGGAACTCCGTGGTCGTGAGCGCGAGGTCCGTTTGACCCCGCCGGGCGGTGAACGCGGCTCGGTCGATCTCGACGTCCGCGACCCGGAGCACTTCTTCGGATCCCCTTTCCGAGCTTCGACGGACGACCGCGCGGGCCCTCGCCACCAGTACCGGTAGGTCGAACGGCTTCGTCACGTAGTCGTCGGCGCCCAGCTCGAGTCCCGCAACGACGTCCGTCGCATCGGTGCGCGCGGTCAGCATGAGGATCGGCACCCGGCTCTCGCGGCGCAGGCGGCGGCAGACCTCGAAGCCGTCCATCACGGGGAGCATGAGGTCGAGGATCACGAGTTCGAACCGGTCGCCCCGGAAGCGCTCGACGGCCTCCCGGCCGTTCGCGGCGGTCGTCACGCGGAACCCGGCTCGCTCGAGCCCCAGGGTCGTCGACTCGCGGATCGAGGGGTCGTCCTCAACGAGCAGCACCCGCTCGTTCATGGGCCCAGCGTAGACGGCGCACCCGGATCGTCCTCGAAAGTCCGACAAGACCGCTCATACATCCCGGAGGCGTCGGGGGCCGCTGATAGCATCGCGGCGCGTGGGGGCAGAGAGTCCGAAAGAGGAGTGCGGCCTGTTCGGGGTGTGGGCCCCGGGCGAGGAGGTCGCCAGGCTCATCTACTTCGGGCTCTTCGCGCAGCAGCATCGAGGTCAGGAGTCCGCCGGGATGGCGGTCTCCGACGGCGAGCATCTGCTCGTCTACCGCGAGCTCGGGCTCGTCTCGCAGGTCTTCAACGAGGCCACCCTCACCACGCTCCAGGGCGATCTAGGGATCGGCCACAACCGCTACTCGACCACCGGGTCGACGACGTGGGAGAACGCACAGCCGGCGTTCAAGACGGACGGCCACCGCTCGCTCGCGCTCGGGCACAACGGCAACCTGGTGAACACGCTCGAGCTGGCCGAACGGGCCGGCCGCAGCGGTGCCGCCACGACCGACTCGGACCTGGTCGCGACGCTCCTGTCCCGTGAGAAAGGGGACGGCCTCGAGGCGGCCGCGCTCGAGGTGCTCCCCACGCTCGAGGGCGCCTTCTGCTTCGTCTTCATGGACGAGCGGAGCCTGTTCGCGGCCAGGGATCCTCACGGACTTCGTCCGCTGTCGATCGGGCGACTGCCGAACGGCTACGTGGTCGCGTCCGAGACCTGCGCGCTCGACATCGTGGGCGCCGTGTTCCTCCGGGCCGTCGAGCCGGGAGAGCTCGTACGGATCGACGACCGCGGCCTGCATTCGGTGCGGTTCGCGGAGAGCCCCCGGGAGGCGCTGTGCATCTTCGAGTACGTGTACCTCGCGCGCGCCGACTCGCGTCTGCGCGGGCGGACCGTGTACGAGGTTCGCCGCGAGCTGGGCCGTCGGCTCGCGGCCGAGGCACCCGCCGATGGCGATCTCGTGATGCCGGTCCCCGACACCGGACATTCGGCCGCGGCCGGATACGCCGAGGTCTCCGGCATCCCCTACGGAGAGGGCCTCATCAAGAACCGCTACGTGGGGCGGACCTTCATCCAGCCGTCGCAGACGCTCCGCGAGCGCGGCGTGAAGCTGAAGCTGAACCCGATCCCCGAGACGATCCGCGGCAAGCGGCTCGTCGTGATCGACGACTCGATCGTGCGGGGCACGACGACGCGCCAACTCGTCCAGGTCCTGCGCGAGGCCGGTGCCGCCGAAGTGCACACCCGGATCACGTGCCCGCCGATCCAGTGGCCGTGCTTCTACGGCATCGACATGTCCACGCGCTCCGAGCTGATCGCGTCCGACCTCGCCGTCGAGGAGATCCGGCAGTACGTGGGCGCGGACTCGCTCGGCTACCTCTCTCTGGAGGGGATGGTCGCCGCGACCGGCCAGGACAAGAGCGGGTTCTGCCGAGCGTGCTTCGACGGCGAGTACCCGATCCCGATCCCCGAGAGCGCGGGCAAGTTCCTCCTCGAGCATCCCGCCAAGTCGTGAGCGAGGCGTACCGCCGGGCGGGCGTCGACCTGGACGTGGCCTCCGAAGCGGTCGGTTTGATCCGCGAGCTCGCGAAGGGCGCCACGCGGCCCGAGGTCGTCGAGGGCGTAGGGGGCTTCGCGGGTCTGTTCCGCATCGGCGATGACCGGTACCTCGCCGCGGCGACGGACGGCGTCGGGACCAAGCTCGACATCGCGCGGCTCGCCGGCCGGCTCGACACGGTGGGGATCGACCTCGTCGCGATGTGCGTGGACGACGTCGTCTGCACCGGCGCCGAGCCCCTGTTCTTCCTCGACTACGTAGCGATGGAGAAGGTGGTCCCGAAAGAGGTTGCGGCGATCGTCGCCGGCGTCGCCGAGGGATGCCGGCGAGCCGGGTGTGCGCTCCTCGGTGGAGAGACGGCCGAACACCCCGGCGTGATGGCGGCGGAAGGGTTCGACCTGGCCGGCTTCTGTGTCGGGATCGTGAGCGAGGAGGAGCTTCTCGGGCCGCACCGGGTCGCGGCCGACGACCTCCTCGTCGGACTGGCGTCGAGCGGGCTGCACTCCAACGGCTATTCCCTCGTGCGGAAGGTGTTGCTCGAGGACGCCGGGTATGGACTCGAGGACGTGCTGCCGCGCCTCGGCCGCTCGCTCGGCGACGAGCTCCTCGAGCCGACGACCATCTACGCGCCGCTCGTTCGCGACCTCGCTCGCGCAGACCTCGTCCTTTCCGCGGCGCACATCACGGGCGGCGGCCTCGTCGAGAACGTTCAGCGGGCCTTGCCCGATGGAACGCGCGCCAAGATCGACTGGGGCTCGTGGCCCGTCCCACCCGTGTTCGAACTACTGCAGGAAGCGTCGCGCGCAGCCGAGGAGGACCTGCGCGCCACCTTCAACCTCGGGATCGGGTTCGTGCTGGTGGTCGCGCGCGAGCGCGCCGACGAGGTGGTCAGACGGGCCGTCGAGGCCGGTACCCCGGCCTTCGCGATCGGCCGGGTGACCGGCGGGGGAACCCAGCAGGCCTGAGCCGCGGTTGCCGGGGAGTGACTACGTACCCATGGTCCTCGCGTCTCGGCCGTCCCTCGCCGGGGGGAGGCCTTCCGGCACCGGCAAACGGTCCCTTGGCCGCATCCTGTTTCACGGCGAGGCGCCGATACCTTCGATGATGATGAAGACAGAGACGGCGACCAGCGTGCTCGTCGTGGACGACGAGCCCCAGGTCGTGTGGATGCTGCAGTTCAGTCTGGAAGCCGAGGGCTACCAGACGTACTCGGCGCGCGA
>CAZMNP010000065.1:0-2588 GCA_964567675.1 uncultured Actinomycetes bacterium
CGCCGTCCCGCCCGCCGAGAGGAACTCGAGGCCGCGGTCGAGGGTCTTGGCTCGGCGGTACGCCTCCTCGCCGCGCGAGACGGCGAGATCGGGGATCCCCTTCGCGCGCGCGAAGACGTGCGTGCCGTACACCATCTGCCACTCGGTGAGCGCCCGCTCGCTCTCCTTCGTGAACGCCTTCATGTGCGACCACAGCCGGCGGATCTCCTCGATGTGTCGCCCCGCTCCGGTTCCGATGTGGATGTCCGGACCCCAGTTCAGGTAGCCCATCGCGATGACGGTCGACATCGCGCCGCGTCGGTCGCCGAGCCGCTCGTAGATCGCGAGCGCCTCCTCGAGCTGCTGCGACCCCTCCCGCCACCGAGGGGCCACCGGCGTCTCCGCCAGCACGTCGAGCATCGAGGGCGCCTCGGTCGCCGCGCGGACGAACCCCAGGTGCCCGCCCTTCGTGATCTCCTCGATGAACCACTCGCGGACCTTGCCGAGGTTCGCGACGGCGAGCTCGCGGAGCGATGCGGCGAGCGCCGACTCGTCCCCCAGCTCTCGGGCGAGCTCCGCGGCACGACCGTAGGCCTCCAGTGCACCGTCGAGATCCACCTCGATCGCCGGCGGGACGAAGGCCTCGCCGATCGCGGCGCCGAGCAGCGCCTGGCCGAGCTGGAGGAGCGCGGCGAGCTCGAGCGCGCGATCCCCGCTCGCGGCTGCGGCTTCCCGGACACCTCGTGCGAGCGCCGCACCCTGCTCGCGCTCGTCGGACTGACAGAGGGCGGCGGCCCGGCGCAGCCGCACGTCGCCGCGCTTCGTGTCCTCGATGGCGTCGGGACCGAGGGCCTCGGCGAGCGCCTCGATCTCGGCCAACCCTTCGAGCCGGTCCGCGGTGCGGCGCAGCATCTCGAGCGCGTCGTCGCGGGCGAGCAGCAGTTGGAGCCGATCCTGCGGCGTCGACGCGGCCGGCAGCGCGAGGTCGACGAGTCGCAGGACCTCTTCCGGAGCGTTGGCCCGAAGCGAGTTCTCGGCGGCTTTCAGCGAGAAGTTCACGCAGATGGCCGCGTCACCCGCGGCCTTCGCGTGGTGGGCGAGGAGGGGGAGGCTCTCGGGCGCGGGCTCGCCGGCCATCAGCAGCTCGACGATCGCCGAGTGCACCGCGCGCCGGCGGGCCGACGAGAGCGAGCCGGACGCGTACTGCCGTACCTGGTCGTGGGCGAAGGTGTAATCGGCGGCGGGATCCTCGGGGAGCTCGAGGAGCAGACCCGCCGACACCGCCGGCTCGAGCATCTCGGTCAGCTCGTCGATCTCGGGCTCGCGATCGCCGACGCGAGCCTCGACCTCCTTCAGGTCCTTGAGGCTGAAGCGACGTCCCAGTACCGCCGCCATCGCGAGCGCCGCGGCGGTGTCGTCGGGCAGTCTCGACGCGCGTCGCGAGATCAACGTTCGCACCGCCGCGGGCACGAGCCGCTCGGCGCCTTTGGTGAGCGTCCAGGAGTCACCGGCGAGTTGCGCCATGCCCGCGTCGCGGTAGGTATGCGCGAGCTCGGCGAGGATGAACGGAACGCCTTCGGCCTGCGCGTGCATCGTGCTCGACATGCGCGGGTCGACGGTGCCGCCGAGGACCTCGGACAGGAACGTCGCCGTCTCGCCGTGCGTGAATCGCGCGAGACGCAGCCGCCGGACGATGCCGAATCGCTCCATGTCGGCGAGGAGCGTGACGGCCTCGGTCACGAAGGCGAGCTCCTCCGGCCGGATCGTCGCCATCAACGCGATCGGGCTCGTCGTGACGGCACGGACGACGTAGCGCAGGAGACGCAGGCTGTCGTCGTCGGCCCACTGGAGGTCGTCGATGAAGACGGCCAACCGCCGGCCGGCAGCCACGTCGCGCAGCGCCACCGCCGCGAGGTCGAACGTGCGCAGGAGCTTCTCGTCCGGCGGGAGGTTCGCGAGGCTCGGGTCGTCCTCCCCGGCGAGTGCGCGGAGGGACCGGGTCAGGGCAGGCATGGCCGGGTCGTCGCCGGGGATGGTGCCGGCCGCCGCTCCCAGGATCGAGCGGGCCAGCAGGAACGGGCCGCGGAGCTCCTCGTCGGCCGCGACCGAGACGTTCGTGTAGCCCAGGGTCAACGCCTGCTCTGCCGCGTCCACCAGGAGCCGCGTCTTGCCGATCCCGGGCTCGCCCTCGACGGTGACCGCGGCGAGCCGTCCGCTCGCCGCCGAGCGAAGTTCCTGGCCGATCGCCGCCAGCTCGTTCGCGCGACCGACCACCTCGCGCGTCACCCGCCGGACCTGCAGCTGAAGAGGAGCGAACGGCACGAGCGGGGGCGCCGCGGGCTCGGTGTCTGATCGCGAGGCGCTCATCGGACCCATCACCCTACGACAGGCCCGCCCGCGGCTCGCTATGCCACGAGCTCGGCGCCCTCGGCGGCGATCACGACCCGATCGGGCTCGACGTTCCAGCGCTCGAGGACGAGCTCGCGCATCGCGTCGAGCTGGTCGTCCGAGTGCATCGGGTCGTGGTGGAACATCGCCAGGCGCTTGGCGCCGACCTTGCCGGCGAAGGCCGCCACGTGCGCCGTGCTCGAGTGGCCGAACCCCACCCG
>CAZMNP010000066.1:0-4602 GCA_964567675.1 uncultured Actinomycetes bacterium
GGGATGCCGTCGACGTCCTGCCCCGCCTTGCCGGGCGTGACGCCGGCGACGACCTTCGTCCCGTAGTCCGCGTTCCGCAGCGTGTGGAAGGTGCCTTCGTTCCCGGTGATCCCCTGCACGACCAGGCGCGTCTGCTCGCCGACGAGCACGCTCACACGGCGGCTCCCGTCGCGAGCTCCGCCGCTCGCTTCGCGCCTTCGAGCATCGTGTCGGCGGTCACGATGCGCGGATGGTTCGCCTCGGCGAGGATCCGCCGTCCTTCCTCGGCGTTCGTCCCGTCGAGCCGGACGACGATTGGCACGCGCACGTCGACCCGGTTCAGCGCGCCGAGGATCCCTTCGGCGACGAGGTCGCCTCTGGTGATCCCGCCGAAGATGTTGATGAGCACCGACCGCACCGCCGGATCGGAGAGCACCACCTCCAGCGACGTGGCCATCTGGTCCGCGCTCGCCCCGCCCCCGACGTCGAGGAAGTTCGCGGCGCGGGCTCCCGCCTGCGCGACGACGTCGAGCGTCGACATGACGAGCCCGGCGCCGTTGCCGATGATCCCCACCTCGCCGTCGAGCTTCACGTACTGCAGGCCCTTCTCCCGGGCGCGCGCCTCGACCGGATCGATCGGGAACGCCGAACGGAACGGCTCGAGATCGGGATGGCGGAACAGCGCGTTGTCGTCGATCGTCACCTTCGCGTCGAGCGCCACCACCGATCCGTCCTCGAGCTGCACGAGCGGATTGATCTCGACCAGCGTGGCATCGAGCTGTGTGAGCAAGCGGAACGCCTTGCGCAGGATCTCGCCGGCGCCTTCGCGCGCATCGGCCGGGAGCACGCTCACGAGCTCACGGACGTGGTAGGTGCGGAGTCCGAGGTTCGGGTCGACGTAGACCCTCCGGATCGCGTCGGGGCGCGTCCTCGCGAGCTCTTCGATGTCGACGCCGCCCTCGGCGGTCATCATCGCCAGGTACCGGCCCGTCGAGCGGTCGAGCAGGAACGAGGTGTAGAACTCGCGCGCGATCGGCAGGGCCTGCTCCACCAGGACCCGGGTCACGGCCATGTCCTTGAACCCCGCGCCGAGCATCCGGTCCGCCTCGGCGGCGGCGCGTTCCGGTGAATCCACGACGACCACGCCGCCGCCCTTCCCCCGCCCGCCGATCGCCACTTGCACCTTGACCACGGAGCGGCCGCCGAGCTCTTTCGTTGCACTCGCAGCTTCCTCGCCGCTCGTCGCGACGATCCCGTTCGGGACGGGGATCTCGTACCGGGCGAACAGCTCCTTGCCCTGGTGCTCGTAGAGATCCACTCAGCTGGCCTGCTTCGCCGACAGGCGCTCGTTCAGCCACGAGACGATCTCGACCGTCGTGGCTCCCGGCGTGAAGATCTTCTCGATGCCGGCGTCGGCGAGCTTGGGGATGTCGTCTTTCGGGATGATCCCGCCCCCGAAGACCAGGACCTCTCCGGCGCCGCGATCGCGAAGCATCGAGACCACCTTCGGGAATAGGGTCATGTGCGCGCCCGAGTGGCACGAGAGGCCGACGGCGTCGGCGTCCTCCTGGATCGCGGTCTGCGCGATCTGCTCCGGCGTCTGGTGCAGCCCCGTGTAGATGACCTCGAACCCCGCATCGCGAAGGGCTCGGGCGACGACCTTGGCTCCGCGGTCGTGACCATCAAGTCCAGGCTTCGCGACGACGATACGGAACTTCCCGGGCATGCCGGAAGTCTAGCGATGCGGGCCCGCCTCCGGCTTGCGGGTCGGGTCGGGTCCGCGCAGGATCCCTGCGGGGAGGACCGTGTGCGGAGGTGCCCATCCTGAAGCTGCAGTCGCGACGCCGAGCTTCCGGCGCATCCCACTCACGTCGGGCAAGGACCGCCGACGTGCCGACCGGGTTCATCGACGCGCGAGCCATCGAAGACGGAAGCGAGATCCCTTGCGATGTCTGCGTGGTCGGCTCGGGTGCGGCCGGCACGACGCTCGCCCTCCGCCTCGTCGATCGGGGCCGCTCGGTACTGATGCTCGAGGCCGGAGGAGCCAAACCCGACCCGGACTCGTCGTCGTTCAACGACCTCGAGACCACGGGACTTCGGGTCGCGCCCGACGCGCGCCAACGATTCCTTGGCGGCACGACGAACTCGTGGGGCGGTCGGTGCGCGATGCTCGAGGAGGGCGACTTCGGGGAGCGACCGTGGTTGGGGGCCTCAGCCTGGCCGATCCGACGTGAGGAGCTTCTCCCCTACTACGTTGAGGGCTGCCGTTTGCTCGGAGTGCCGGACCTCACCGCCGCGACGACCGATCGATTCCGAAGTAGCCGGGGCTTCCTCGTCCAAACGCAAGATCTGGAAACGGTGAGGCTCTATCAGCCGAAGCGACCGCGTCGCTTCGGGGATGTTCTCCGTCCACTCGTGCGCTCGGGTCGGGCGGTCGACGCGTATCTCTACGGAAACGTCACGCGGCTCATACCGAGTGCCAGTGGAACTGGGATCGAACACCTCGAGGTTCGCACCCTGAGCGGCCGCATGTTCCGCGTGCGTCCAAAGACCGTCGTACTCGCATGCGGAGGGATCGAGAACGCGCGTCTCTTGCTGGTGTCCGGCGGGGAACGGGGCTCCGGGATCGGTGAAAGTGGCGCGGTCGGCCGTTACTACATGGATCACCCGACCGGAACCGCGGGGATCGTTCTCGTCGATCCGGGGGCGAAGCGACTTCTGCATCCGGCCTATTGGGATTTCCGGATGGAGAGATTCCAACTCGGGATACGCCTGTCGCCCGAGCGCCAGAAGGGCGAGGGGGTACTCGGAGGCTATGTGCGCTTCCAAGCGCTCCGCTCGTCCGAAGGGCGCGGAACTGCGGCCATCAGGAAGGTCTACTGGGATCGAGCCGCGCTTCGCGACCCACAGGTTCTGTCCGACCTCGCGCTCGGGATCCCAGACCTCGTCGCATTCGCCCGTTTCAAGGCCTCCAACCGGGGCCAGGTCCGAGCCGCGGCCATCCTCAGCTTCACCGAGCAAGCGCCCCGGGCGGAGAATCGGGTCACGTTGTCCGACCGCTTGGACGTCTTCGGGAACCCGCTCGCCCGGCTCCACTGGTCGATCGGCGACCTCGACCGACGCTCGATCCGCATCCTGCACGGGGTCCTGGACGAAGAGTTCCAGCGAAGAGGGTTCGGACGCGTCGATAGCCCGTTGATCTCGGGCGATGACGGGCCGTGGCCGATCTCGACGGATGCGAGCCATCATCTCGGGACGACTCGGATGGGCGACGACCCGGGGACGTCGGTCGTCGATCGGAACTGCCGCGTCCACGGCGTCGATAACCTCTACGTCGCCGGCAGCTCCGTGTTTCCGACGAGCGGATACGCGAACCCTACGCTCACGATCGTGGCGCTTGCCCTTCGGCTCGCAGATCATCTGGGCGCTCACGGGGCAGGCTGAGATACTCTGCCGGCATGGCCAAGAGCTTCCGTTTCCGACCGCCCGGGCTGAAGCCGACGACGAAGATCGGCACCCTTGGCCCCTATCGCGGCCGGCTCGGGTTCGCCTGGGTGGTGGCCCCGCTCGTTGCCGGCGTGCTCATCCTGATCGCCGGGTACGTCGCTCTCTCGCGCTGAAACGGCGCGTCGGCTTCCTGCCGGTGCGTCAGCACATTCCGGCGGAGCCGAGCCAGCACGCCGCGTTCTCCGCGGCGAGGTACCCCGCCAGCGCGGCGAGGGCCGCGAGCGCGACGAGGGCGACCGCGAGGCGAGCCCACTCCAGCCGGAGCGAGACCGCCGCTTCGACCGTTCCGTCTGAGCGACCGAGCCGAAGCCGAACGATCGGCAGGAGCGCGATCGTGAGCGCGAAGACCGGGCCGAGGAGCACGAGCGCGGTGACCACGATGTTGACGGCTCCTTCACCCGGCTCGGCGAACCGACCGAGCACGTTCGACACCGCATCGACGCCGAAACCGTACTTCAGGACGTTCGCCGCGACGAACGCGACGGCCGGAAGCACCAGGGCTGCGGCCAGGACCGTGGACCATCGCCGGCTGTGTTCCATCCGCCAATCATGACGGCTCGTTCCTCAGGGCGGAAGGCTCACGACAGAACCTCCACACGGCCGTCGCACGATGCGTGCTCGGCGCGGAACGCGAGGCTAGGATGCCGTCCCGCGATCGAAGGAGCACCTCGTGCGTTGGGACGAGTTCGAGGAAGCCTGCCCCCAGATCGCGACGATGGCCCGCGAGCGATTCCTGAAGGACGACCTCGTGCTCGTCGGCACGCTCCGCGCCGACGGTTCCCCCAGGATCAGCCCGAACGAACCCGACTTCGCCGCGGGACGGTTCTTCGTCTCGATGATGTGGCGCTCGCGGAAGGCGCTCGACCTGCTGCGCGACCCTCGGATCGTCGTCCACAGCGTGACGGCCGACCGGATGGGCACCGACGGCGACGTCAAGATCTACGGCCGCGCCATCGACGAACGCGAACCCGCGGTACGCGAAGCGTTCCGCGGGGCGATCCGGGCGAGGATCGACTGGGCGCCGGACGAGCCGAACTTCCACTGCTTCTCGGTCGATGTCGAGGAAGCCGGTTACATCCGATTCGGGAACGAACCGGTGGCACGGTCGTGGGACCC
>CAZMNP010000067.1:0-7973 GCA_964567675.1 uncultured Actinomycetes bacterium
CGGCGAGGCGCCGATACCTTCGATGATGATGAAGACAGAGACGGCGACCAGCGTGCTCGTCGTGGACGACGAGCCCCAGGTCGTGTGGATGCTGCAGTTCAGTCTGGAAGCCGAGGGCTACCAGACGTACTCGGCGCGCGACGGGCGAACCGCGCTCGACGAGATCCGCGAGCACCGCCCGACGCTGATGCTCCTCGACATCATGATGCCGGTGATGGACGGCTGGAGCGTCCTCGAGCGGTTGCAGGAGCTCCCCGATGGGCTCCGTCCCCGCGTCGTCGTCGTGTCGGCGCGTTCGAGCCTGCGCGATCGCGCCAAGGCAGCCGAGCTCGGGGCCGATGCCTTCGTGGCGAAGCCGTTCAGCGTCGACGATCTCCTCGACGTCCTCCACGGGCTCGAGCAGGCCAGCTAACCGGTCAAGAGACCCGCCTCCGACAGCAAACCGAGCAGTGGATCCAGCAGCTGCGTCGGGGCAGCCACCGTGAGGACGCCCCCTTCGGGCTGCGGGATCGTTTCCACGACGCCGCCCGCGCTCTCGACGATGACGCGACCCGCACAGATGTCCCACGGCGCGAGCCCGACCTCGTAGTACGCGTCGACGATCCCGCATGCAGCGGCGACGAGGTCGAACGCCGCAGACCCGCTCCGGCGGATGTCGGCGACCCTCGGCAGGATCATCGATGCGACGCGCGCCTGCCTGGCCCGCTGCTCCGGCTGGTAGCCGAACCCGGTGGAGATCACGGCCGAAGCCAGGTCGTCTCTCGACGAAGGATGGATGCTGCTGCCGTTCCGCGTCGCGCCGGACCCGCGAACACCCTCGGACCTGGTGCCGTGCGAATCGATGACGACGCCGACGCTCGGCACCCCGTCCACCTCGACGCCGACCACGGCGCAGTACGCGGGGTAGCCCCGGACGTAGTTCGCGGTTCCGTCGAGCGGGTCGATGACCCAGCGAACGCCGGACGACCCCGCTCGGTCGGTGCCCTCCTCCCCGAGGATCGCGTCGTCTGGCCGTTCGGCGAGGATGCCCTCCACGATCGCGGCCTCGGCCGCGCGGTCGATTTCGGTGACGTAGTCGGTTGCCGAGCTCTTCTCGTGCACCTCGAACCCGCGCTCGAGACCCTCACGATGGATCGCGGCCGCGCGTTGCGCGAGTCGCACGGCGAGGTCCCTCAGCGCCTCGAGCTCAGCGGGTGAAACGCGGACCCCCTCAGTCCTCGACGACCTTGCCGAACCGGACGCCCCGGGCGGGCACCCGGAGGACCTCTCCGTCCTTGCGCCGAACCATGAACGTCGCGGCTGGAGCGTCGAAGTACTCCAAGATGCCGACCGCCTCACCGAGGAAGCCGTTCGGCAGCTCGAACTGGAACGACACGCGCTTGCCCACATCGGCGGGCGTGACCAGGTTCTGCCCCCTCACGCGCGGAGGATACCCGAGGCGCTATCCGCCGAGCCGGGCCCGATCTCGCTCGCCGAGGGCAGCAGCGAGACGATCCTCACCGCGGCAGTCCCCGCAGACGTTCGGTCGACTCGAGCAGGTCGACGAGCGCCCCGAGTGCGCGCCCGACCGTCGCCCCGTCCAGGACCCGGTGGTCGAACGTCAACGAGACCGTGCACGCCGGCCTCGCCTCGACCTTCCCGTCGACCACAAGGGCGCGCGGCTCGATCACTCCCAGCGCGATCGTGACCGCGTGGCCCGGGTTCAGCAGCGGCGTTCCTGATTCCGAACCGTAGGAGCCGGTGTTCGAGACGGCGATCGTCGCCCCTGAGGTGTCCGCCGGCGACAGCTCGTTCGATCGAGCCCGCTTCGCGAGCCGCGCGATCTCGGTCGCGATCTCGCCGCTGCCTTTCGATCGCGCGTCCCGGATGACCGGCACGACGAGTCCGCGTTCCGTCTCGGTCGCGATCCCGACGTTCACGGTTCCATGGAGGCGGACCCCGCGTTCGCTCCACGACGCGTTCAGCCAACGGTGCTCGGCGACGATCCCCGCGAGCGCACGGACGAAGACGGGCAGGGGTGACAGGCCGAGCTCGCTCCGGAGATCCTCCAGCGCCGTAGCGTCCACGGTCCGGAACGTCGTCACCTGTGGGATCGAGGCCGCTTTCGTCAGGTGCTCGGCGATCGCCTTCCGCACCGGCGAGATGGGGACGAGCTCGACGTCGGCGTCGTCGCCCCTGGGACCGCCCGCCGCGGCCTCCACGTCCTCGCGGGTCACCCGCCCGTCCGGACCCGATCCAACGACCCCGGAAAGGTCGACGCTCTGTTCCTTCGCCAGCTTGCGGACCGCCGGCGTTGCTCGAGCCGCGGACGCGGCGGAAGGGGAGCCGCCGGACGCTGCAGCAGTTGTGGGCGACTCCACCGCCTGCACGTCGAACGTCACGAGCGGCGCTCCGACCGCCACGGTGTCGCCCGCCGCAGCGTGGAGCCGGAAGATCCGGCCCGCGTACGGCGAGGGCATCTCGACCACCGCCTTCGCGGTCTCGATCTCGGCGATCGGCTGATTGAGCTCGACCTCGTCGCCTTCGGCGACGAGCCAGGCGGTGACCACCGCGTCCTCGAGCCCCTCGCCGAGGTCCGGAAGGTCGAAGGTGCGCTTGGCCATCAGTACGCGACCGTCCGGCGCACGGCGTCGGCGATCCGGTCCACGCTCGGCAGGTACTCCTGCTCCAGCGCCGCGGGCGGATACGGCGTGTCCGGTCCCGTGACGCGCACGACGGGGGCCTCGAGATGGTCGAACGCTTCCTCCATGATCCTCGCCGCGATCTCGGCGCCGAACCCGAGCGTCTGCGGCGCCTCGTGGACCACTACGGCGCGCCCCGTCTCCGCCACCGAGCGTGCGAGCGTGTCGACGTCCAGGGGGACGAGCGAGCGCAGGTCGATCACCCGGGCGCCGATGCTTTCCTCGGCGAGGGTTGTTGCGGCCTCGAGACAACGCGCTCTCATGGCTCCGTACGTGACGATCGTGCAGTCGTTCCCGTCGGGCAGATGCACCACGGCCTCGCCGATCGACGGACCGTCGACGGTCAGCGCCTCGATCTCGCCCCCTACCTTCGACCAGTACCGGCTCTTCGGCTCGAGGAAGATCACCGGATCGGGATCGTCGATCGACAGGCGGAGCAGCCGGTACGCGTCGAGCGCGTCCGCTGGGACGACCACCTTCAGTCCCGCCGTGTGCGCGTAGTACGTTTCGGGGCTCTCGCCGTGGTGCTCCTTGCCCTTGATGCCGCCGAACGACGGGATCCGGATCACCACCGGCATGCCGACGCGCCCGCGTGTCCGCATCCGGTACTTCGCGATGTGACTGATCACCTGGTCGAGCGCGGGATAGGAGAACCCGTCGAACTGCATCTCGGCGACCGGGCGCCATCCCGCCATCGCGAGGCCGACGCACATGCCCGCGATGCCGGCCTCGGCGATCGGCGTGTTGAACACGCGCTCGCGGCCGAACTCGCGCTGCAGACCCTCGGTCACGCGGAACACCCCGCCGAGCTCGCCCACGTCCTCGCCGAACACGAGCGTCCGCTCGTCCCCAGCGAGCGCATCGCGAAGTGCCGCGTTCAGCGCTGCGACCATCGTCAGCTCAGCCACCGGCGATCCAGCGCTCGCGTTGACGAAGGAGCGTGGTGGGAGGATCCGCGAACGCGTGATCGAACATCTCCGAGACCGGAGGCGCACCGATCGAGGTGATCCCGGCCCGGATCTCCGCGACCCAAGCCTCGGCCTCGGCCTCGCAGGTCGTCACGAACCCGTCGTCGGCGACGCCATTCGAGGCAAGGAATCGGCGGAACCGCTCGATCGGATCGCGCGCCCGCCACACGTCGACCTCGTCCTCGTCGCGATAGCGGGTCGCGTCGTCGGCCGTCGAGTGCGAGCCGATCCGGTACGTCATGGCTTCGATCAGGGTCGGTCCGTCTCCGGCGTGGGCTCGTTCGACCGCAGCCTTCGTCACCGCGTAAACCGCGAGGACATCGTTGCCGTCCACTCGCACGCCGGGGAAGCCGTAGCCCGAGGCACGGTCCGCGATCGGCGCTGCGGTCTGCTGCGAGAGTGGCACCGAGATCGCCCATCCGTTGTTCTGGCAGAACAGGATCGCCGGCGTACGGAAGACCCCGGCGATGTTCGCGGCCTCGTGGAAGTCGCCTTCGGAGGCGGACCCGTCGCCGAAGTACGCGAGCGCGCACGCGGTCGTGGCGTCGAGCATGGCCCCGAGCGCCCACCCGACCGCATGCACGATCTGCGTCGCGACCGGAACGCAGATCGGCGCGAAGCGCGTCGCGATCGGATCGTATGGCCCGCCGTGCCACGTTCCGCGGTGGTACTCGAGGTACTCGACGACGTCGACGCCGCGCACAAACGCGGCCGCGAGCTCGCGGAACGAGGGGAAGACGAAGTCGTCCGGGCCGAGCGCGAGCGCGCTGCCGACCTGGGCGGCCTCCTGCCCTTCGAACGGTGGATAGACGGTCAGCTCACCCTGTCGCTGCAGCGCCGTGCACTCCCGGTCGAGCCGCCGGGCGCGGATCATCAGTCGCAGCGCGTCGCGCAGCCCGTCGTCCGAGAGCCCGACGTCGGTCTCGCCCGTCGGGATGCCGTCGGGGCCGACGAGCTGCACCATCGGGGCGTCGTTGGCGGCGATGTCCGAGATGCGCACGCGACGGAACCTCCGCGGAACGGTGGGCGGGGGAGAGCATATATGCTGCGCGCCGTGGTCCCGGCCGCCGAACTGCGCGTATACCAGCCGCTCGAGGCGTTCCCGGCCGACGAGCAGGCGGACTGGGAGCGCTTCATCGTCGCCGGCGCACCCCGGCCGATCCGGCCCCGGTACCGCGACCTGGCGACCTCGGCCGGCCTCGGGTTCCTGGCCTCCTCCGGTGAGGAAGGCGCCCGTGTGAAGGTGGTCGACGGGTCGTACTACGTCTGTCCCGAGCGCACCCGGCTCCGCGTGCTGACGGGCCTCCTCGCGTTCCGCGACGCGACGCCGTTCGAGGGCGCCGATGCGTTCGTCTCCGATGGTGCCGCGAGACGGGCGAAGCGCGAGCTCAACCGCCTGCGGCGGCGCGATCCCGGTCACGTGGCGTCGATCGTGCAGAGCCCGTGGCATGTGCCGGTCCGGTGGTTCGTCCTGTTCGACGACGAGGAGCGACGGCTCCGCGAGGTGTTCGGTCGATACCGACTCTCGTACCTGACGACGACCCGGAAGGCGAGCCGTCGAGCCGAGCGGGCGGTGCCGGTTCTGCGCCACACCGACCTCGGACCGATCGCCGATCTCATCGTCGAGCTGCACACATGGCTCGGCGCCTTCGATCCGGGATCGCTGCTCGAGCTCGACTACGGCGGTCTCAGCGACCTCATGACGTGGGACGAGATGGACGACGACCGGAGCGCTCGGGACATCGGAGATGCGCTCAGGGCCCTCGCGGCCGAGGAGTTCCCGCGCTCCGCCGATCTGTACCAGGCGGCGCTCGCCCGTTCCGCCGAGCTCCACGCGCACGAGACCACGAACTGAGCCGATCTTCTCGGAGCGTGGCCAGGGGCAGATTCGAACTGCCGACACCGCGGTTTTCAGCCGCGTGCTCTGCCAACTGAGCTACCTGGCCCTGGCCGGTAGAGATCCTGGTCGAAATCGTACAGGCGCTCTGTTTCCGGGACGCCCGAGTCTAGCGATTCGGGGAGAGAAAGGTTCGGTAACGCCTATGTCTGACCTCTCGGGTCGACTGAGCGCTGTCGAGGTCTGCGAGGGATGTGGCCCCGGCGGGCCGAGACGGCCTCAGGAGAAGCGGGGCGCGAGGACTACGACTGCGGTTTCGTTCGGGCGCCGAGTCGCCCACTCGTCGAGGTGTTTATCGAGTTCCCGCCAACGCTGCCAGAGCCGCTCGCGTTCGGATCCTGTGGCGGCCCGCCCGGTTACCTCTCGCCGGAGCCCGCCGGCCAGATCTACGACGGCGTCGGGATGGGCCTGCAGGTTCAGCCACCAGGCTGGTTCGGCGGGTCCCCAGCCGTTCATCGCCATCGTGACCAGATCGGGACCCTCCTCGTAATAGCCCACGATCACGCTCCTCGGCTCACCGCTGCGCCGGCCCTCAACCGTGAGCCGCAGGGCGCCCCATTTGCCTTGGCGAGGTGGCCAAAGCGCCCGCTTTCCCTTCGTGGCGCGCACGACCCACCGATGCCCATGCCAGAAGGCGACGATGAACCACCTTGGCGGCAGACGTCCCTTGCCCTTTGCCATGCTCCGGCTCCTTGCGACGGGTGCTCCTCGCGACGGGTGGCTCCCTTAGCCTAGTCACTGTTCGCTTGTCGCACGGACCTGCGTTGCGGCGCTAGCGCGCCACCTTCTCTTCCATCCGGTACGGGGTTCGGTGTGCTGCCAGGGGGTCCGGCGTTACCGAATCGGCGAAATCCGTTACCAGCGGGATATCAGCACCGCGTGTGACCGGGGAGGGAGGCCATTTCTACCACCCCGACCTGGCCCTGGCCGGGCATTCGAGCGCCGGCCGTTTCCGACCGGCGCTCGTCCCGCGCGGCTGACGGGCTTCGATCCCGCGATCTTCGCCTTGACAGGGCGATGAGGACTCCGGACTCCTCCACAGCCGCGTGTATTCAGTTGTGCGTGCCCCCAACGGGATTCGAACCCGTGTCGCCGCCTTGAAAGGGCGAAATCCTAGGCCGCTAGACGATGGGGGCCCGGGCGCACCGTGCTCGTCCCCGCCCCCGGCCTGGGGGCAGCCTGGGCAGTATAGCCACTGCCGATCACCGCCCTCGGAGCTCCTGCTCGCCGTCCAGCCGGAGGACGTCGCCGGGGCGCAGGTCGATGTCCGGGTGGCACTCGAGGACATGCCGGGCATCCCTCATCCTCATCACGAGCCGGTTGGGCATCACACGGCGCACGTCGACCACCCGCAGCGAGTCGTCGAGCCGGGATACGAGGATGGGGAACCGCATCCCGAACGTGTGGACCGACGTCGAATCCGGGATCAGCAGCGCCTCATCGATCTTGATGGCGTTCCGTCGGAGCAGGCCACGCATGCGCTCGCGCGGGTGCTCGGGAGCGCTGCATCGCAGCTGAAGCCTTCTCGGCCCGTCGATCACCAGCGATCGCACGCTGTGACCGTAGACCCAGGCGCCGACAAGAACGGCTCCACGGGGCCTGCTCTCGGAACTCGGTGACTTCAGCGATCTTCGTCGACGCCTGGCCGGCCTCTCGCAGGGACGTCTCAGGTCATCGACGACACCGCAGATGACGTTCGACGAGTGGGGCGGGCAGGATTCGAACCCGCGACACGAGGGTTAAAAGCCCCCTGCTCTGACCAGGCTGAGCTACCGCCCCTTGCGCGGCAGTGTACGGCGGGAACCGGGTGGGTCTCATCGTCCGTCCAAGCGGGAGCCACCGACTCCTACGGAGGGACGAATGAAGCCGAACGTGAAGTGGGGCATCACCGGTTTGGTTCTCGGGCTCGCGGTCGCGATCATGCTGCCGACCTTCGCACAGGAATCCTCCCCGAACCCCGGGACCGAAACGTCGGAACGCACCGTCAGCACCAGCGGGGTGGCGATCGTCCGTTCGGCACCGGACGAAGCGCTCGTCACCCTCGGTGTCCACACCGACGCACCGAGCGCAGAGGAAGCGATGCAGGCGAACGCCGATCGCATGGAGGACGTCATCCGCGCGCTCCTCGACGCGGGACTCGACCAGGACGACCTGGCCACGTCGACGATCAGCCTTTACCCCCGGTGGAACGACACCGGAAGCGAGGTCGTCGGCTTCACCGCGGAGAACCAGATCACGGCCACCGTCACGAACCTGGACCGGGTGGGTGCCATCATCGACGGGGGCGTCCAGGCCGGTGCGAATCTCGCCGGCGGCATCACGTTCCGCGTCTCGAACGACAACGAGGCCGCCGACCGCGCGCTGTCCGAAGCGGTCGCCGACGCGAAGCGGAAGGCGGAGCTGCTCGCCGCGACCGGCGACGACGAG
>CAZMNP010000068.1:0-13958 GCA_964567675.1 uncultured Actinomycetes bacterium
CCGGATGGCCGAGATGGCGCTCGCACAGTCCGAGGGCGGAACGGCCGACCAGGCGGTGGAGGCGCTGATGACCCGCAACGCCGATGCCGCCAAGCGACTCGGGCGGTTCATGCGAGGCCTTGCGCTCGAGGAGGCCAGCGACCTCGCTTCCCTCACGGTCGCGGTGCGGCAGATCCGAGCCCTTGCCGGCTGAGCCGCCCCCGCGTCGGAGCCCATTGCTACCCTGGTCGCGTGCGTGTGATCGGCGACGTCTCTTCCAGATCGGTCTCCGGCCCGCCCGACCCGCCGACGAGTGAGCTGCTCGACTTCGAGCGCTCCCGGCCGAGAGGGGGACGCTCGAAGGCTCGCGAGATCCGCGAGCGGTGGGGCCTGACGCCGACCCGTTACCACCAGCTCCTGGTCCGAGTGGTCGATTCGCCCGACGCCCTCGCCTACGACCCGGTCCTGGTCCGCCGCCTTCGCCGTCTCCGCGACACCCGCAGGCACGCGCGCCTGGCCGAGCGGCTTGGGCGATCCGGCCCTCGCGGGTAGGATGGGCCGGCACGTACCCCCGACGAACAGGAGCTATTACCTCTCCGTGGCTGCGAGCACGCTCAGATTCGCGATCATCGTTGCCCTTGCGGTGGGCGGCGTCCTGCTGATCAATCAGGCGTTCCCCGAGGCGCAGGGCGGCGGCACCGGCGCCGTTCCGGACGGCGGCCCCGTGATCTCCGAATCGCCCTCTCCGTCACCGAGCGCAACCACCGAGCCGGATCCGGTACCGAGCCCGACGGTCACCGGGACGAGGATCGCCGTGTTCAACGGGGCAGGCGTGAGCGGTCTCGCCGGCGACACGCTGACGGCGCTCATCGACCAGTACGGCTACGAAGAGGCTCAGCCGGTCGACGACGCCCCTGCGACGGTCGACGTGACGACGGTCTACTACCGCTCCGCCGACGACAAGGTGGAGGCGGAGTTCCTGGCGAACGACTTCTTCGGGGACCTGGACGACGTGCGGGTGGCCAAGCTCCAAGCCGGCTCCGACGTCGATCGCTCGGTCCAGGTCGCGATCTACCTCGGCAACGACTACGCCGATCTCGTCGCCTGAACTCGAGGCGCTGCGCGAGCGCGCCGCCTCCACCGGGATCCTGCTGGACTTCGACGGATCGCTCTCCGAGATCGTCGCTCGTCCCGAGCTGGCTGGTCCCGCCGAGGGCGCTCGCGAGGTCCTCGGCGCGCTCGCCGAGCGATACCGACGCGTTCTTGCGTCAGCTCGTCTGAGGGCCGGCCGCGGCGCGAAGCTCTGACCGCCGTCGCGCGCGCTCCAGGTCGTCGAGCTGCGAACCGACCCATCGAGCGGGAGGGTTGGAGAGCACCAGCCGCGACAGGCCTCGGGCCCGCCGTGTGCGCTCGTCCATCGGCATCTCCAATGCGGTCCGGAGCGCGTCGCACATCTCGTCGAGGTCGAAGGGGTTCACGCCCACGGCGTAGCGGCCGAGCCGCCCGAACGCTCCCGCGTTGCGCGACAGCACCAGGACCCCCTGGTGGCGGTTCAGCAACGGCCCCTCCATCGCCACGAGGTTCATCCCGTCGATCACCGGGTTCACGAACAGGACGTCGTAGAGCCCGTACGCGGCGAGCGCACCCGGGTAGTCCTCACGCAACCGGACCTCGATCGGTGACCACCCGTCTTCCCCGAGCTCGCCGTTGATCCGCTCGGCCTCCGCGAGGCTCTCCTCCGCGTACTCCTGGTACTCGGGCACGTCCATCCGTGACGGGGAGAGCAACGCGAGGAATCTCACCCGCCCACGCCAGGACGGGTCCCGCTTCAGCAGGAGCTCGTAGGCGCGGAAGCCCCGGATGATGTTCTTCGTGAGCTCTAGCCTGTCGACCCGCAGGATGAGTCGCGCATCGCCGCGCCAGCGGCTGAGCTCCCGGCGGAGGTCGCGGACCTCGGTCGTCGAGGCGCTCTCGCGCATCGCCCGGCCGTCGACCGAGATCGGGTGGATCCGAACGGCGACGTCCCGGCCCTCGGAGTGGATCCGGGAACGCGCGAGATCGACGTGGGTGCCGGAGAGCTGCCGGGCGGAGAGCATGAAGTTCTCCGCCCAGGCCGGGGAGTGGAACCCCAGGACGTCCGCGCCGAGCATGCCCTGGAGCAGTTGCTGGCGGATATCGGTCGGCAGCATCCGGAAGTACGTGGGACCGGCTATCGAGGTGTGCGAGAAGTGCGCGATCATCGACTGCGGCCGGAGCTCGCGCAGGAACCGGGGGACGAGCGCCAGCTGATAGTCCTGCACGAGATAGGCGGGTTCCCCTCCGGCTCGTTCACCTTCATCGGCCAGGCACTGTGCGAACCGGCGGTTCACCTCGACGTACTGCGCCCAGGCCTCGTCCACCTCGTCGCCGAACGCCGGCGAGTGGACCGTGTCCCAGAGGTAGTGATGGGCGAACCACAGGACCCCGTTCGAGATCCCGTTGTAGTAGCCGTCGTAGACGTCCGGCGGGAAATCGAGGTACCGGAGCCGGTAGGACCCTCCGAAGGGCCCCATCTCGATCCGTCCGTCGTCCGAGGCGGCGGCCATCTCCCGGTCGCCGTCGGACATCGCGGCGGCGACCCAGAGCCCACCCGCGTCCTGAAGCGCGCCGATCAGCGCCGTTACGAGTCCACCGGCGCCGCGATGCGGTTCGAACGTGCCGTCGGTCCCGCGCTCGAACGTGACCGGTCCGCGGTTGGAGGCGACGATCAGGGGGGTGGATCGGGCGTGAACGACCGGGAGCACGGGGCGAAGTCTAGCGGCCGGTCACGTGCCTCCCGCCGCCGTTGGGTCGCGTGGGTCGGCCGCCTCCGAACCTCACTCGTTGACACCCCTGGACCCCGTGCCTACGCTGGCCAGGAGGTTCGTTCCCATGCTGAAGATCTCCCAGAAGCTCGAGTACGCCATCCGCGCGATGATCGAGCTCTCGCTCCGACGTGAGGGCGAGGGGCTCGTGCCGGCGCGCGAGATCGCGCAGGCGCAGCAGATCCCGCTGCGGTTCCTCGAGCAGCAGCTCGGCGCGCTGCATAAGGCCGGCCTGGTGGAGAGCTTCCGAGGCGCCGGCGGCGGGTGCCGGCTCGCGCGCGACCCGGCCGAGATCACCGTCGCCCAGATCGCGGACGCGATCGAAGGGCAGCTTTATCCGATGTTCTGCCTGGAGCCCACCGATCACACGTGTTTCGCCGACTCCCGCTGCGGCCTCCAGGGCTTCTGGGGCGACGTCGCTCGCGCGATCCAGCGCGTGTTCGAGGAGACGACGGTGGCCGGTCTGGCCGAGCGGCATCAGCGGAGCGCCGGCTCGGCGGTCTTCACGGCGGAACAGCTGCTGTCCCGGCTCAGCTGAGCCCGGTCGGCGTGCGGTTGCCGAGGGCGAGTTGGCCGGAGCCGAACCGCCCGCGGGTCGGGCGGCCGGCCGGGCCGGGTTGCTAGGTGGCGCTCTTGCCCAGGATGCGCATGACCTTCGTGCCGCAGACCGGGCACGTGCCCTGAGCAGCCTTCCGACCGTTCTTGAGCTCGACGACCGAGCCCTCGAACTCACGCTTGGCTCGGCACTTCACGCAGTACGCCTCGTACATGGCCACGTGGGCCTCCTTCCCCCGTTTCGGCCCTCCCGCGACCCCTCTCCGGGGGCCGGGATAGGCCTCGAGGCCGCCATCGCGGCCTCTTAGGCACGATGCTGGCCCCTCCCAGGCACGGATGCAAGTACCCGCCTCGAGGGGTCTCCGCGCCGGAGAGCCCTCGCCCTCCCCGCTCTGCTCGTCCAGGCTGGCCCCCCGCGGGCCGCCGGCCGTATGATGCGTGCTCCGGAAGCCCGTCCACCAGGGGGTCTCGAACGCCATGTCGGAGGACCAACAAGACATCTCAGCGCTCCTCTCCGAGGACCGGGTCTTCGATCCACCCGAGGCTTTCCGGGCGCGTGCCCTGATCCAGGACCGGTCGGTCTACGACCGCGCCGGGGCCGACCCCGAGGGGTTCTGGGCGGATCAGGCGGAGCGCCTCCAGTGGTTCAAGCGCTGGGATCGGGTGATGGAGTGGACGCCGCCGTGGGTGAAGTGGTTCGTGGGCGGCACGCTCAACGCCTCCTACAACTGCCTCGACCGGCACGTCGAGGCCGGTGGGGGAGACAAGGTCGCCTACCACTGGGAGGGCGAGCCGGGCGAGGAGCGCACGATCACCTACAAGGAGCTGCTCGACGAGGTCTGCAAGTTCGCGAACGCGCTGAAGGCCCTCGGCGTGCGCAAGGGGGAGCGCGTGGCGATCTACCTCGGAATGGTGCCCGAGCTCCCGGTGGCCATGCTCGCCTGTGCGCGGATCGGGGCCCCGCACTCGGTCGTGTTCGGCGGCTTCTCCGCCGAGGCCCTGCGAGACCGCATCAACGATGCAGAAGCCAAGGTTCTGGTCACAGCCGACGGCGGCTATCGTCGAGGCCAGGTCGTGCCCCTCAAGGTGAACGCCGACGATGCGGTGAAGGGTTGCCCGTCGATCGAGCACGTCGTCACCGTCCGGCGTACCGGAGGCGACCATCCGTTCACGCCCGGTCGCGACCAGTGGTACCACGAGCTCATCGAGGAGCAGCAGCCCGAGTGCGAACCGGAGGAGATGGACGCCGAGGACCTGTTGTACCTGCTTTACACGAGCGGAACGACCGGCAAGCCGAAGGGCATCGCGCACGCGACGGGCGGCTACCTCACGCAGGTCGCTGCCACGCACCGCATGATCTTCGACATCCAGGAAAACGACGTGTACTGGTGCGCGGCCGACATCGGCTGGGTGACCGGCCACTCCTACATCGTGTACGGGCCGCTGGCGAATCACACCACGGGGATCATCTACGAGGGAGCGCCGGACTGGCCCGACAAGGACCGTCTGTGGCAGATCGCGGAGAAGTACGGGGCCACGATCCTCTACACGGCTCCGACGGCGATCCGAGCCTTCATGCGGTGGGGCCCCGAGTTCCCGGAGAAGCACGACCTATCCTCGCTCCGGTTGCTCGGCAGCGTCGGCGAGCCCATCAATCCCGAGGCGTGGGTCTGGTACTGGCGCCACATCGGGGGCGAGCGCTGTCCGGTCGTCGACACCTGGTGGCAGACGGAGACCGGGGCGATCTTGATCACGCCGCTTCCGGGGATCACGCCGCTGAAGCCCGGTTCGGCGACCTTCCCGTTCCCGGGCATCGAGGCGGACGTGGTCGACGAGAGCGGCCGAACCGTGGGCCTCGGGGGAGGCGGCTACCTGGTGCTGAAGCGGCCATGGCCGGCGATCGCGCGCACGATCTGGGGCGACCCGGACCGGTACGTGCAGACCTACTTCGCGAAGTACGGCCCGGAGATCTATGTCGCCGGCGACGGCGCGAAACGCGATGAGGACGGCTACTACTGGCTCCTCGGCCGGATCGACGACGTGATGAACGTCGCGGGCCACCGCCTGTCGACCTATGAGATCGAAAGCGCACTCGTCGACAACCTGAAGGTCGCGGAGGCCGCCGTCGTCTCGCGTCCCGACGACCTCGTCGGCGAGGCGATCGTCGCCTTCGTCACTCTGAAGTCGGGGTTCGAGGGTACCGACGACGTCGCCAAGGAACTTCGCGAACACGTCTCCACGAAGATCGGCAAGATCGCCCGCCCGCACGGGATCATCTTCACGAGCGACCTTCCGAAGACCCGCTCCGGCAAGATCATGCGGCGGCTGCTCCGCGACGTTGCGCAGGGCCGTGCGCTCGGCGACGTGACCACTCTCGCCAACGCCGAGGTGGTCGAGCAGATCCACACGATGGTCGATTCCGGGGCGGGCACCGAAGAGTGACGGCCGGCCGAACGGTACGGGTCGCCGCGTTCCTGGTAGCCGTTCCGGTCCTGGTGCCCGCATGCACGTCCGATGGTGCAGCTTCGCCCACGACCGGCCCGAGCCTCGAACTTCCGTCCGCGACGTCGCCGCCTCCGACCGTGCCGTCCGTCGAGTCCGACCTTGAGTGCACGATCGTGGGAACGCTCGAGAACGACGTCCTGCGGGGCACCGCCGGGGACGACGTCATCTGTGGGTTGTTCGGTGACGACGCGATCGTGGGCCTCGGCGGCGACGACGTGATCTTCGGCAACCGGGGCAACGACCGGATCGACGGCGGACGGGGGAACGACCAGCTGGATTCCGGTCGCGGGGCCGACCTCGTCTCGGGAGGCGGGGGGATCGACGACGTCGAGGGCGGGCCCGGGCGCGATGCGGTGAGCGGCGACGCCGGTTCGGACATCGTCCAGGCTGGCAGGGGTCAGGATTTCTGCGTGGCCACGGAGGACGGGGTCCAGGGCAACGACGTCGCCAACGGTGGCCCCGGCCTGGACGCCTTCGACGTCGACCCCGGCGACCTCCAAGTCTCCGTCGAGCTGTCGAGGAACTGCTTCGGCCGGGTCTTCTGAGGCCGGGGTTCCCACCGGCCGGCGGGGCCTTGCCAGATGCCCCGCTCCGTCGCTACGATGGATTAGCACTCCTCGGCTCCGAGTGCTAGCAGTCGCGGGCCGAGAGACGTAGGAACGGAGCCTTACCAAGTCCTCACAAGGAGGGTATGCAGATGGCACCCAAGATCATCTCGTACGACGAGGAGGCACGGCGGGCCCTCGAGCGCGGAATGGACATGCTCGCGAACGCCGTGAAGATCACGCTCGGGCCGAAGGGTCGCAACGTGGTGCTCGAGAAGAAGTGGGGCGCCCCGACGATCACGAACGACGGCGTCTCGATCGCCAAGGAGATCGAGCTCGAGGAGCCGATCGAGAAGATCGGCGCCGAGCTCGTGAAGGAGGTCGCGAAGAAGACCGACGACGTCGCCGGCGACGGCACGACCACCGCCACGGTCCTCGCGCAGGCGATCGTGAAGGAAGGTCTGCGCAACGTCGCGGCGGGCGCGAACCCGATGGAGATCAAGCGCGGCATCGAGCGCGCGGTCGAGCTCGCCGTCGAGAACATCAAGCACCAGTCCAAGGAGGTCGAGTCCAAGGAAGACATCGCCCACGTCGGTGCGATCTCCGCGGCCGATCCCGAGATCGGCGAGATGATCGCCGAGGCGGTCGACAAGGTCGGCAAGGACGGCGTCATCACCGTCGAGGAGTCGAACACCTTCGGTATGGAGCTCGAGTTCGTCGAGGGCATGCGTTTCGACAAGGGCTACATCTCGCCGTACTTCGTGACCGACCCGGAGCGGATGGAGGCGAGTCTCGACGAGCCGTACATCCTCATCGCGAACGCGAAGATCTCCGCGGTGAAGGACCTCCTGCCGTCCCTGGAGAAGGTCATGCAGATCGGCAAGCCGTTGCTGATCATCGCCGAGGACGTCGAGGGCGAAGCGTTGGCGACCCTGGTCGTGAACAAGATCCGCGGCACGTTCCGCTCGGTCGCGGTGAAGGCGCCCGGGTTCGGAGACCGCCGCAAGGCGATGCTCCAGGACATCGCGATCCTCGCGGGCGGAACGGTCATCTCCGAGGAGGTCGGCCTGAAGCTCGAGAACGCGACCCTCGATCTCTTGGGCACCGCTCGCAAGGTCGTCGTGACGAAGGACGACACGACGATCGTCGAGGGTGGCGGCAAGGAAGACGAGATCAAGGGCCGGATCAACCAGATCAAAGCCGAGATCGACAAGACCGACTCCGACTACGACCGCGAGAAGCTGCAGGAGCGCCTCGCCCGTCTTGCCGGCGGCGTCGCCGTCATCAAGGTCGGCGCGGCCACCGAGGTCGAGCTGAAGGAGAAGAAGCATCGGATCGAGGACGCCGTGCAGTCGACGAAAGCGGCGGTGGAAGAGGGCGTCGTGCCGGGCGGCGGCGTCGCGCTGCTGAATGCGCAAGCCGCGCTCGACAAGGTTGACCTGACCGGAGACGAGCTCACCGGTGCGGTGATCGTGCGCCGGGCCCTCGAGGAGCCGATCAAGCAGATCGCCCACAACGCCGGTCTCGAAGGCGGAGTGGTGATCGAGAAGGTCCGAGGGCTCGACCAGGGCTGGGGCCTGGACGCGGCGACGGAGGAGTACGTAGACATGTACAAGGCGGGCATCATCGACCCCACGAAGGTCACGCGATCGGCGCTGCAGAACGCCGCTTCGATCGCGGCCCTGTTCCTCACGACCGAGGCCGTGGTGGCCGAGAGGCCCGAGAAGGAGAAGGCGCCGGCCATGCCCGGTGGCGGCGACATGGACTTCTGATCTATCGCACTGCGAAAGGGGCTCCCGTTCGGGAGCCCCTTTCTGCGTGCGAGAGGCCCTAACGCCCGCTGGCGCTCGCTTCTTGAGGCCCGTGTGGTTGAGCAGCTGGAGGTCGCCTCTAAGGCAGGCCGGTACTCGAGTCAGCGCCACCCATCGCGGCAGGGCACGGGCTGCGGCATGGCAGAATCGCCGATGTGGTGAAGACGCGGCTGCATCTCACGTTTCCCGAGCGACTGCTGTCGGTGCCGGTGGTGCACCGGCTCGGGACGGACTTCGGACTCATCACGAACATCCGGCGAGCGAACCTCGAGGAGAGCGGCGGTTGGATCATCCTCGAGGTCGAGGGCGACGAGGACCGGATCGCCGACGCGATCGTGTGGCTGGCGGATCACGGCCTGCAGGTCGACCGGATCGAGGATTGATGCTCGAGCGTCGCGTCGAGCTCCGTTGGCGAGACCTGGACGCGTACGGGCACGTGAACAACGCGGTGTACCTCAACTATCTCGAGGAGGCACGCGACGCATGGGTTCAAGAGGTCCTGGGACAAGCGACCGACACCTGGGACTTCGTGCTCGCCCGGGTCGCGATCGATTTCAAGCAGGAGCTCAAGCAGGAAGACGGTGCCGTGCTCGTCCGGTGTGCGCTCGACTCGTTCGGGCGCTCGAGCGTCCGAACGCGTGAGGAGATCGTCAAGCAGGACGGGACGATCTCCGCGGTCGCGGAGTCGGTCATCGTGGCGAGGGACCCACTGGTCGGCCGGTCGCGGCCGCTGAACGATGCGGAACGCGAAGCGCTCGACCGAGAGCTCCAGGGGTAGACCGGTCGCGCCGCCTACGCGGTGAGGCGGCGGCCGCGGACGAAGTGGTCTTCGTACCAGTTGTCGAAGACGTAAGTGATCGTGACTCCGGCGTTGCTGCTGCCGGAGTCGATGACCCAGCCGTTCCCGATGTACGTGTCGACGTGATCGACGGTCCCGTCGTCGTCGCCGTCGTAGAAGAGGAGGTCGCCGGGCCGGATATCGGGCCAACGGATCCGCGTTCCGACCGACGCCATCGCGGCCGAGCTCCGCTCCGGCAGGTGCCACCCCAGGTACTCGCGTGGCGGGGAGTTGTCCCAGCCGGCGCTCGCCTTCTTCATCAGCCACCAGGTCATCCCCGAGCAGTCGAAACCGCCCCTTGGTTGCCATCCGCAGCAGTAGCCGGACGGCGTGGGCTCGGCCCAGTCGCCGCCCCAGAGGTACGGCTGGCCGACGTACCGGACCCCCCAGGCAACGACCTGCTGCATCCGCTCGGAAAGGTTCGGCAACTCGATCGTCGCGTAGCCGGCCAGAGCATCGCGGACCCACGAAGGTGCTGTGGCCGCGCGATAGAGCGACCACGCAACCTCCCCTCGCGAGAGCGGATCGTCGGGACCGACGTCGAGGGACTCGTCGCCGTGGTTGTAGCGAAGTCCGAGCCGCATGCCGATCAGCAGCGTGCCGAAGCCGCCCGGCGTCGGGATCTTCGTACCGTCCCGCGTGTGGAGCGCGTCCGCGCCCGCAGCGAGATCCCCCAGACCGAGGGCGAGGACGAGCGCCCGGTGCACCATGGCGGTCGTGACCGGCTCGGTCGGCAGGAAGTTTCCATCGGCAGCCTCGATCCACCCTTGTGCGACCGCGACGTTGGCGAAGCGGAAGAAGCGATCCGTGTCCGGGAGATCGTTGAACGTGACGGCCGGGTCCACTTCGAAGGCGGCGCCGAACGCCCGGTACAGCGCGCGCGCGAAGAATCTTCGGGTTTCCGCATCGTCGGGCTTGAACGGATAGACGCCTTCCTCGAGTTGCCGGAAGTCGCGCATCCAGTCGTTGACGCCCGCGACATGATCGATCGCCGAACGCGCCCAGTGCTTCCGGTTCACATCGTCCCAATGCACGCCGGCCGGTGCGGAGGGACCGTAGGTCCCCCATGCTTGAGGTCCGGACCCGGCCTCGCCGGAACGCGCCGCCGAGCCCGCGTAGGTCGAGGAGGCCGGCTGTGGGAACAGCACGACGGTGAGGCATGCGAGCACGGCGAGGAGACGCCGGCGGGGCCGCGTGGACATCTCATCTCTGTCCTCGACCCTCCCCGGGGGCTCCTTGAGCGGACCGGGACGGGGCGGTCGGTGCGGTTGCACCCTTCAGGCACGGGCGCCCATCGTCGCTGGTAGCCTGCTCGATCGTGCTCGGCGAACGCGAGGGAACGATCCGCGAGGTGCGCCTGCTCGATGTGCACGGTGCGCGCTATGCGGACGTCACCGTCGCGTATCCCGACGGGGTGCTTGAGACTGCCCGGTTGGGGGCAGAATCTATCCCCGACGACCTCCAGGCGGGAGAGCACGTGTGGGTGAGCAGGGCCGTGAACATGATCCTCGCGATCCGGAGGCCATGATGTTCGCGTGGGCGTATCTGGATCAGTCGGGGCAAGAGGTCGGCCGCTCGCCTCACTTCCCCGATCCCGATGCGGCCGAGGTGTGGATCGGGACCTCCTGGCGCGATCTCTTCGAGAACGGCGTGGAGGAGGTCGTGCTCTACGACCAGGTGCGGGGGCGAAAGCTCTACCGGATGGGCCTCAGCGCCGAGTAGGCGTCGCGGCTAGGACGTCGGACCTTCCTCTCGCACCTTCTCGACGTGCGTGAGGGCGCCGCGCAGGTCCTTCAGCCACTCCTCTTGGCGCTCGGCGACGATGCGAACGCACCAGGCGAGCGCATGGCTGCGCGAGCGAGCGACCCCCGAGTCCACCAGGGTGTCCAACACCTCGCGCTCGGAGATCCGCAGGCGAGTCATCGCGGGAACGCTGACCGTCGTGAACAGCTTCCGCGCGTCACCGGACTGAGCTCCCCACGAGACGCGTCGGCCGAACCGGTGCTGCGCCTCCTGGGCGATACGCATCCTGCGCTCGCGCGTGTCCTCTCGGAAGCCGTCGATCCTCGCGAGACGGGCGGTCGCGGCGGCTTCGGGCGTCGCGCCGTCGGGAAGCTCCGGGTCGGAGAGCGTGCCGACGACCAGGATCTCCTCACGGTCGGCGCGCACCTCGGGCGGGCCGACGAACCAATCGCCGGGCAGACGCCCGGCGAACCAGCCTTCGAGCTCTTCGTCGCTGCTGCGTGATCGTGTCATGTCAGGCATGATTACATGATTACAACGGCGCCGTCAAGTGCGTCAAGTGCGACCAAGCGACCCTTCGACGACAATCCGCTCTCGAAGACCATCAAGGAAGGTGACCGTGCAGGTCGAGGAATTCACCGTCGGGACTCAGGGACGCCGGGTCGTCGACCTCACCGAGCGCGTCGAGGCATTCGCGGCTTCTGGACGCGATGGGTTGCTGCACGTCTTCGTTCCCCACGCGACCGCCGGTGTTGCTCTCATGGAGACGGGCTCGGGGTCCGAGGCAGATCTCGAGGAACTGCTCGAGCGGCTCCTGCCGCGCGACGACCGATACGTGCACCGACACGTCTCGTCCGGCCACGGCGGCGACCATCTGCTGCCGGTGCTCGTGTCGCCGTCGCTGGTGCTTGCGGTAGACGGCGGCCGAGTGGTCCTCGGCACGTGGCAGCGGATCGTGCTGGTCGATCCGAACCGGGACAACGACGTCCGTCGCGTCCGACTCTCGTTCCTCACGGGCTAGCAGGGCCCGCGGCCCAGCGATCTGCGCTAGAGGTACTGCCCCGGCTCCCGTTCCTTGCCGGCCGCGGGAGGCGAGGACACCGCCTGCACGTCTCGCTCGCGGAGTAGCAGGCACTCGCGGCCGTCGAGCTCGACCTCCAGGCCCGCCTGTGGCAGGTAGAGGATGCGGTCGCCGGTCTTCACCGATCGCACGTCGGGGCCCACGAGCGTGACCTTCCCCCAGACGCAGCGCTTGGGAGCTTGGGCGGCGGTCGCCGGGATCAGCAGACCGCCACGCGTCTTGCGCTCCCCGTCGTCCGGTTCCCCAACGACGATGCGGTCGCCGGTCAGGCGGATCTCGGGAGCGGATGTGCGCCGCGTCCGCGACTTCGAGGCCGTGGCTTTCGCCATCGTTCGATTGTCCCACGGCGATGGTCGGACACGGACCCTGGTACCGTCCTCGCCCGTGAACGTCGGGGAACTCCTTGACCGAGCCGTCGAGCGGCTGACGGCCTCGTCGGCGATCGATCACTGGCAGCGCGACCGCGAGCTGATCGAAGCCGAAGACCTCCTCGCCCACGCCCTCGACATCGAGCTCGGCACCGACGAGCTCGACCGCGAACTTCCGGTGCCCGCCCCCGCCCGCCGGAGGTTCGAGCGGATGGTCGACCGCCGCGTCAAGGGCGAACCCGTGCAGTTGATCAAGGGGTTCGCGGTCTTCCGCGGGATGGAGATCGGAGCTCGACCCGGCGTCTTCGTGCCGCGCGACTCGTCCGAGTTCCTTGCGGAGCAGGCCATCCGCAGGCTCCGCCGGCGCCGAAGGCCGATCCTCGTCGATGTGGCGACGGGTGGCGGGACGATCGCGCTCGCTGCCGCGAACGAGGTGCCCGGCGTTCGGGCCTTCGGAACGGACATCTCGGCGAACGCGGTCCGCGTCGCTCGCCGGAACGCGGCCGCGCTGAGACTCCGGGCGACCTTCGGGGTCGGTGATCTGTTCGGCGGTGTCCCCTCGGAGCTCAAGGGGCGAGTGGACGTCGTGACGCTGCACCCCCCCTACGTCCCGAAGGGTGAGCTTCGCGACCTTCCGGACGAGATCCGTCGGTGGGAACCCCCCCACACGCTGAGTGACCGAAGCGTCGACGGGCTCGGCCTGATCGGGCGCACGGCGTCTGAGGCGGGCGAGTGGTTGAAGCCGGGGGGCTGGCTCCTGATCGAAGTGAGTCCGGATCGCTCTCGCGCGGTCGCAAGCGTGATGCGGAGTGGCGGGTTCCACGACGTGCGGAGCACCGTGGACGAGGGGTTCAAGGTCACCCGTGTGATGGTCGGCCGCTGGCGTTGACACAGCGACCGGACCGGTCAGGTCCGGGCACCCCGAAAAGGGGCGCGGGGAGCCGGGATGGACCGGCTCCCCGCTCAAGAGGGCGCATGTTCCTCTTGGGCCGGACGCTACCCTCGCGGCGTAGCGCGAATGGGTCGAGGATGCGGCAGCTCGATGAACGCTCCTCAGGACCTGACCGGCCACACGACGGCGGCCGTGGCCGCCTGCGCGAACCGGCGACTTGCGCCGTGGCGGTCCGCGAGCCGCGCCCGGCGTGTCGTCCGGGCCAGCCGCTCGGCCTCGGCCTCACGCATCAGGTCGTGAACCCGGTGGTTCGGAAGCTCACCGGCAAGAATCTGGACGTCTCCGTGCATCGGTACCCTCCTTGTCGATCCCCGGGTGACGGTAGTCGCAGGCACGGAACACGAGGGTGACCCGCCGCACCGACGCGGCGTGACGCCGGTCACGTTGCAACGGTGGGAGCGCGGGTCGAAGATGCGCGCGTGGAGGCCGTCCTCGCGACCATCGCCCTGGTGCTGATCGCGGGAGCGTTCGTCGGCAACCTCTACGCCTCTCGGCGCCGCGCCGTGGCCCCCGTGTCCGTTTACGGCGCGGTCCAGGGTCGCCTGAAAGAAGCTCGGCCGGCCGCCAAGCCCGAGGGGTCGGGGCCGGCCGGGCGGCCGGGCCTGTATGCCACTCTCGCGGCGCGGATCGAGGACGCCGCGGCCGACGAGGACGGGCAAGGCCTCTGGGAAGCCCTCGCCGAGCGGGTCGATCCGGCCGAGTACCGGCCCGAGGTCCGTTCGGACGTCGAGGTGAAGA